>CAZSBQ010000068.1:0-17465 GCA_964604795.1 uncultured Victivallales bacterium | reverse complement strand
CTAAAAACTGCGCCAAATCATGGCGTTCAATTTGCGCATAGTTGCGAGTTCTGGACCACCGGCTGAAAAGCCAGTGCCACGGTTTTTCCCCAATGACCACCGGCTGGAAAGCCAGTGCCACGGTTGGTCCGTCGTGGCTCTGCCTTTTGGCGGAGCTGTGAGACCGTTGAGTGGCCGGGCACAATCCGCTTGTTTCTTGGGCATCGCCCAAAACCGACTGGCGGCATGTCACCAAGTTGCTGTCCCCAAGGCTTCTTCCATGCCTTGTTTGAAAAACGTATGTCACGAACGTTCTGTATGATGAGGGGCGCGTCTCGCAGAGGAAAGCGGTGCTGACGGTTCGGCGCGTCTTGTTTCACTGGCGTGGACGGTGTAGAGTATGCGATTAGCATGGTTGCATTTTTTTGCCGGCTTTTCAAGCTTTGAGGTGGTTCGATGAAGACTGTTTGTGTTGGCCGACGGATTGTTGCGCGCATGTCGTTTTGGTTTTGCTGGCTGCTTGCCGGTATCGGTGTCGCTGCGGCTGCGCCGGAGGTGTCGTCGAATGGCGAATCTGTGGACTCCGCATTTCGCGAACAGAGCATCTACATTCCCTTCGACAGGCTGCACTCCGTGTTCGAACAGGACCAGCGCGGGGTTTTTCTGCCCTACGAGGAGTTCATGCAGCTGTGGACGGCCGCACGCCAATCGCCCCCCGACCCCACCGATGAACACCCGGCGGACCACCTCATTTCCGCCATTGAGGGGCAGCTATGCGTCGAGGATGAGGTCGTGTCGGCCACCGCCCGCCTGCGCATCGAGGTGTTTAAGGATGGCTGGAACCGGATTCCTCTGAATTTGGGGGACGCGGCGCTCCAATCGGCAACTCTCGACGGCGATCCGGCCCTCCTGCTGCCCCAGCCGGGCGGCGAAACTGCGTTGCTGCTCCGAAAGGACGGTGCCGAACCGAGTCAGTACAACCTGACGCTGGAGTTCGCCAAGGCCTTTTCGTCCTCGCCTGGACGCAACACGGCAACGTTTTCCGCCCCCCGGGCGCCGGTCAGTCAATGGGAGGTGATCATCCCCGATCCCGGTGTGGATGTGGATATCGAACCGGCCATCGCGGTGACTCGCACCCCCGAGGCGCCGGACGCCGAGCAGACGCGTGTACTGGCCTTTGTCGGCGCCGCTCCGCGGATTACTCTGAGCTGGACGCCGAAGGCCGAGGGCGCACGCGGTCTTCAGGCTCTGGCCAGCGTTCGGGGGGACACCCGCGTGTCGGTCGAGGAGGGTGCCGCGCGCATCCGCACCGTGCTGGAGTACAGCATCAGTCGCGCGACACTCGACCAGCTGCAGGTGGACATCCCCGCAGGGTACCGGGTGATCAATGTCCACGACGCCAATGTCCGCGAATGGACGCTCTCCGAAACCGATGCCCGGCAACGGGTGACCGCCGAACTTTTCGAACCCGCCGACACCAAGCAGAAACTTGTGCTTGAGCTGGAAACCTTCGGTGCTCAGGACCGCTTGGACGTGCCCCAGGTGCGCGCCCGGGGAGTTCACCGTCAACAGGGAACTGTTGTGGTGGACATTGCGGACAACCTCCGCGCGGAGGTCGTGGAACACCGGGGTCTGCTGCAATTGGACGAGCGTGAGTTGCCCGCGCACCTGCGCCCTAAAGGTGCCGAAACGCAGTGGGATTTCGCGTACCGCTATGCCGGATTGCCGTATGCGCTCGCTCTCGATGTGGAGAAAATCCGTCCGCGCATTGTCGTGGACGCGTTGGTTGGTGTTCATCTCACCCCTGAATCCATCGAGTTGGATGCGGCCATGGTCCTGGATGTTCGGCGGGCGGGAGTCTTTCAGTTCATGCTTCGCATCCCGTCCGGCTATGACGTCCGCACCGTGCGCGGAGACAGCCCACGCAAAGGGGTCTCCGCCGCGGCGGTCGATTCCCATCACACAACCGGGGACGGTAGGCTCGAGGTCAATCTCAACCGTCAAGCCAAAGGTCCCACCGGTGTGCGCATCCGGCTTCGACGTTCTCTCTCCGTATCCGCCTTTATGAGGCCAACCGGCGAGTCAGTCGTTCTCGACATCCCGCTTCCGCGCCTGGAGTCCCCCTTTCTGGCGGCTGAAACGGGACATTTGGTTCTCTTCAGTCCCGAAAGTCTGCGCTTGAACGCCCGCACCACCGAGGGATTGCGGGCCGTTCCGCACAGCGATGTCTCCAAGGCCGGTTGGACGCTTCAGCACGAGTCGGACAAGGAACGGATCGCGCTGGCGTTCGCGTATGCCGGGCAACCGGTGAATTTTACCGTTGAGGCCGAACGACGACGTCCGCACGTCAGTGTCCGCCAACTGCAGCACACCCGCGTCGAACCCGGCGTGGTCCGCCACGACATCCGCCTGCATTACTCGATTCGCTACAGCGGCGTGCCGTCCCTGCTGGTCGCCATCCCGCAGGACCGGGCCGAGGACATCCGTCTGGTCAGCGAGGGATTGCGGTACTCTGTAGTCGAGGACACGACGTCCCTTTCGGACCCGCCCGAGGAAACCGTCGTGTGGAAACTGGTGGGCGACACGGAAATCCTCGGCGCGCGCACCGTCCGATTCCGATGGGAGGAGAAGGTGGACAGCTTGAGCGACGGCGCGGAGATCGACATTCCGCGCATCCAAGCGCTCCGGACCGATCGCGCCTGGGGTCAGATCGTGCTGGCCAAGGGTGACTTCATCGACATCCAGCCCGTGCTTCCCCTTGAGGGGTTGCGGCCCATCGATCCCCAGTATGATCTGGCGGGCGGCACTAGCATTGCGAACGCCGCACGCGCCTTCGAATTTCATGAAGCGTGGTCGCTGCGCATCAAGGCCCGGCGCTACACCGCGCGGGACGTCAAGGCCACGAGCATTGAACGCGCTCTGGTCCGCGGGGTCCTGACCCGCAGCGGCGTGACCAGCGTTCAGGCGCTCTTCCGCATGCGCAGCGCCCGGCAGCGCCTGATGGTCCAACTGCCCGAGGGGGTATCCTTCGACACCCGCCCCGTGCGTGTCGACGGGCGACCGGTTGCCCTCGAGGACGGCGGCAACGGCACCTTTCATATCCCGTTGGCCGGGCAGGACCAAAGCAAACCCTTCCTGCTCGAGCTGCGCTACACCATCTCCAATGGCGGCAAACGCCTCCAGTGTCCGGCGTTCCCCAACGAGCCGGCCATCCAGAAAGTCTACCTGTCCGCCTATTATCCGTCCGAGCAAAGCTATCTCGCTCATACCGGCGCCTGGCATGACGAGATGGTCTGGGCGATGCACGGAGTCAGCGCACTGCCGCGTCCCGTCAAATCCCCGGAGTGGCTGCTGAACTGGGTTTCCGAAGGCGTTTCCACAGGCGAGGACACCATCGGCGAATTCGCCACCGATGGACAACGGGTTCTGTACTCGACCCTGCGCCCCGCCGCGGGCGAAGAGGGTGCACTTCGCCTGCACACCATTCGTCGACTGTGGCTGAACGCCCTGATTCTGCTTGTCGGCATCGGCATCGGCCTGGCCCTGCTGCCCGCCCGTGCTCCCACCCGCATCCTGGTGGTCGGCGCAATCATTGTGGCACTGCTGGCGCTCGATGTCTTCTGCCAGAGCCTGGCCATTGCCCTGGTCACCAACGCCAGCGTCTCGGGTGCGGCCATAGTGCTGGTGCTGTGGACCATGAAGTACCTGCTGGTCGACCGCCCTGCGGGCACCCGGCGAAAACGCGACGCGGCTCCCCCTCCGCCGCCCGAACCCGAAGCGGCGACCGAGACGGCAACAGGCGACGAAGCAGCCGCTGCCCAGCCCGAAAAAACGGATGAGGAATAGCATGCACACCCATCATCCAGGCTGTCCTGAGATTCTCAAGCGCGTGAGCGCCGCCACCGTCAAACGGCTCTGCGGAGTTCGCCAGTCACGCTCCGCCCGAACTGCGCCCGCCGCTTTTCGCTGTCCGGCGCGAATAATCGTGGCTAGCGTTTTCGGACTTCTTTCAGTCTGTCTGCCTGCGTTGTCCGCCGCGGATGATTCCGAAACCGTTCGTGAGCTGCTGGTGCCCGCAGAGCAGCTGCACCTTTTTCTGAGCGCGGAAGCAGGCGCGGACCGCGTTCTTCTGCCGCGCTCGGAATATGAGCAACTGCTGCGCGAAGCCCGCAAAACCCCGGCGCCCTCCCCGCCGCTCGACACCCTGGCGAACGCCGCGGACATCCGCATCACCATCGCCGAGGAACGCGCTCAAATTCACGCCGTCATCAAACTGGACGTCCTTGGCGAAGGGCTGCACGCCGTCGAACTGCCGTTTTCGGGAATCGGTTTGCGGAGTGCGCAACTGGATGGCCGGGCGGCACCGCTCGGGCGCGCCGACAACGGCGCGCTCACTCTTTTCGTCGAGGGCACGGGCCGCCACACCCTCGACCTTCACGCAATCACGCCGCTGACCACCACCACAGCCAGCCAAGCCCTGGCAGTAACGCTCCCGCGCCTGCCCGCCGCAACCCTGGCCCTGACCGTGCCGGGCAACGTCGAACTCCGCCGTGGCGCCGCCGTCATCGCCCGCCGGTACCACGAGGGTGCCGACGAGACCCGCTTCAAGCTGTTGCCGCCCCGCTCCGGTCGTCTCGACCTGGCTGTCACCCTCAACAGCCGAGCCAAGCGCCGCGACCGCACCGTCATCGCCCGCAGTGTGATCGTGGACGAGATATCCCGCGATGCCGAACGCTTGCTCCAGACCGTTTCCTGCCGAGTCCTCCACCGGGCCGTGGACCGGTTCGACTTCCGCGTGCCGACCGGTTTCGAGATCACCGATGTGCACTGCGCCAACCTCGCGCGCTGGGAACTGACGGGAACCGGTGCGGACCGCACTCTGCGCGTGCACCTGCGCGAGGAAACCACCGGCACCGTCGCCATTCAGCTTGCAGCCGAGCGCATGCGCCCGGATTTACGGCAGTGGTCGCTTCCCCGTATGAGACCGGTGGACATGGTCACGGGCGGCACCATCGCCGGCATTCTGCTGGACAGCCGTCTGGAACTGGTCGAAGCCGCAACCGAGGACATGACGGCCATCGAAAATTCCGTCCTACAGCAGGCACTGCCGCCCGCGGACTCCTCCGGACCGGACCGCGCTCCCGCCGACAAGCGCCTCCTGCTCGCTCACTACGCCCCCGGCGAAACATTTGCGATGTCCGCACAATTTCGCCACCCCCCGGCCAAGCTACACGTCACGAGCAACACTCTGCTGATCATCGGACGCGACGGCCTGGACGTGCGCGGCGCCTTCACCGTGCGTCCCGAAAACCGTGCCTGCTTTGTCCTGAACATCCCCGTTCCCGAGGGCTGGAGGATCACGGACATTCTCTCCGAGCAGCGGAGTCCCCTGCCCTTCCACCGTCACAGCACACCCGGCGGCGGCGAACGCATTCGAGTGCAACTGCCTTCCCCCATCCCCACGGACCAGGAACAGACTGTCCGCTTCGAGGCCGAACACCTGCCCGACGGATGGTTCTCCGACTGGCAAAATCACCGCGTTCATTTTCCGCGGTTCACCCTGTCCGCCGCCGACTCCAGTCACGGGGCTGTCGCCGTTCGCGCCAATGACGACCTGCGGGTTCTCCCTCATCAACTCGACGGGCTACTCCCACTCCGCGAGCAGGACAAGGCGGAATACGGCCTGGATGGCGTCGATGCCGAACTGGCCTACACCTACGAGCAGACAGACTACGCCGCCTTGTTCAGCGTCACACGAAAAACCCCCAGGATCACCGCCGAGTCCCTCTCCTTTTTCCGAGTCGACACCGACCAGATCGACTGCCGGCTCGAGCTTCTGTACGACATCCGCCGCGCCAGCACCCGCGCCCTCTCGTTCTCGCTGCCCGCGGACACCCCCCAAAGCCTCTCAATCACGGCAATCAGCGGCGTAGCCATCAAGGAATCCATCCCGAAACATGGTGAGGACCGCCGCATTTGGACGGTGGAGTTGACCGAACCTATCCGCGGCTTGGTGCACCTGGCCGCAGACTTCGAGCAGCGAATGGACCCGAACGAAAAAAACACCTTCTCTCTACCACTGCCGACGGCCGAAAACGTGGCCTTTCAAGCGGGTCTGCTGGCCGTCGAGGGCAACGAGGAGCTGGATGTCCATGTGGCCTCGCACCCGCGACCGGTGGACATTGGCGAAATGGTGGACGCCCACCATCAACCCGGTCCGCGACTGCTGGGCGCATACGAGTTTATCGGACCGCCCCCGAACGTGATCGTCAAGGCATCGCGTCCCCCCCTGCTCGCCCTGCCCTCGACAATTGTCCAACACGCCCGCCTGGCCACCACGCTGAGCCGCGACGGCGTCAGCCAGACCGCCGCCGAATACGCCCTCCACTCCAAGGCCGCAACCCTTGACATCCAGCTGCCCGACGGCGCACAACTCTGGTCCGCCACGCTCGACGGTCGACCCGCCAATCCGCGCGGAAGCGGAAGCTCCATGCTTGTCGACCTCGACAACAGCACTCCCGATGACCCCCAAATCCTCCGCCTCGTCTACGAAACTCCCACTTCCGCACTGGCCTTCCTGTCCGACATGCAGGCTGCCGGTCCCCTCCTTCGCCTGCCGGCGGACGGCTCGGGCCCGCTCCGTTCCGCACCGGTCATCGACACGGAATGGCGGTTGCACACACCGAGCGGATTCGATGTCGTGCGCTCCCGGGGCCCCCTCGCCTGCCAAAACCTGCCCACCCCTACCATGGCCGCCGTCGAGCTGCCCGGGCTGCTCTCCAAACTGGGCGGCAACATCAATTTCAACCAAGGTCTCATCTCTGCGCTGGTGCGAACCCCGCAGCTCGCCCTGCCCCTGATTGCACTGGTGGCGGCCATCGTCCTCACCATCCGGCACATGCGCAAAAAAACGAGGGAAGGCGGCCTGCGCGGGTTCCTGACCGCACTCCTTCAGGTCGGCATTGCAGTCTGCGTCCTCGGGTTGCTCGCGGGCATGCTCCTGCCTGCTCTCGGCACCGCGCGCGAAAAAGCGCGTCAAGTATCTCGTGAGCATCAACAGAAGGCAGACATCCAGCATTTCAGCTCGCTGGACGAGTCCATCATCGCCGAAGAGAGAGAGGCTGCCGGCGAGGCGAAACGCGAACTGCCGGCTGATGATCAACCGAGAGGAGGCGGGAGGGACGGAGCGGAGAGCGCCCGCCAGGCCGAAGATCAAGCTCAAAAAGGCCGCCCCACCAAACCCGCAACTCCCGCCTGGACCGTCGACGGTCTGCGCAGCCTGTCCATCGATTTGACCCGCGAAGGCCGCCCCGCCGTGTTCACCGGCACCGGCCAGGCACCGCGCCTGCACATCACCATTTGGAACCGCGACCGCATCGACGCCCTGGCCTGGGCGGTGGCGGCCGCCGTCTTTCTGGCGGGTGCTGCGCAAACCGGCCAGTCCACGCGCCGCAAGGCGTTCTACGTGCTGGCTGCGGCCCTGCTGTCCACGGCCTTGTCGCCGCTTCCCGTCCTGGTTCTGCTGGTTCCCGTTCTCAATGCCGTGTTTTGGGCGGCGGCACTGCTGATTCCGTACTTTGTGATCGTCCCCCTGATTGTGCGTCTGTTCCCGTTTCTGGCCGGAGGGCGCATGCCCGAACACAGTGGCGCGCATCCGCGTGCTCAAGCCTGTCTTTGCATCTGGCTGGCCGCCACCTGCGGCATCCTGACCGCTCAGGCGGACAACGGCGATACTCCAACTCCAGTCCGTGCGGAAGACATCCGCCCCCCGACATCGACCATCCTTCGCACCGAGCCGCCACTCGATCCCATTCCCATCCCTTACGACGCCATCATCATTCCCTACGATCCGGACGCCGACGACTCTCTCTCCACCGCCGACCGCGTATTCATCTCGCGCTCACGCTTTCAGAAACTCTGGCAGCGCGCCCAGCAGTCAGCGGATAAGACCCCGGCACTCCCCGTTGACACCGCCGTCGCCGGCGCGCGCTTTGAAGCTCGACTGGGAGAAACCGACACCCTTGAGCTGCGCGGAACCCTGCTCATCGACGGCTACCGGGAAACCCCTACCGAGTGTCTCCTGCCCATCCGGAACGCTGTCCTAACCCAGGCCACCCTGGACGAAGCGCCCGCACGCATCCGCATCCTGAACCAAAGCGTCACTCCCGAAAACACGCAAAACAGCCCCGCCCAGGCGGAAAACGCCCCAGAGCAAGTTCAGCGGCAACAAACGGCACAAGCAAACGCCGGTTCCCGCTCGCTGCTCGCCGTGACAATCCCCGGCAAAGGCCGCCACCGCCTCGAAATCGGGCTTCGCATCCAGCTCGACCGACAAGGCGGATGGCGCATTGCCTCCGCCATTCTGCCCAATGCCCCCGCAACCGCCGTCGACCTCACCGTGCCAACTCCCGACACCGAAGTCCGATTCCGACATCTCCCCGACCGCAAAACCCGACAAACAACCAAGCCCGATCAGCGGATCGAAACCACCACCGCCGCCAACGGGCGCTTCCACACGCAGTGGCGCCCCCGCATAAGCCGCGCAAAAACCGAGCACGCACTCACCGTCGAGTCCAACGCAACCTTCGAGGTGCGCCAAGAAAGCCTCCAACTGGCCTGGCACCTGCAACTGACCTTCCGCGACGGCGAACGCGACGATTTTGACCTGAGTATCCCCGACGACTACCGAATCGAATCGGTCACCGGCGAAAACGTGCGCGGCTGGGACGTATCCGAAACCGACGACAAGCGCCGCCTCGCGGTCCGCCTGCTGAAACCCGGAAGCAACTCCGAAGCTTTCACAGTCCGAGCCTGGCGCCCGCACAAGATCGTGGCGCCCGACGATGCCCGACCTCTCAACGTACCGACGGTGAACGTCGAAGGCGCCGTTCGCCATCTCGGCACCCTTGCCTTGCGCGCCAGCCGCGCCCTCGAGCTGCGAGTGCTGGAGACCGCCGACGTCACCCGCCTGGACATTGACCGCGTCGAACCGCTTGAAACCCCGGAAGCCCCCCGCGGCACGCACACAGTCCAAGCCTACGAATTCCGCCGCGTCCCCTTCCGCATCCACTTGCGCGCCGCTCCTCTTCAACCCAGCGCAACCGTCCGGGCGCGCACGCTCCTGCGCATCGCCGAGCACGAACGGCGATCCGAAACACGTTTGCAGATGCATATCGAAAACCGTCCCCTCTTCACCCTCCGCATCCGCATCCCCGATTCCCTCGAAATCGATGCCGTGGAAGCTCCCGGCACCTTCGAGTGGACCTCGTCCGACACTCCCGACGGACGGCACCTGACCCTGCGCTTCAGTGACGGACTCCTGGGGGATGTCGCCGTCGTCATTTCCGGACAGCTCGGCGAGCGCGGACCAGTCGAAACTCTCTCCCTGCCCCGATTCGACGTACTCGACATCGCCCGGGAAACCGGCGAGTTCGCCGTTTCCTCGGACCCCGCATTCGATGTTCAGCCCACACGCCTTGACGGGATCGAGCAAACCCTGCTCCGCTCTCTTCGCTCCTGGGTGCCGCGCAGTCAGCACGAGCACCTCCGCCTCGCGCTCCGCTACGACTCGCCCGCCTTCGACGGAATCCTGACCATTGCCCCGCGAACTCCGCAAATCCAATGTTGGACCCTCACCAACGCGCGCCTCACCAACCGCGCTTTGGAGCAGTCCATGCTCCTCACCTTCACCATCAAACGCGCAGGCATCCGCCGTCTGCAATTCCAGCTGCCCGAACAGCTGGCCGACGCCATCATTCAAGTCCCCATGCTCAGCCGCAAAACCATCACTGAATCCGAGACTCCCGCTTGGCTCGACGTCACTCTCCACCTTCAGGACGAGATCATGGGCGAACTGCGCGTGCTCGTCGAACACGACCAGGCGCTCCCGGACAACCGCCACCACCTCCTGCCGCCGCTCGTCAAAACCGGCACCACGACCCGCTGCTACCTCGCCGTCGAAAACGCCGGACGCGACGAAGTCATCATCGATCCCGACGACAGCCTGACCGCCCTCACCCCCGACCGACGCGAGTGGTCCACCGTCAGCAACCTACTGCGGCAAAACGCAAGCGAAATCCACTTCACCCCCTGGGACGAATCGTCCGACGACATCCCCTCCCTGCATTTCCACACCAAGCAGCGCGAAACCGTCTCCACCGCCGGCGCCCGCATTGGTCTGGCCCAAACCCTGCTTGCGATCGACGACCACGGCTTCTACCGGGGACGCCAAAGCTATCGCGTCGACAACCAAACCGAGCAATTTCTGATCGTCGAACTCCCCGCCGGCGCCAACCTGTTGTCCGCCCGCGTCGCCGGCCGCCTGGTGAAGGCGGTCAAGCCGGAATCCTCCCGTCCGGCGCCGTCCCGAGTCCGCATTCCCCTGGTCAAAACCGCCGACGGCGAACTCGACTACGCGGTCGTGCTCAAATACGGCGGCCGCCGCCCATTGCCGGGGGGTCTGCGCACCTCGCAGTTTCCGCTCCTGCAGACCGTCAACGTCGACGTCGAACGCAGCCAAGTCGAACTGCGTGTTCCCGCCACCCGCCAGTGGGCCGATTTCGGCGGCACCATGCGAAAAATGCACAGCCGCGAGGACCTGCACGGCTACTTTCTCGAATACCAGACCCGCCAGGCCAAACGCCTGCTGCAAACCCTGAAATTCGGCAGCGAATTCAGCCAGGCCCGCGCCTACTCCAACGTCAAAATCCTCAACAAATCACTGCGCCGAAATCAAGAAGCCTGGCGGCAACGCGTCCAGCGCGATTCGGAGTCCGACCTGCAAAGCCGGCTCGAAGAATCCGATGAGGTGCTCGAACAAGCCGGCAAGGAGCTGCAACGAGCCCGAAACCAACTCAGCCGGCAAACCGAAACCGAAAACATGCAGGCCATCCGCGACGCCTACCAGCGCCAGCACAACCAATTCGCGCGCAACCGCGTCCTCGAGCCGAACGACGACAGCCGTACCTCCCCTCAAGAACAGATGAAAGCCCCAAAACTGCAATCCCCGAAACGTCGTGCCGAAAGCGACAAAAAAAACGCCGAACGCGCGCAGTACGCCGGACGAGCCGGACAGAAAAACGCCGTCGCACGCTACCAAAAACGAATGGAAAAACAGGCCCGGCAAAAAATGGACACGGGGGGAACGATCCAACGGCCCGGCGGCTTCTCCCAAAGCGGTCCGGGGGGAAGCCTCCGAGCCCAAACCGGCTGGGATGACCTACAAGTAGACGGCGAAGCCATTTCCGTCCAGGAAACCGGCTTGGCCAGCCTGGACTTCACCCTGCCCGACTTCGACTCCGAACGCTGGACCCGCCATTTCTTCACCACTCCGCGCGGCGACATCCGCATCCAGGCCCGGTCCATCTCCCACCCCACCATCCAACGCCTGAAACGTGCAGGCATAGCCGTCGCCGCGCTGGCAATCATCCTCATCCTGCATTTGGCGACAAAACGAACCATCTCCCGTCCCTCCGGCGATGCCGTTGCCCGCTTTCTGCTCGCCCTCGGCGCCGCCGGACTCCTGTTCGGCATCCTCCCCGTCTACGCCGTCCTCGCCCTCGTCATCGGCGCGCTCTGCCATCTCACCCTGCGCATCCGTCACCTCCGCTCCGGAATAATCGAGCCCGCCGCCCTGGACAAAAAGGCAACACAAGAATACTTGGATTTATCGTGACTCTGCCTTTTAGGCGGAGCTGTGGGATATTGCCCGCACCGGGACTGTTCAACCCGACTGCTCCCTCTGCAGCCGGTGTGGTTCATTCCAGATCCGGTGCCCCCCCGGCATCCCACCCACCGGATGGAAAGCCAGTGCCACGTTCAGCACCCGCACCGGCACGCCGTCTGATGTCTTCGTGTCATCTTTGGAGGTCTCCAAAGGCGGCTTTATGTCAGCGTTTTGACGTATTAGATTATTTGGAAACAGCCGCACTGCCGCAGTCACGGTCGATAAGCCGTTGAAAAAAACGGCACAATCTCGGCGACACTCGACATTGATGCGACAGCGGGCGGCCTGAGGATCAAAGTGTTCGACTCAAACAACTATCGATCAATGTCATAGAGGAGCCGCAGGAAGAATGCATATAACCGAACCGAAAAAAACGATTCCCGTCGTCCGAAACGTCGATATCTGCGTGGTTGGCGGCAGCTGCACCGGCGTCTTCGCCGCCGTCCGGGCGACACGCCTGGGCGCGTCCGTGGCGATTGTCGAGAAGCAGAACTGCTTCGGAGGAATGGCAACAGCCGGCTTCGTCAATATCTGGCACAGCCTTCATGACGAGGGCAACAACAATCAGATCATCGCCGGCATGACCGAGGAGATGCTCGATCGCCTGCGGAAGCGGGATGCTGTGGGCCCCATCGGCGGAGTTTGCTACCGCTTCAACTCCGAGGAACTCAAGATCGAACTGGACGAAATCGTCCGCGACCATGACGTCACGCCGTTCCTGCACAGTTATTTCGCGGCACCCTGGATGGAGGACGGCGAGCTGCGGGGCGTGATCATCGAGAACAAGGACGGACGCCAAGCCATAGCGGCGGGAGTGGTCATCGACGCCACCGGTGACGGCGATGTGGCGCGCGCCGTCGGATGCGAATTCTACCTGGACGGTTCGCTGCAGCCGCCAACCCCCTGCTGCAAGATCCACGGCATGAACAGTCTGGACGGGTGGAACTGGGAGGAGGCTGTCAACAAGCACGGTTCGGAGTTCGGCCTGAAGGAAGATTGGGGGTGGCACTGCGCCGTACCGGATATTCCCGACCTGGAGATGCATGCGGACACGCACGTCTTCGACGTCAATGCCTCGAAGGCTTCCGACCTGACCTATGCGGAAATGGAGGGACGGCGCCAGATCCGGGCGATCCTGGACATCATCCGCACGTACGGGCCGAAGGGCAACAAAGCGGCGTTGGCCGGGCTGGCCGCGACCATCGGCATCCGCGAAACCGACCGGATCAGGGCGCGCTACCGTCTGACCGGTGAGGACGTGCTGAACGGAACCGCCTTCGAGGACGCCATCGGCTTCGGCTCGTATCGCGTCGACATCCATCACAGTGACGGCCCCGGCATCACCTTTCGCTACTTGAACGGCAAAGAGCGCGTCATCCCCGGACGCGGCCGGCCCGAACAGGTCGGCCGCTGGCGCGAAGAGACCGAAATCAATCCGACCTACTACCAAATTCCCTACCGCTGCTTGGTGCAGGAAAAGGTGCGTAATCTGCTCCTGGCCGGGCGCATGCTCGATGCCGACAAGACTGCCTTCAGCGCCGTCCGCGTCATGGTCAACATGAACCAGACCGGCGAAGCTGCAGGCATTGCCGCCTGGCTGGCTCTCGACTCGGGTGCCGCCGTACAGGATGTCGACACCGCAAAAGTGCGGTCCCTACTCGCACAAGGCGGCTCGATCATCCCCGAGTGACCAACCAAAAAACAAGCCGCCAAAATGGAATGAGCAGGGATGCGCATTTTCGCAATTGGAGGACTTATCCGCCAGAACACCGGCGGAAGAGGATGAATTGGCGGGCGCCCTGCCTGGCCGGCAGTTCGAAGGCTTCGGAGCTTTCGATGGTGAAGCCGTATTTGGCGGCTTCGCGGGCGGCGGCTGGCCATTCGCGACGCACGGCTTCGGGCGTTTTGTAGCAGACGATGGTTCCGGCGGAACCGCGCACCAGTTGGCGGCATTCCTTGAGGGTGTCCGCGGCGCTGGCCACGGCCCGCAGGAGGACGAGGTCGAAGCGCTCGCGACATTCATCGGAGCGCGCCAGTTCGCGGGCTCGCCCTTGGAGGCAGGTGGCGCTCGGAAATCCCAGGCGGTCGATTTCGGTCTTCACAAACTCGACCTTGCGGACGCGCGACTCCATGCCGACGACGGCCAGCTCCGGTTGAATCCACAGCAGCGGGACCATGGGGAACCCGCCGCCGCAGCCGACATCGGCGATGATCGGACTCGTCGCGGACGCGTCGGCCAGTTCGGGAAGCACACGCAGCACGGCCAGACTGTCGGCGACGTGCCGGATGCAAAAGTCCTTCCAATCGGTGATGCGCGTGAGGTTCGTGCTCCGATTGGCTTCGCAAAGATCGTGATGGAAGCGAGTCAGCAACTCGCACCTCGAGGTCCTCGACTCGTGCAGTCCGCATTGGTCGCGCAGAAACGCCTGGACGCTGGGGGGCAACGCAAGCTCGCTCATGCCAGCACCGAAAACCCCACCAGCACAAGGGCGGCCAGGGCGAGCAGGCCGCCGACCGCATGACGCCACGCCGCGCTCCTTGCCGACGTTTCAAGCAGTTGACGGAAGCGCCAGGGCAAACCGATCATGACCATCGCCGCTATGCCCAGGATGTAGCACAAAATCGCGTATGCGCCGCGTCCCGGCAAGTCGGCCACGAACGCTTGCCCGATCGCCGCATTCACGCACAGCAGAACCACACCGCCCAGCGCGCGTGTCATCAGGTAGTCCAAATAGAAAAAGCAGAGGATGGCGAGTCCCGCCATCAGCAGAATTGCCAGGTTGTGATAGCGCGCCATCCCGCCTTCGAGCATCAACAGGATGTAGTGCGTGGACCACGCCGCGCAGATGATTGCCAGGGCGGCCCCGCCCGCCCTGGAGCGGGCGGCGCGGGAGGCCGACACCAAGCCGCGCGGCACGGCGTATTCAAGCAGAAAGACAACGACGACCAGCAAAGCGGCAAGAATCCAGGAGAAAAAAGCAACATTCATGGAGAGTTATTTCCTTTCGGAGAGTGCGTTGATGGCGTCATCGCTGCCCGCGACAATGAGCACATCGTCATTACCGAGCGGGTTGGACGGCAGGGGATCAAGAGCCGCCCGCCCGTTTGGGGCGGCGGCACTCGTAGTTCCCTTTCTGGCAACGCCGGGTGAGCGCACTGCGATGACATTGACGTGGTAGTTCTGGCGGATGTTCAGATCGCGCACGGTTTTGCCCAGGAATGCTTTTGGAACTGGTATTTCCGCGATGGTGATGCCCTCGCTCATCTTGAACAGCTCGCGGAACCCGGGGGCGGCGATCTGGCGGGCGGCGCGCTGGCCCATTTCCCGCTCGGGGTTGATGATTTCGGTGGCCCCCACCTGGCGCAGAATCTGCTCGTGCAGACGACTGACCGCCCGCGCGACAATGCGCGGCACGCCCAGCTGCTTGCAAAGCGCCGCCGTCAGGATGCTGCCTTCGAGGTTCTGATTGCCGATGGCGACCACAACGGTGGGAATTTCAGCCACGCCCGCCTCGCGCAACCCCTCCTCCGCCGTGGCATCCAGGATCAGAGCCTGCTCCACCTGTTCTTTGACCGCTTCCACCAGCGCGGGGTCCCGGTCCATGGCCAGCACGGCCATGCCGCGCTTCGCTAGGGACACCGCCACCTCGTGCCCGAAAATACCCAATCCAATGACCGCCACGCGTCGATTCATGTTAAAAACCCCGCCTGTTCCAGCGCGCTCATACTGATGTCCTCCCGCAGGGGCGCTGCTCCCTGCGGATCGGTGAGCCGCTTGACGTATTTGCCGACCATGTCGACCTCCAAATTGATGGAATCGCCGGCGCGCAAGGCGCGCAGGTTGGTGCGCTTCCACGTTTCGGGAATCAGTCGCACACTCAGCGCACCCGCGTCCAACGCGGCCACGGTCAGCGACACGCCGTTGATGGCCACGCTGCCTTTTTCGATGACATATTCGCTCAGCGTCGCGGGCAGCTCCACGGTGACGGCCCAATCGCGCCCCACCGGCTGAACCGAACGAACGGGGACGCATTCGTCGACGTGTCCGCTGACCATGTGCCCGCCCAATCGGTCCCCTGCCCTCAGCGCCCGCTCGAGGTTGACGGCATCGCCGCGGGACAGCCGACGCAGGTTGGTGCGCTCGATGGTTTCCTGCAATGCGTGGAACGCGAGTTCGCCGCGCGCGCTCGTCCGGCTTTCCACGGTCAGACAGGCGCCATTGACGGCAATACTGTCGCCCTCTGCGATCTGTTCGAGCGGCAGAGCGGTGCGCACGCTCAGCTTCCATCCGCCGGCCGCTTCGGCCAGAGCCGACAACGTTCCGACATCTTCAATCAAACCGGTAAACATTCCTGCAACTCCGTGTTCGATCCCGGCTTTTTCCGCGGATTCAGGGGCGTTATTCATCCGTTTCGCGCAACAGTCCGCGGCCCAGGGGGTACCCTACCAGCTTCATGTCCCGGCCGCGGAACGAAACCTCGAGCGACTCGACATCGATGCATTTCTCCAGACCCTGCGGATCGGGTCCGCCGACCACGGGGCGGCTGCCCGCACCGCCCAAAATTCTGGGTGCGACAAACCAGACCAGCTTGTCGACCGCCCCGCTGTTCAGCAGGTCGGCAGCCAGTTCGCCGCCGCCCTCGACCAACAGGACGTTTTTTTGCTCCGCACCCAACGCGTCAAGAAACTCTCGCCACTGCTCGTGTCCGCACGGGTGGACGAATCGGGCGGGCACACCATTCTGGTCCTGTCGAACGTCGAGTTCGGCGGAGAACTCCTCCGCGGGACGGCGTGTCCAGACAAACCGCGTCGGCTGGCGGGGCCAATTGGCCGGATCGCGCACCCTGAGACCGGGATTGTCGAGCCGAACTGTTTCACCACCAACCATAATAGCATCCGCTGCTTTGCGCAACATCTGCACGTCGGCGCGCGCCTCGGGACCGGTGATCCACTGGGAAACCCCGCCTGCCGTGGCGATCCGGCCGTCAAGAGTCATGGCCATTTTCAGCACAACAAATGCTCTGCCGGTGGTGATCCAGTGAAAAAAGGCTTCATTGAGCCGCCGGCAACGGTGCTCCAGCAACCCGACATGCACCTCTATGCCCTGCCGGCGCAACTGCGCCACCGCAGCACCCGCATGCTTCGGATTGGCGTCGAGACAGCCCACAAACACACGCCGGATAGCGGCGCGGCGGATGGCTTCGGTGCAGGGCGGCGTGCGTCCCGTCGTGGAACACGGTTCGAGCGACACATACAGGTCGGCGCCGTCCGCGAGAGCACCGGCCCGCTCCAGGGCGTGAACTTCGGCGTGCGCACCGCCGGCGCGCTGATGATATCCGGAGGCGACCTCCACGCCGTCGCGCACAACGACCGCTCCAACCATCGGGTTGGGACTGGTTCGGCCGAGCCCGCGCTCGGCTTCATCCAGGGCGCGCTCCATAAATCGGGCGCCGCCGGCGCCGACAGGCTCATTGCCTTCCGTTGGGGTCCGTCGATTGTTTTTCAATGATGCATTCATACGCTTCATCTCAATTCGCATTCTCTAGACCCTGTCCGGAAAGGGTGTGGGCATAGTTTTGAGTTCAAACGTCCCCGCCGATCTTGCGTCGGTGGAGCGCAGATTTTCTGCTTGCCGGACGCGACAAGCCCACTTTTCTCCCTCCCCGGCGGCGGCCGCCGCCGGGGAGGGTGAAAAGTGGATTATTCCGCAACACACTGGATATCAATCTCTTGCTCCACCGACGCAAGGTCGGCGGGGGCA
>CAZSBQ010000067.1:0-17553 GCA_964604795.1 uncultured Victivallales bacterium | reverse complement strand
TGCAGCGTGGGAGGACGGGATGCCGCCTCACATGACTTTTAACATAGTATCTCCATCGGGAGGAATCACTCCGCCTACTCCCTCAGTAAGGAATTGCCCTGATTCGTGGCGTGAGCAGGCTGGAAAACCCGCGAGGCGGTGTTACAGTACCTCCTTTCGCGCACCGCTTACCCCGTGGTGTAATGGTAGCACTACAGGTTTTGGTCCTGTCAGTTCTGGTTCGAGTCCAGGCGGGGTAGCCATCTTTCACCGGACGGCGTCCAGAGTGCTGTACCACTCGGCGCGAGGGTGCCATTCGCATGACGACATCGCCTTCTTCTCCCATCTCAGCGGAAGCTCCCCGGGGGTTCCCGTCCGCTGCGGTGACCATTGTTCCCTGGCAGCGCACCGCCTTGCTTGGGCTGCTGGTCTGTCTGCTGGCGGGTGCCGTGGTGGCTCATCGTCCCGTGCTGGTGGGCGTCAACGCCGCGGTCACGGTCTTCTACCTGGTCACCACCGTCTACCGAATAATGCTGGTGGACCTTTCCCTTCGCCGCCGCTGCGAACTGCAGATCGGCGCGGATGAACTCGCTGCAGAGCGTCCGCCTGATCAGTGGCCTCGCTACCTTGTACTTCTGCCGCTCTACAAGGAGGGTGAAATCCTCCCCTCGCTCGTCACGGCGCTGAGCAAGCTGGACTATCCTGCCGAGCGCCTGGAAATCCGCTTGCTGATCGAGGCCGACGACCACCAGACAATGGCCGCGGCGGAGCAGCTCGAACTGAAGCCTCCTTTCCGTATCTTTCCGATCCCCGTCTCCGAACCGCGCACCAAGCCCAAGGCCTGCAATGTCGGGCTGGAGGACACCGACGCCGACCTCACCGTCATCTACGACGCCGAGGACCGCCCCGATCCCGACCAGCTGCGCAAGGCGGCACTGGGATTCGAACAACTTCCCACCGACGTCGTCTGTCTGCAGGCCAAACTGAACTTCTACAACCCCACCCGCAATCTGCTCACCCGCTGGTTTACTGCGGAGTACGCACTCTGGTTCGACCTCTGCCTGCCCGCCCTCGACACCCTCCAGGCGCCCATACCGCTGGGGGGGACCTCCAATCACTTCCGCGTCCAGGCGCTCCTGGATATCGGCGGTTGGGATGAGTACAACGTTACCGAGGACTGCGATTTGGGTCTGCGCCTGTTCATGGACGGTTGGCGGACGCGCATGCTCGACTCGACCACCTGGGAGCAGGCCTGCCCGAACTTCGGCTTCTGGATTCGTCAGCGTTCGCGCTGGGTCAAGGGGTACTGCCAGAGCTACCTGGTGCACACCCGCAACCTTTTTCGGACCAGCCGCCGGTTGGGGCTGATCAACAGTTTGCACTTTCACCTGCTGATCGGTGGCACACCGTTTTCGCAGCTGGTCAATCCGTTTTACTGGGCGTTGGCGGTCGTTTGGTTTACGCTTCGACCGGAAGCCATAGCCGTATACTTTCCCGGCCCCGTCTTTGCCATGGCGGCGTTGTGCCTGTTCGTCGGCAACTTCGCGCTTGCCTATGCCGCCGGCATCGCCTGCGTGCGGCGGGGATTCGGCAAACTCACCTTTTACGGTCTGACCATGCCGATATACTGGGCGATGATGAGCTATGCCGCCTGGAAGGGGTTTCTCCAGCTCATCCGCCGCCCTCACTACTGGGAGAAAACTCACCATTTCGGCGAAGCGCAGGGGGCCGCCGAGGCCTCGTGAGGGCTGCAATGCCACCGGAAGGAGATTGAGGACCGCTTTCAGCGCTCTTTTTTGGGTTCCTCGTTTCCCAGGAAGTTGTCCGGGGCTACGGTGAAATGCCCCATCCGGGGCATGATTAGGGTTTTTAGAGTGGGCTCAATTCGAGGTCAAGCTATGCCAAGAGATCAAGAGTTCTGCGTCTGCCAACTTGTTGGGTTCCAGCATACGACCGCCCTGCGAACCGGTGGCGGTGACGCGCTATGGCCACAGAATTTGGTTGGATTGCTTGCGTACTGCGGCCATCCTGGCTGCAGAGGACTTCACAACAGGCAGGGATGCCCGTTGATACTAAAGCCATTGCGAACTCAACTGACCGGATCCAAGCAAATTCTGTGGACATAGGTGATGCGAGTCATCGTTTGGCGGGTTCGGCGGCGGGTTTGGCCGGGGCGAGCTGGCGGTTCACGCGGTCGAGAAGGTTCTGGGTGCGCATATCCACGGGGCGGACTTCGGCGATTGCTTGGAGGATGGCTTGGATTCTGAGCAGAACGGGCTGTTCGCCGTCTTTTGAGGCGGCTTCTGTGGTGTCGGTCAGGCGTTCGAGTTCGTTTTCGCAGGCGTCCAGGTAGAGTTCGGGTTGAGCCTGCGCCGTCCGGCACAATTGAGTCGTGCTCTGGGAGTCTTGGAGTTGGGGTGCGACATTGACCTGCTGAGTCAGCGATTGCCGCTGCGGCGAGTCGGCTTCCAGAGTTGCCACGTTGAGTTGGTTGTTGCCGTGGACTTCGTCGCTTTCCTCGCGGCTTTCTGCGGCCCGGACCTCGAGGTCGACTTCGTAGACTGCGTCGAAGTCCTTGGTGCCCCCTCGGACCTTTCCGCCCTCTCGGGCGCGGTCGGCGATTTGCCGTTGACTGCGTACGGTTTGTTTGTTGAAGCGTATGCGCACGGGCATGGTTTCTGGATCGCCGCTGGGAGCCTGCTGCTCGGCTTCCGGTTCCTCTATTTTTTTTGCTTCGTCATCGGTATCCCGCGGCTCACTGCGTGCGGATACATCATCGAAGTTCGAGGCGCGAGCTTCGTCCGCGAGGGGTTGGTCCGCAGAGATGAGTTCGTCGATGGGGCGCGTGGCGCGCACGCCGAGCAGGACATGCCGGTCGCGAAATGGAGAGGGAGCTGTCACGACATCCGCGAGTTGAGGCTGCGCAATCGCGGCGGCACTGTGGTCGTCGAGCGTCTCCCCCACTCTTCGAGCGGGTTCGGAACGCTGTCTTTTCGGAGAAGCCGGGGCTCTTTCCTTCTCTACTTCCTCCGTTATTTTCATCATCCTCTGTCGCGTCTCCGACTCCGAGACGATTTCGGATTCGGCCTTCCTCTTGAAGTTTGTCGCTTCGCGGGCGGCCATTTGCGTCGCATCGCGGGAGGGAGAAGTCCAAAGAACCGCCGCCAGCCCGGCGAGTGCCGCGAGCCCGGCGGCGGCCGCCCAGCGCAGGGCGGGGCGGTGCGTGAATAAGCGCAACCAGTGAAGCCGGAAGGGGTGTTTTGCTCCGGCTCCCGCCTCGATGATTTGGCGTCGGCGCTCGGCGGACAGCTTGTGCTCGGCGATCTCGTCGCGCAGCGGCGCCAGGGAGGCCGCCGCGCGTCGGAGACGCTCGGCTTGCGCAGCGCATTCGGGGCAGGTGCCGAGGTGCACCTCGATTTCGGAGCGTTCGGACGCGTTGAGGGCATCGGTCGCGTAGGCGCCGAGGCGGTCTCGCACGGATTGGCAGTGTTCATTCGACATTGGTTTCAGACGCTTGAGTGCGTTTGGTCATGCACGGTTTTCGTCCAGTTGCTTGCTCAATTTTTCCAGCCCGCGAGTCAGGCGATAGTGGACGGTGCCGATTTTCAGGTCCAGAATCTCGCCGATCTCGCGGAGGGTCAGGTCGTCGAGCACTTTCAGGGTGACGACTTGCCGCTCCTGCTCCGGCAGGGTTTCGAGTGCGGCCATGGCCGCCTGGCAGGCTTCGCGGCTGGCGAATTCGGTTTCGGCGTCGCGCCCTTCGGCGTCGATTCCCGGGTTCAGGACCGGATCGTGCTGCAGCCGGTTAGTGACCTTTTGGGTGCGTCCGCGCTTGCGCTGCACGTCCATAGCCAGGTTGTGAGCCACGCGGAACAGCCATTGGTTGACTTTTTCGATGGTGTGCCCCTTGTCGCGCTCGATCAGGCGGTGCAGCCGCAGAAAAGTTTCCTGCACCACGTCCTGACTGCTCTCGACGTCGGGCCAGACCAGTTGGGACACGTATCGCAGCAGCGGCGCCTCGTATTCGTTCATGATCGCGCCGATTTCCATGGAGTTGTCTGCGGAGCGTGCCGGCGTGGTCTTGAATTGTGGATCGATTCCGTTCATGAGATAAGAACGCCTGGGGGGCAATGTTTTTTGACAGGCACAATAAAATACATCCGCCGCACCCCCTTGTCCAGCCGAAGGAATGCGGGCCGTCGGGGGTGCCGGCCCCTACAAAGTGCCGGGCGCGGCCTATGTCCACAGAATTTGGTTGGATCCGGTCAGTTGAGTTGGCAATGGCTTTAGTATCAACGGGCATCCCTGCCTGTTGTGAAGTTCTCCGCATCCAGGATGGCCGCAGTACGTAAGCAATCCAACCAAATTCTGTGGACATAGGGCGCGGCCCCCGCGCCCAGTCCCGCGGGTCGTCGGGGGCGCCGACCCCTACAAAGTGCCGGGCGCGGCCTCCGCGCCCGTCCCGCGCGTCCAGCGGGGAGGCCCGTTTCGGCGCATTCTGCCACATAAAAGCATTTTTACAAATAGGGGAATTGGTCCTTAATACGCGCCGGCTGACTTGAAAATTTCTTGAGTGGAGCCATAGTACAGGATTCTAATTTCGCAGCTGCTCTTTTCTCTGCAAACAGTGGCATTCTACCATGGCCCGGAACGACATACGGACTGCTCCCATGAGTGAAAACCAAACTGATCCTGCCGAACTCTGCATCGTCCCGCAACCTCAAAGCCTGCAAATTCTCGAAGGAGACAGCGAGCTGTGCGCCGATGCCCGATTAGTTACGGCCAACGTTCTTCCCCTGCAGCGCAAGACCATTCGCAGTGTTCTCGCGGCCGCGGGCGTCCGGGTGGTGGCGAACAAGAAGAAGTTCATCATCGAAATTCACGTGGTGCCGGCCGACGAGTTGGAGATGGATGATGTTCCCGTCGAGGTCCGCGACGATTTCTATGAGTTGCAGGTGCGCAACAACGTGGTGACCGTGCGCACCTCCACCCAGGTCGGCGCTCTCTGGGGTGCGCAAACCCTGGGATGGCTCTACCGCTCCGGCGGGCGCGAAACATTCTCGCCCAATTTTCGCATTCGGGATTGGTCCCGCAGCTTCGAGCCGGGCGTGTTCGTCGATATGGCCCGCGGTGGACGCTACATGCTCTCAGCCGACTGGGAGCAGCTTATGGACCGCCTGTCCTTTTTCAAGATGAAGCATCTTGCCACCCGTGTTTTCGGTCGGCCCCCGTCGCAGGGCGAAGAGCAGGGCGACCTGCTGTGTCTGCCCTCGGGCGAGGAAGAGGAGGATGTCGCCGAGCCGATGATCCGCAAGTGGTTCTCCGTCGGCAACCGCGAGTGGCAGGCCGATCCGGTGCACCAGCAAATCATCGCCGACCGCATGTGGGGCGATCTGGTCACCTTCGCCAACGAGCGCGGTTTGACCTTGGCCGCCGTGGTCGATCCCTTTGGACGCTACAGTCAGGTGCCGGTTGTCCGTCCGGAACTCTCCACTGTGGACAAAGGGGGCAACCCGACGGGTACGTCCCTCTGCCTGTCCAACCCCGACACGCGAACTTTCCTGCAGGAGTTCTTCGCGCAAGTCCTGCAGCGCGATTACAGAAAAGGCATTCATCCGTTTCACCTGGACGTGTCCGAAGCGCCCGAGGGAACCGGCTGCCACTGTTCGGCGTGCGCCAAAGCCGATCCCGAGAAGCTCTGCCGAGATCACCAGGAGTGGTTTACCACCATGCTGCTCGACGGCGGCGTTCCCGAAGTGTGGGTGTGGGACGGCGATCAGGCCGTGCGGGCGCGCGACGGCGAGCGCAAAATGCTCAGGCACCCCTCCGTGGAAGCCGGGGCAAACCTCGATGCGCTGTCGGAGGCGGTCGAATTCGCGCGCGTGGACGACAATGATCCGCTCGACTTCGTGCCGCTTGCCCGATTTGCCGCCCGCATGTGGCACGCCGATAACGCCGAAAAGTCCGGGGTCTCCGAGGAATGCGTCGCCGACGTCGTGCTGGGCAACCATCGCGGGGCCGCCTTCCTGGGCTTCATGCAGCGCCTCCAAGCTCTCGACGGGGAGATGAAAAAGCTCTCCGGCATTTCGTTCTTCGACGGCCGTCACACCGACGGCCGGGCGATTGACGTCGAGCGCGTCGGCAAAGACTGTGCGGACAGCGCGGTCGACGACCTGCAGGCCGTGGCGGAAAAGGGACGTGCGATTCACACTGAAGCCTACCAAATGCTGACCGAGGAGGACCGCGGCACCCCCGCCGAAATCATCCGCACTCTCGCGGGATTCGGATTGATCAGCGCCGCGCTGGCGGACTTTGTCAAGGGCATCGCGGACGAAGACCGCGCCGCGGCGCGCAAGGGCATTGAGGCCGGTATCGTCGCGGCACAGGATATTATGCCGCGCTGGCTGGAAAACATTTTCGTGGACGAGTTCAGTCGGGTCATTCGGCACTTCGAGGGATGATGGGTGGGGGTGTGGGGCGGCCCGCGCAAGGCGCGATGGAGGGCGAGACTCCGTCGAGCCCCGCCGTCGGACGAAAGGCGGCGCGGGTTGCATGCACCGGAAAACCCTCGCCTTCGGAGGAAACGCGGGCCGCCAGTGCCCACCACCCCGGCTCGACGGGAGTCTCGCCCTCCAGGGAGTGTGTGTGTGTGTGTGTGTGGGTTGCTGATCACCGATCTCCGATCACCACCCAGGGGGGCGCACCCTCAGGAATCCGCGGACATTTCCCATTCGGCGACAAGCATGTCCAGGGTTTGGAGGCGCTGTTCGCGTTCCTCGGAGCCGCTTTGCTCCGGCAAATCGGCGAATCCGGACACCAGTTCCGCCAGGCTGGGTTCCTCGAGGGCTTCGGCAAACGCCTTCAGGCGGGTGCAGATTTCCCGGACCTCCTGCTTTCGGTCTTCGATCAGCGCCCGCGGCAGCCGTCGGGCCATGCGTGCCACGTTGCCGCGTGCGATGCGCGCGATGTCGTCGCTCTCCGCGGAGGAGGCGCCAAACTCCATCTCGATTTTCTTGTGTACCGACAATGCCATCGTATCACCTCTCAATCAGCAGTACCGGGCGCGGCCTCCGCGCCCGTCCCGCGGGCCGTCGGGGCGCCGAACCCTGCAAAGTGCCGGGCGCGGCCTCCGCGCCCGTCCCGCGGGCCGTCGGGGCGCCGACCCCTACAAAAGTACCGGGCGCGGCCTCCGCGCCCGTCCCGCGGGTCGTCGGGGGCGCCGACCCCTACTAAAGTACCGGGCGCGGCCTCCGCGCCCGTCCCGCGGGCCGTCGGGGCGCCGACCCCTGCAAAGTGCCGGGCGCGGCTCGGCGCTTTTCAAGCCTTGCCGCCTCCAATATAGTCGCACCCGAATCTCCTGCCCGCATTTTCGAGGAAAAGAAACACTGAAATTCGCCCCAAGCTACAGGCGGGGATGCCTGTAGTACTACTTTAACAGCGCTTGACCGACGCGAAAAGCAGGCGACATTGTCCGTCACGCATTTTGGTTTGGAGGTTTGGATTTGACGGCATCGCGCGACATCCAGGAGATCGTTCCCCGCACGCTGGGATTTTTCGGCCAGGACACCCCGCTCCAGCAGGCTGAAAAGCATGGCGGCCGACCCTATGAAGTCCGTCCGCAGCAGCAGCGCATGGCCGAGTGCATCGCGCAGGCGTTCGCGGACGGCGCGCATCTGTGCGTCGAGGCGCCGACCGGGGTGGGCAAAACCTTCGCGTATCTGGTCCCCGCGGACCTGCTGGCCGAGCTGAAGGGAATGCCCGTGGTGGTCAGCACCCACACGATCAGTCTGCAGGAACAGATACTGCAGAAGGACGTTCCCCTCCTGCAGGCGCTCAGCGGCCGCTCGTTTTCCGCGGCCATCGCCAAGGGCAGAAGCAATTACGTGTGCTTGCGCCGTCTGCAGGCGGCGGCAGGCAGCAAGCGGGAGCAATTTTTGCCCGACGACTCGCTGGTGCCCGAGGTCGAACGCATTCATCAGTGGAGTCAAACCACCGGCGAAGGTTCGAAGACCGAGTTGGACTGGATTCCCGACTTCCAAGTCTGGGACGCGGTCTGCTGCGAACTCGGCAACTGCCTCAACAACCAATGCCCGTTCTTCCAGGACTGCTTTCTGATGAAGGCCCGCAAACGGCTGCACAGTGTCGACCTCATCATCGCCAACCATGCTCTTTTCTTCACCGACCTGGCCATGCGGCAGGAGGAGGGGGCGGAGACCACCCTGCTGCCGGACTACGCCGCCGCCATTCTCGACGAGGGGCACACGGTCCAGGACACCGCCGCCACTCACATGGGGCTGCGCGTGTCCGGATACGGCATCCTGCGCGTGCTCAACCGTCTCTACAACAACGACACCGGACGCGGACTGCTGCTGGATTTGACCTACTCGGAGTCGCGCATGGCCGTCATCGACGCCGCGGACAGCGTCCGCCGCTTCTTCGGCAAGCTGGAAGCCTGGCTGAACCATTTCGACCGCCTGCCCGCCCGCTACACGCATCCGAACCATATTCCCGACCGGATCAGCGCGCATCTCGAGGCGGTGGAAAGCGCCATCCGTCCCCTGGCAACCACCGAGGCCGAAGAGGTCGAGCGCCGCCAGGAATTCCGCTCTCTGCTGAAGCGCATCCAGGACTTCCGCCTGGGCGTGCAGGCATTTTTAGGTATGGAGGCGCCCGATCACGTCTACTGGCTGGAGAAGGCGGGCAAGTCGTCGGCCAGCGTCACCCTGTGCGCGGTTCCCATCGATGTCGGCCGCATTCTGCAGGCCGATTTGTTCGCCGAGTCCTGCCCCCCGGTGGTGGTGACCAGCGCGACCCTGGCCGTGCGCGGGAGCATGGAGTACTTCACCCGCGAAATCGGTGCGGAGTCCGCACGCACCGAGGTGCTCGACTCGCCCTTCAACTTCCGCGACCAGGTCACCATTCACCTGGCCGAGTCCATGCCGGATCCGAACCGCGGCAGTCTCTTCCTGGACTCGGCGGCCCGGCAGGTCGAGCAGTTTGTCGGCGAAACCGACGGCGGCGCGTTCGTGCTGTTCACCAGCTACCGCATGATGCAGGAATTCGCCGACCTGCTTTCGCCTTTCTTCGCCAAGCAGGGAATTCACCTGCTGATCCAGGGGCAGGGGATCCCGCGCTCGCGCATGGTCGAGCAATTTCGCGCCGATCCGCGCTCGGTCATTTTCGGCACCAGCAGTTTTTGGATGGGGGTGGACATCCCCGGCGAGGCGCTGCGGAACGTCATCATCGTCCGGCTGCCGTTTGCCGTGCCCGATCATCCTCTCGTTGCCGCCCGGCACGAGAAAGTGCGCGCAAAGGGGGGAAACCCGTTTTGGCACTGCACGCTGCCCGAAGCCGTGCTGCGCTTTCGCCAGGGTTTCGGGCGGCTGATCCGCAGCAAGACCGACACCGGCATCGTCGTGGTTCTGGACAGCCGCGTCTGCACGGCGCGCTACGGGCAAATCTTCCTGGAGTCGGTCCCGGACTGCACGGTTGAGCGGTTTTGATGTTGTCGCCGTCTGGCGGAAGACGGCGGCCCTGCTGTTGTGTGTGTGGAGAGAGGGAGAGCATATCCGCAGAAGCGGATAGGTGAGCAGCAGGACCGCCGTCAATTCCCAAAAACACATGCCGTGTTTGGAAAGAGCAAACCGCAGCCGATATGATAGAGGTAGTCCGGGCGAAAAATGACCCGGTGGGTGGGGTTATCCTTGTTGGCTGGCCAGCTGAGGCTTTGTTGAGGTA
The DNA here is from genome assembly GCA_964604795.1 of uncultured Victivallales bacterium. Classification (GTDB taxonomy): domain Bacteria; phylum Verrucomicrobiota; class Lentisphaeria; order Oligosphaerales; family CAZSBQ01; genus CAZSBQ01. The sequence goes on along the minus strand of CAZSBQ010000067.1, from coordinate 7,836 downwards.
TAGTGTTTGCGATGCAGTTCAGCCAGGGTGATTCCCAGCGTCTTGGCCACCGTGGTTTCGTCGCCGTCGAATCGGCGCAACAGCAGGTCAATCATTGCGCTTTCCTGCCGGCGCAGGAATGCGGCGGCGGTTTTTCCGCGTCCGTTGCTGGCGTGAAACGGGTGGGAGTTAGGGGGTTCATCGCGCTCTTTCCGAAGCGCTGCGGGCAGGTCGGATACGGCGATGATTCCTCCGGTGCAGGTTGCTGCCGCTTGGTGTATGACGTCCTCCAATTCGGCGACATTGCGGGGCCAGGTGTGGCCGATCAGGGCTGGTTCCGCCGCGGCGGACAGACGAACTGCCCGGTCGTTGCTCCGGTTATACTGTTTGAGAAAGTGCATGGCGAGAGCTTTGATGTCGGCTTGGCGTCCGCGCAGCTCTGGAATGGTGACGGTCATCATGTGCAGTCGGACGTGCAGATCATGACGGAAGCGCCCGGCACGGCTGACCTGTTCGAGTTCGTTGCAGTCCGTCGCCAGAATGCGCACATCCGACTGGTACGGACTTTCCGAGCCCAGAGGGGTGTATGTGCCGGTTTCGAGGTATGTGAGCAGAATTTGCTGCAGCGTTTCCGGCAGGGAACCCACATGCCGCAGCAGTATTGTGCCTCCGTCGGCGGAGCGCAGGGCGCCGGGCCGGGGCAATGACTGTTCATGTCCGTCGGTTGCGTCATTGCGTCCGAGCAGTTCCTCGGCCAGGCGGTCTTCGCTGAGCGAAGCGCAGTCAAGGGCCAGAAACGGGGCCTCCCGGCGGCGGCTGGCGCGATGAATGGCGCGCCCGACGGCGGTTTTCCCGGCACCGGGGCCGCCCAGAATAATGACGGGATGGCGGGTCAGGGCGACCTTTTGAATGCGCCGGCTCACCTCCTGCATTTCCGGGCTGGCGGCAATGAGCGATTCGAACTGGTATTGTACAGCGGGAGCAGTCCATTCGTGCTGAGACGTGTCGACTTTGGCGCGCACGGCACGACGGAGAGTGCTCTGCAGTTCGGAGACCTTGAATGGTTTGCTGATGTAGTCGTAGGCACCGTCGCGCAGGCCGGTTGTGGCGGTTTGCACGGATGCGAAAGCGGTCATCAGCACCACGGGTGTCTCCGGGCAGCGTTGTTGGCTTTCGCGCAGGAAGGCCAAGCCGTCCATGCCGCTCATGCGGATGTCCGAGAGAATGGCGTCGAAGGCGCCGGGTTCCAGCATGTCAAGGGCCTGGACGGCGTCGAATGCGGTTTTGACGATGTAGCCTTCCTTTCTGAGCAGCGCCGAGAGCACTTGCACGATGTGATGCTCGTCGTCCACAACAAGAATGTTTTTTTGTTCTTTTGGCAGAGCAACCATTGTTTTTGGGGGCTGTGGTCGGCGCATTGTGTTTGGGCCGACCAAGGTTATTGGTTATGCAACCTTTGCGGAACTGCACGTTTACTAACAGGATTCATGCCAACGGCGGGGAAAAAACCCGAAAAGGACAATTTCACCGGGAGTTGGTATGAATATGGCTATCTCCGCGCCGTTGTGAAATGATGTATAGTAGCTGAATGCAATGCGGAGGCATGATACTGTCGGAACCTCGCCAAATGGCGAAAAACATGATTTTACGAACTCAGCACAGGAAAGCGGCTGGGAGGGGGAGCTTGGTCCGGCGCCTGGATTTTTGGTGATGACCACAGCTGCAAAAGTGACCGAATGCTGCGACACTGAACCGTTGCAGTTCTGAGAAACGACACAACCGAGATCACATGAGCACTATGAAAGACGAGGAAAACAGCCAATCGAATGAAACGGCGGAAGACCGTTCCGGGGATGCGGCCTCGTCGATCCCAAAAGGACGCGGAAAGTTTGCCCAGCTGCTTTCCTGCTTGGTGACCGCACCCGACGCGCCCCGCACCGTTTCTGCGGAGGGGGAGGGCGCATCCATGTCCATTCGCTTGGAGGAGGGGGAACTGCCCGGCGCCGTTCAATTCCTCGCCAGTTCGCGTCGGTCCGGCGAACTCGCGTTGTTTCGGGTGGATGACGGGGATCTGGCCGGATCGATCTTTTTCGAGCAGGGCAAAATCGTTCATGCGCAGCATGCCGGCGAAGCCATGGGGATGGAGGCGGTGGCGGCGTTGATTTGCGAGGGGGAGTTGGACAGCCGCTTCATCGCCGGGCGGATTCCGGCGGTCAGCACGTTGGAGCATTCGGCTGATCAGCTTCTGCTGGAGGCCACGATGATGGCCGACCGGCTGACAGAAGACGGCGAGTTCGGCGGCGGGGCGGCGCGCACCGCATCCAGGCCCGGAAGCGGTCGTCACATTTCGATTGTACGCATCGCCGTCAGCGTGGGGGTGTTCGCGGTTTTGCTCTGGGGATTCGGAGCGGCGGGTCCCCGCGTTTGGCGGAAATGGCAGCAGGACCAGGCGCGTCGGCAGCAGATTCAGGAGTTGGCCGAAACTCGGCGCGCCCGCATCGAAGTCCTCGTGCGCCAAGCGCGCGAGGCCTACAGTCGACGACGCTACAATGTGACCATCGAGTTGTGCGGAGAAGCCTTGGATATGGCTCCGGAAAACACGGAGGCTCAAACGCTGCTGGAAAGAGCGCAGTCGCCGCACACCGCCGGTGATGCGCGTCACGCGCGGGCCAAGGCGCGCATGGTGCGGGAGAATATAGCAGCAATGCAGGGGGAAAGCGTGCTGCCCGAGGCCGCCGCCGGGCTGGACCGTCGCCTGGAGACCGCCCGGAAGCTTATGGGCTTGGAGGAATATCGAGGGTCCGTCGAGGTCTTTGAAGATGCCATGGAGCGAGGGAAACAGATGCTTGCCCGTTTGAGGCGGCATGAAAACGCTCTCGCGCAACGCGACCGTCTCGAGCACGTCCGGGAGCGGGCGGAAGCTGTTGGCGGGGATGAGTCTGCGGAACATCTTTGGGCGGCTGCTGCGGAGACCGCGCAGCAGGCGGAGTCCGCGTTTGACCAGGGCGCATTTGACGAAGCGGCGCGGGCGTGGGAGGAGGCCCGCGGCATGTTCAGGGATACGATAGACGTCGCTCAGGGGCGCCGCGAGCTGATGGCGGCGGAAAAAACATTCAAGGAGGTCCTTCGTTCTGTTGATCCGGAACTGCTCGAGGAATTCGGCGGCAGTTTGTGGCGGCGGGTGGAGGACAAGCGCGAGCAGGCCGACGAGTTGCGCGCCGCTCAGGAGTTTCGTCAAGCGGCCGCGCGCTTCGACGAGGCGCGCGATTTGGTCCCGAAGGCGGCCAGGCAGGCTCGCGAACTTCGCAATGAAGAGAGGTACCAGGCGCTGATGACCGAGGGCGAGCGCCTCGAAGCCGTGAGCCGCTGGCAGGCGGCGGAAAACACCTATGCGGAAGCCCTGGATGTTCCCGGATTCGAGGATTCGCCCGAGGCGAAGGAGGCGCGCGGACGCGTGGCGAAGCGGCTGGTCGACAAGCGCCGCGGGGAGAAGCTTGAGGCTTGTTTGCGCCGGGCGCGCGAGGCTGTTGGCCAGCAGCAATGGCACGAGGTGCTGGCCCAGACCGATGCTGCCCTGGAGTTGGAGGAATCCCACGAGCAAGCCCTTCGTCTGCAAAGGAGGGCGTTGGCCGAGCTTCCGCCCTTGTTGACTGTTCGTGGACGTGTGACCGAGGGGGAGGAGGTTGCAGGCGCGGAAATTTACATCAACGGTGTTCTTCAAACTCGCCGGACGCCGTGTCAGTTTGCCGTGGAAACGGGGGGCGCCTACCGGATTGCCGTGCGCATGCCGGCGGAGGACGAAGAGGAAATGACCGCGGGGGGAACCGCGTCCTGGAGCGCGGGTGGTTCGGGGCGATACACGGTGTGGGTGGATGTGGAACCAGCGGTGTCGCCGCAACCGGACAAGTCGTTTGCGCTCGGCGGCACGTGGATTCGCATGCGTCCAGTTGAGCCCGGCACGTATGTCCGCCCCTATGGCGCGGGCGAAAGCACTCTGTGCGAAGTGCGCGTGGAAAAGCCGTTTTGGGTGGCCGACATTGAAACCACCCGGCTTGCCCGTATCCGGATCATGGAGGATGGGAAACTGCCGCGCACCGACGGCTTTTTGCCGGTGGTTGGATTGAGCCGGCAGAAAGTGAACCGCATGTGCCGGGAATTGACAAAACGCGAACGCCAAGCCGGTCGGCTCCCCGATGGGTATGTGTATCGGCTGCCCACCGAAGCGGAATGGGAGCTGGTTTGTCGTGCGGGTTGGGAGGAGAATCCGCCTCTGGGCGAAATTGCCTGGCACGCGTACAACAGCGACCGCGAGCTGCACCCCGTGGCGACCCGCCGCCCCAATCGACTTGGCGTCCACGATCTGCTGGGCAATGCCTCCGAGCTGTGCGGGGACTGGGTGCCCGCCGGCCCGGCCCCAGACGACGCGCCGCCGGAGGGCCAACGGGCTCGGCGCGGCGGCAGCGCGCTCTCCGAGCCGGCGGACTGCACATCGGAAAGACGCGTCCCGAGTCGCGGCGACGGCATTGGTGCGGACGCTGGTTTCCGGTTTGTCTTGGCTCCGGAAAATCCCGGGGAGTTGTATCATTGGATTGATGAGGCTGAATCGGCACCGCCGGAGGCGGGCGAACCCTGGCGGATTGGAATTCTTGATTTGATGTTTGTTCCTTTGGAGACCGAGCGGGGACGCGCTTTCTGGGCGGCGAGTCACGAAATTAACCAGCAGCAGTACAAGCAGATATCCGGAGGGAACTTCAGTCAATTCGAGGGCGAGCGCCGTCCTGTGGAATCGGTGACCTGGGAGCAGGCCCGTCGTTTTTGCAGGCATCTTACTGAAAAAGAGCAAGGCGCGAAACGCCTGCCGTTGGACATGGCTTACCGTTTGCCGACCCTGCGGGAATGGAGCGTCATCCGCGACAACGCCGAACGCCCCGCCGAATCAAAGAAGAGAGCCCAAACTCATACCGTTCAATCCGCAGAGTCCCGGAATCCGGTCCTGACCGGCGTGTTCGACAATGTTCAGGAATGGTGTTTGGATTGGCGTGACCGCGACGGCTGCGGCCTGGCGCCTTCCGGACGCAGCCTGCACGAGGAAGCCTGTCCCGCCGCAGTCGGCGAATCGTGGTTTGACCGCATCCGAATTTCCAAGGGAACAAGCATCTACGGCCCGCAGTTTGCCGCCCCGTTTCTCGGCTTTCGGATCGTTCTTTCCCACACTCCAGAGCAACCGTCGCTGTTGTGTGAGCGGCCCGCCGAAGGACCGCAATGGACCAGTGCGGCTGAAGAGGATATCGAGTTGGTGTTTGTCATGCCCGGACGCTTTGAGATGGGGCGGGATGATGGGGAACAGCGCGAGGGACCCAGACACCCCGTGTTGATTTCGCGACCGTTCTGGATCGCCCGGCATGAAGTGACGGAAGTTCAGTACGGACGGATTATGCAAAAAGAGGATCGGCAAGGGAAGAAGCCGGTCGGCGGGGTGACGTGGAACGAGGCGATGGCGTATTGCGACAAGCTCACCGAAGCCGAACGCCAGGCTGGCTCGCTGCCCGAGGGATATGTCTATCGTCTGCCCACCGAAGCCGAGTGGGAGTATGTCTCCATTCTCGCGAACCCCAAGGGGCCCTTGAGTCGATATGCCTGGTTTGAGGAAAACAGCGACGGCATGGTTCAGCCGGTGGGAACGCGGCAGGCGGATGCCCTGGGGCTGTATGATTTGCGCGGCAATGTGTGGGAGTGGTGCCACGACTGGTATGTGGCCTACGACAAGAAAGCCAAGCAAGACCCGTGGGGGGCCGTCGTCGGCAACCACAAGGTCTATCGCGGCGGTGCCGCCGGCGCGCCCGACCACATGTGCACGCCCAGCTACCGTGTCGCCATGAGCCAATATTTCCGCAATGAGGAAGTGGGCTTTCGCGTGGTCCTGGCACCCGCCTTGGGGCAGACGGCAACTCCGTGACCCATTCCGTGGATTGCCGGTGGACGCACAGCCTGGACAAGAAATCCAACCATAATCTGTGGGGATAGCCCTGACACAGTGTCCAGCCGGATTGAAAAGCGCCGATATCGAGTCTATCTTACGAGCATGAAGAAGAAGATTCCATATGCGGTGGCGAACTACGAGAAAGTTGTTGACGACGGCTACTACTTCGTCGACAAGACGCGGTACATTCGCGAACTGGAGTTGTACGAAGCACCGGCACATCTGCGTCCGCGGCGCTTCGGCAAGAGTCTCTGGTGCTCGATTCTGGAGTGCTACTACGACGTCAATCGGCGGGACCGCTTCGACGAGCTGTTCGGAAACACCGACATCGGACGCAATCCCACCGATCAGCACAGCAGCCACTTGGTGCTGCGCTTCGATTTCTCGCGGCTGGAAGTGAAGCCCGACAAGCAACTGCTGGAGAAAGCGTTCCATCGAACCTGCAACAATGCCGTGCGGGTGTTCGCCGCCGAATACAGTACTATCGCCGACTTTTCCGAAGCTGCGGATGCGGAGTCCGCAGGCGCGGCGCTTGAGGTCATCCAGCGCATTGTCAAGTCCGCCGGCACGCCACCGGTCAACATCATCATCGACGAGTACGACAACTTCACCAATCAGCTGCTCACCACTCACTGCGACCAGCTCTACCGCGAACTGGCCACCGGGGACTCCTGCCTGCGCACCTTCTACAAGGTAATCAAGGCCGGCATCGGCGAAGGCAGCGTCGCCCGCACCTTCATCACCGGCGTGCTGCCCGTGACCATGGACGATCTGACCAGCGGCTTCAACATCGGCCAGATCATCACGCTGGAGGACCACACCCTGTCCATGATGGGATTCACCCAGGACGAGGTGGACACCTATCTGGAGGAAATCTTCGCCGACCGCGGCTGGAGCGACGAGCTGCGCCAACGGGTGCGCGACGACCTGCGCATCCACTACAACGGCTACCGCCTGCTGCCGGACGCGAGCGAAACGCTCTACAACTCGACCATCTGCAATTTCTACCTGAATCGACTCGTGATCGACAACGGCCGCATTCCCCGCGAGACCATCGACGACAATCTGCGCGTCGACATCAGCTGGCTGCGCCGGCTCACCGGCAGCCACGAGGAAGCCCGCGAGCGTGTCGAGCAACTAATGTTCGAGGGCGCCCTGCCGGTCGATATGGCCATGCTGCGCAGCACATTCAACATGAAGCGCTTCTTCGACAAGCGCTTCCTGCCGCTCAGCCTCTACTACCTGGGCATGCTCACGTTCCGGGACCGCTTCAATCTCGAGTTTCCCAATCTGACGGTCAAGACGATCTTCACCGAATACTTCAACGAACTCGAGGACATCGATGTGTCCACGCGCTACGGAGGCATGTTCAGCCGCTTTCTTACCGACCGCGACTGGGCGGCGCTGTTCGACGGCTACTGGCACGAGTACGTCGGCCAAATCCCTGCCCAGGCCTTCGACAAGGTCAATGAAAACTTTTTCCGCACCACCTTCTACGAGCTGTGCACCCGCTACCTCTCACCCGACTTCATGATTGCCATCGAGGTCAACCACCCGAGCGGACGCAGCGACTGGGAGGCCGTCGGGCGCGCGGGCACCCCGTTCGAGCACCAAGCCGCGATGATCGAGTTCAAGCATTTCTCCCGCGCCGATGGCGAGCGGCTCGGCGTTGCCGCCTGGTCCGAGCCGCGCGCCGAGGACGTCGAGCAGGTCAACGCCTACGCGGACGATCTCCAGCGCCGGTACCCAGAACTGACCGTCGAGCGCCATGTGGTCTACACCGTTGGCGCCCAAGCCTACCGCTTCTTTCCCCATGCGAGCTGCAACAGGAAATTCCACGCATAAAAAAGGGGCTCCAAAGGAGTTTTCGTGGTGAT
>CAZSBQ010000066.1:0-17678 GCA_964604795.1 uncultured Victivallales bacterium | reverse complement strand
CTAAAGCCATTGCTAACTCAACTGACCGGATCCAACCAAATTCTGTGGACATAGGCTGGAACGACTACGAGTACGACAAACCTGGCCTCAACCGCAACCCCGCCGGATCGGAGAGCAGCAACTTCAAGGTCGTCCGCAGCGGATCGAGTCTGCACGACGAGCGCTTCCGCGCCACCACCGCCCGCTTCGCTCAGCCGCCTCTGGTCAACGACTGGACCCCCGACGACTTCCGCGTCGTCCTCCATGCCGACGCCCCAACCCGGCAAACCCCGCACCCGGCACGAGGTGCCCACGCCGGTTTTTTGCCCCTTTCAGCTGGCCCCCAGTCATGCAAGAGACCAAGAACTCCAACGTCCCCATTTGTTGACAGGATGATTCCACATAATACATTGCTGGCATGTAAGGAACTTGTTAATACATTGACGAAACAAGACCGGGCTTCGGTTCCTGCGCGGATTCGCAAGGATATGCATCCCGAGACCGGGGTTCGGCTGGATCGGAAAGAGATTTCCGATCGGGAGAGCAAAACATTATGTTTTTGACGTTTGGAGAGATTATGATGCGTGTGGCGCCCGAGGGCTTTCTGCGCTTTCGGCAGGCGTTGCCCGGCAAGGTGGATGTGACGTTTGCGGGCGGCGAGGCCAACGTTGCCGCGTCCCTGGCCATGTTGGAGAATCCGGTTCGGTATTTGACCGCCGTGCCGGGCCACCCAGTCAGCCAGTCCATGCTGACGGTGCTGCGCGGCCTGCGCATCGACGTTTCGCCGGTGCTGCTGCGCGAGCAAGGGCGTCTCGGCATGTACTTCCTTGAAACCGGCGCCAATCAGCGCAGTTCGAATGTCATCTACGACCGGGACGCCACCGCCATTTCGATGGCGGCTCCGGAGGAATACGATTTTGATGGGGCGTTGGCGGATGTTCACTGGGTGCACGTGACCGGCATCACCCCCGCGCTGAGCAAAAACGCCTTCGATGCAACTCTCGAACTGGTGCGGCGCGCAAAAGACAACGGCGCGTCCGTCTCCTGCGATCTCAATTTCCGCAAAAAGCTGTGGAGATGGAACCCGAACCAGGCGCCGAAAGCCCTGGCGCGGGAATGCATGAGCCAAATCCTGCCGTTCGTCGACGTTGCGGTTGGGAACGAGGAGGACGCGGATGACGTGCTGGGCATTCAGGCAGAGGGCACTTCGGTTGAGTCCGGGAGCATCAATGCCGCCGCTTATGAAACCGTCGCTCGGACAATCGTCGAACACTTCCCGAACCTCCGCCAGGTGGCCATCACGCTGCGTGAAAGCCTGTCGGCCACACACAACAACTGGGGGGCTATGCTCTTTGACTGTCAGGCAGACCGTGTCTTCCTCGCCCCTCTGAATGATCAGGCGGAGTACGAACCCTACGAAATTCGCAACATTGTGGACCGCGTGGGCGGCGGCGATTCGTTCTGTGCAGGCTTGCTGCACGCTCTCAACAGCGCGGACTACGCAGAGCCGGAAAAGGCCATCCAGTTCGCCGTGGCGGCCAGTTGCCTCAAGCATTCGATCAAGGGCGACTTCAATTACACGACCCTTGCCGAAGTCGAAGCCCTGATGGGCGGACAACGCTCGGGACGCGTGCGCAGATGACGGCAGGAGGAAAGGAACGCGGGCTGATTTCCATTCCCGGCGTTTTCACGCCCAGCGAGGCGTGGGGGGCTACTCGCTGTCCTCTTCCTGGATGGAGACGCGGAAGATGCCGAACAGCTCGGGATTCTTCAGCTCGGGATCGCGTCCGGAGAAGACCAGGCAGACGTGTCGGTCGTCGTCGCTCGGTTCGGTTAGAGTTGCGTCCAAGCGTAGATGGGAGCCAAGCGCGCCGTCGGCAAACAGGTCGACGGGGATACGGGCTTCGAAGGAGAGTGTTTCCGCAGTTTCGCTCCAGCGTGCCCGGACGCCCTCAAGTTTCGGCGTGATTCGAATGCCGGTCTGCTTGGTGAAGCGCAGTTCGATTCGTCCGGGGCGCCCGCTGGCGTGCTCCTCACCGTTGTTGTCTGGCTCCGTTGACGCGGAGAGAACAGGCGGGAGACCTGTTGTGCTGTGGGGGGCTTGGTCGGTTGGGGTGGGCGGAACAGAGAGGGTGCCGATTCCACTGCCGAGGGTTTGAAAGGGCAGCAGGTCTACAGCGATGGATAGAGTGGCCCGGGAGTCCCGATCGGATTTGCCGAGCTGGTCGTCATAGATGTGAGCACCGAGGAGGACGGAGTCGGAGGTCCGGCTGACGAACAGGTTGGCGGAGAGGTCGGCGGGACCTCCCCAGGCGTCCAGGCCTTCGACCACCTGAGACTCGTGGTTGAGCGGATAGCCCCGTCCGGCCCACTCGGAAGGGTCCCCGTCCAAAACAACATCGTCATCGACAAGCTCGACGGTTCCGCGCATGCAGCACATGGGGGCGGCCTGCACGACGAGGGGGGATACCCCGCCCGCGCCGTCGGGCGCGTTCATCGAGAGGACGAAGCGCGGGCGCAAAAACTTGAGTGGCCGCTCATCCTCGTTCTGAAACCGGAAGACTTGGCTGAATTCCTCGTCCGGGGCCAGTTGGAAGCCGAGGATTTCCGGTTTTACGGGTACTTCCTCGTTGCCGAACGTCCAGTCCGCGCGCACGTCCAGAGGCGTATCGAGGGTATTTCGAAAGCGCACGGTTGTTTCGGTTCGCAGGCCGCACACCGGCGTCACAATCAAACTTTTGACGAGACGGTCTCGCTCATCCTGGATTCGGGGGTTGAAGCGCCGAATGTCGGAAATCGCATCCGAGTGCAGGCGGCTGACGTCTGGATCGCCGCGGCCCTGCGATATCCAAACTGTGCCGGCTTCGTCGCGAACAACATGATGCGGCACAACCACACAGCGGATGCCGTCGCGCTGTTCTTCGCGCACTTCGCCAATTCGGCTGAAGGCCAGGACGACGGCTTGCTCGCGCATCCCCGGCAGGCTGGCCAGTTCCGCCCACAGCGCCGGCGCCGCCGTCCACAGGGGGCGATCCGTCACCAGGACAATACTGCTCTCCCTCACCTCGGGCATGCCCGGCAGTCGGTCGATGCTCCGCCGCACCTCCGCGACGCTGTCCACAGAGCGGGAGTCCAGGAGCAGCATCGTTCCCGCCTCGCTGTCGATCCGCACAGCGCACTCAACGCCGTCGTCCGAGTCCGACTCGGACCAGAGAGCAACCGGTGCTTCGATGTCCGCGGGGCCAAACCCGGCGGCGGCGTCATCCAGAACAAACTGTCCCTCCGTATTCACTTGAACATGCGGCGGCAGCAGGATCACGACCGGTCCAAGGCGGGCGGCGGTTTCCAGGCGCCGCCGAAACATGCCGGCACCGGTCTCGGACGACGACGCCACGACGGCCACTCCATAGGGAAGCGCGGGCGATTCGCGCTTCAAAGGCACCTGGAACGCTTGTCCTCGTTCGTCGGTGACGAGCGTCGCATCCGGCAGCGCGTACGGCTGACCGTCGGGGAGCGAGGGGCTCAAGCGCAAGCTCCTCTCGCGCGCCGCCCTGCCAGATTGATTCGACGCGGGCGCCATCGCCCCAGGCAGTTCCGGGGCGGCATTCTCATCGGCTTGATCCCTTGTTTGCGGCTGCACCACCTCATCGCGGGCGTCGAGTTCTCCATCCTCGGTGTGAGCGGCAGCCCTGAAACCGCGCTCGTCATCGCCCGTCCGCCCCGCATCCGGCACGGACGAGGGTCGGTCGGGAAGACGACATGCCGTGCAGAGAAGAATCCAACTGATGGCGAGACTGAAAAGAATCCGGGGCATCGCGAAAAACCGTCCTTCCTGAATTGTTCCCCGCTTCCGCCATCCTGAATCCGTGAGACCATCGAAACTGTATCCTTTAAACGAGCATTGGCAAGCCAAGGCCGTCAGGTTCCAACGGCACGGGAAGCAATGAATGCGCATCGGCGTCGACGGGTATAAATCAAGGCTCACCGAGCAGATAATCAGAAGCACAACGCAACATCCAGATTGACGATCGTCACTTTGGATGTTCGGTTTCGTGCTGTGGGCCATTGAGCACTCTTTGCTCATTGCCGCCTTTCATCAACGGAAATCCGTGGTCCACCGTCACCTTCAACCCCATTCGCATCGACTCGTTGTCGAAGCAGTCCAAGGGCCGCTTTGTCCCAAGCGCGTTCCGGGGTGGACGAATTTTCAGAAAGGACTTTTACTTGTTTGGCACGCGGACCGTCGTTGAAAACCTGCGTTATCGCGGTATTTTTCCGGCAGTTTTCTCATCAATATTCCGCAAGCCGGGCGTGGTCGCCGTTTCTCGCAGGCGAGGAGGCGACATCGGCCGACGTCAACCATTTTCCCGGACCGCGTGGGCATCATGAACTCCCGTCTTCCAGCCCGTCAATCGACAGACTACCTGATCATCGGCTCGGGCATCGCCGGACTCTCCGCCGCCCTGGAGGCGGCCGAACACGGCAGCGTCACCGTCGTCACCAAAAAGAATGCCGACGAATGCAACACCATGTACGCCCAGGGCGGCATCGCCTGCGTGATTGCCGAGGGCGACTCGTTCGAGGCGCACGTGCAGGACACCCTCCAGGCAGGTGCCGGGATTTGTCACACCGACGTGGTCCGCCGCATCATCAGCCAGGGACCGGATCGAATTCGCCGGCTGATGGACCTGGGGGTGCACTTCACCACCCGCCAGGAAATCGGCGACTACACACCCAAGCCCGGCGAGCAACCCTACGACCTGGGGCGCGAGGGCGGGCACAGCAAGCGGCGCGTGCTGCACTCCGGCGACATCACCGGGCGCGAACTGGTGCGCGTGCTGCTCGAGCGCTGCCGCCGGACACCCGGCATCACCCTGCTCGAGAACCACTTGGCCATCGACGTCATCTCCACCCGTCACGTGGAGTGGCAGGGCGAGAACTGCTGCATGGGCGCCTACGTCATGGACTGCACCGATGAAAGCATCCACACCGTGCTGAGCAACTACACCATCCTGGCCACCGGCGGCTGCGGCAAGGCCTACCTGTACACCAGCAATCCGGATGTGGCCAGCGGCGACGGCGTTGCCATGGCCTATCGCGCCTACGCGGAAATCCGCAACATGGAATTCTATCAGTTCCATCCCACCATCCTGTACCATCCCAAGGCCAAATCCTTCCTGATCAGCGAAGCGGTGCGCGGCGAGGGAGCGGTACTGAAGATTCATCATCGCGGCCAGTACCGGGAATTCATGGACCGGTATTCGGACCAGGGAAGCCTGGCCCCCCGCGATGTCGTCGCCCGCGCCATCGACAACGAACTGAAGCGCACCGGGCAGGAATGCGCCTATCTGGACATCCGTCACAAGGATGAGGAGGTGCTCCGCAAGCGCTTCCCCAACATCTTCGCCACCTGCGAAAGCTACGGCATTAACATGGCGCAGGACCTCATCCCCGTGGTTCCCGCCGCCCATTACTGCTGCGGCGGCGTCAAAACCGACATCAACGGCTTCACCGGCGTCAAAAACCTGTATGCGGTCGGTGAAGTGGGCTGCACCGGACTGCACGGCGCCAACCGGCTGGCCAGCAACAGCCTGCTCGAAGCACTCGTGGTCGCCCACAATGCCATCCAGCACGCCCTCGGCGTCTCTCCCGCCACCCCCACGGCCGACTTTTCCTTCGACGACGTTCCGGACTGGTCCTTCGGCAACGCGGTGGACTCCGACGAGCAGATCGTCATCTCTCACAACTGGGACGAAATCCGCCGTTTCATGTGGGACTACGTCGGCATCGTCCGCACCGTCAAACGGCTCGAGCGCGCGAAGAACCGCATCCGCATGATCCGGCGGGAGATCGAAACCTACTACTGGAACTTTCTGCCCACACCCGATCTGATCGAGCTGCGCAACCTCGCCTCCGTCGCCGAAATGATCATCGACAGCGCCGCCGCGCGGCGCGAAAGCCGCGGCCTGCACTACAACCAGGACTATGCAACCAACAACACCCCCCCCGGCGTGGACACCGTCCTGCGGCGGCCCTCAAAAGCCGTCATCTGGAGCGAGGGCCAAAACGAAGACAACGCCCACAGCTAATCTTCCAGTTTGTCGCGGAACAATTTGGCTCGGGGGAGACGGGGGGGCACGTCCTGCTTCGACGGCCCGGTCTTCATAATCGAAAGCAGGCGGCAAAGATGCGTCCAAGGAGCTGTTTGCCGCGGTCGTTGGCGTGCTCGTCGTCGCGCGCGAACCACTCGCGGGAATGCACCGCGCGTCGGATGCAGTCGTGGTACGGCGTGGTGATGTCGCAGACGGCGAATCGGTCCTCCGCGCCGAAGCGCTTTAGTTTCCGAAGATCGCTCAGACGTTTTTCTTGCTCCTGGTCGCCGTTCACGGCCACGTCTAAGTAGAGGGCATCGACCTCGCCGCACAAGTGCCGGACGGTCCGAATGACGTTGCGCACATGCTCCGGTTCATGGCTCATGCCGCCGACGGTAAGCAGGTCCGGGCTGTGCGGCACCACGAGGCGCTGCAGAACTTCTTCGCGCTGATAGTTCTCGCATGACTTTTCCGGGCCGTTGGCGTGGATGATTTGCAACTCCGCGCCCGGATGCTCGCGCTCGACCAGCAGATGGCCAAGTCCGTTCATCAGATCGTTCGAGATGCTGTCGCCCAACGCCACGACGCGCAGAGTCTCGCCGCGCCGCAGCTTTTCCGCAGTGCGGGGCAAAACATCCCAGCGCTTTTCGTCCAGATTCAGACTGGGATCAATGTCCGGGAAATCGGCAAGAAACGAGTCCATCCATTCGAGGGTCTCATCCTTCGTGGCGGGAGTGACCGAGGCGTCAAGCACCTCGATGGGGTCGCCCTGGCTCCGCACGCCCAGCGTGCCGTGCACCGCGCCTGCCCGCGCCATGAAGAAGGCCGTCTGCTGCTCCGTGCCGTTATCCAAGGTCGGATAAACGGCCGCATAGTTGTCGGCATAGTTTCGGCCGCCTGCTTCATCGAAAAAATCAACCACCCACAATCCGCCTGCCGCCGGACATTGAACGGTGAAATCAACCCGGTATAGATTGAATTCGGACAGGTGAAATTCAAGCAGCTCCGCCAAGTCCAAGCCTGCGCTGACTGACGCGGGCAGCCGAGTGCTGCGGGTGTTCTTGATATCTAAATGGTTCGTGCCGTTCATTCGAGGGAGTCTCCGCTGTGCTGGGTGCCGGGCTGAAACCGCGACAATTGAAGCATGCCGACGGTATATGGATATATCTCAGACACGTTTGTGCCAAAAATCGGGTACTGTACCCACGACTGCTGACGAAAGCAAGCGCCTGCCCGAATCGTGGCTCTGCCTTTCAGGCGGAGCTGTGAGCGCCTGCCCGCGCCGTGGCTCTGCCTTTTAGGCGGAGCTGTGAGAGCCTGCCCGAATCGTGGCTCTGCCTTTCAGGCGGAGCTGTGAGAGCCTGCCCGCGCCGGGGGAGTCGGACAGAACGGCCACCTGTCGCATGCAATGATTTTTACCTCCAGTTCCGGCGGTGTCGGCACAATCGGCATCCCACGCACCGGCTGGAAAGCCAGTGCCACTTAGCGTGCACCTTCCGACTCCCTTAGTGCTCTGATACCAGACTCAAACCTTTTTGATGGAACTGACTTGACCGTTGGAATGTTCATGGTATAGTTTTCTTCCACCCCCGGGATATCGGGGCCAATTTCGGATGGATTCGGAGTTTCGTCGGAACCATGGAAAAGGTGAAACCGACAAGAAGTGCGTGTCGATAAAAACGACAACTCTGAGCCGGATGAGTTCGGAATAGCAAGTCATACTGGGCGTAGGCGCCTCGTCACCAAGGGCATTCGGACAAGAGGTCCAACTGTCTGTCGACGGCGAAGCGAAGAGGGTGATTGTCCACAACGGGAACACCAATGTGGCACCGCAGATGAAGGGAAGATAAACGACGCCCAGCAAGACACGTTTCAACCCGCGGTCAACGAGCTGCAGAACGATCTAGAGAAGATCACCTGTCAAAATTGGCGGGCATAGCGCCGTGGTTTCCGCCGCAACACCAACGGAACTTCATGAATAATCGAAACGTTCTCATGCGCGCCATCTGCCGGGAAGCCCCCAGGCACCGCATCCCGTACATGTACGATGCACGGCCGGAGGCGAACGCCCGATTCCGGGACTATCTCGGACTGGAAAAAGGCCAATCGGTAGCCGAGCACTTTGACTGCAACTTCTTCACTTCACTGTGGAAGGGAATTGGACAAGGACCGTCCCTGCCCGAACGGAACGCTCGCAATCGAGTGGACGAGCCGGGTGTGTCCGTTGATATCTGGGGCTGCCGCCGCGAACATATCCAAGCCGGCAGCGCGGTGTACGACGAAGTGACGCATCACCCTCTTGCCGAAGCGCGGACCATTGCCGATGTCGAGGCCCACGATTGGCCGACGCCGGACGAGGTGGTGTTTCCCGACATACCCGAGTCCTTCGACTTGCCCGCCTGGAAGGCGGACAAAGTGGTGATCGAAATGGGGTTCATCGGCCCCTTCGGCGTTCCATGGGCGATGGTGGGACTTGAGAAGATGATGCTCGATTTGGCGCTGAATCCAGGCCTGATCGAAGCCGTTGTAGCCAAAACCGAAGAGTTTACGCTGGGCTGTCTCAAGAAGATTTTCGCCAAATATCCGGGTGCTGTCGATCTGATCGGCAGCGGGGACGACTACGGAACGCAAAACGGGTTGCTGATCAGCAACGACATGATCGGTCAATTTTTCATGCCCAGCCTCAAACGGCACTATGAACTCGGGCAAAAGCACGATGCTATGGGGTACCACCACAGCTGCGGTGCGATCTTCGACATGATCCCGCAATTCATCGAGGCCGGAGTCAACGTACTCAACCCAATTCAAACGTCAGCAGCCGGTATGGATCCGGCGAAAATCAAGCAGGCGTACGGCGATCATCTGTGCTTTCACGGTGGAATCGACATCCAGCAGACTTTGGTTGCCGGCACCCCGGATGACGTTCGCGACGAGGTGCGTTCGCGCATCGAAACTCTGGGACCAAACGGCTATATCCTTTCTCCCTCGCATACCCTCCAGCCGGACACCCCGCCGGAAAACCTGGTCGCGATGTACGATGAAGCTCGCTCGTATGCATGCTGAGTGCGGAACAGCTTCGCGTCACGCACAGAATTTGGGGGCCGCATCCACTGCCTTGCGGCGATGCTGCAAAGTTTGAACAAAAAAGCATAAGCGAACAACACATGCTGCGCATCCACGACGAAACCGAACACCAGGAAATCTTTCATCGCTCCATCGATCTGAGTTCACCTCTGGAGATTCACATCCCCAGCGCGCTCGGACCGCTGGGGTATTTTGTTTGTCTGCGGATTCCGCAGGAGCGCGTCGACGATTTTGCCGAAACAAGAGTGGCCGCGCGCCTAAGCGGGCTGCGCGACACGGATACCTCCGCCGCCGCGGGTGAAGGATGCGAAGCAGAGTCGGTCCGCGCCGTTCCGGCCGCGGACGGATACGTCTGGCTGGTGCTCTGCCGCATGCCGCTGGCGCGCGGCGACGGCACACTTTCGTTCGAAAACGTACCTGACGGTTTGGGCCGTGTCGACCTGCTGCTTTGCACCTGGCTTCGCTTTGTCGAATCCGGACAGGCGGAGGACTGGCTGCGCTGCCAGTCCGATCCGCAGTGGGCGCCCAGCGGGGTACCCCTCGGCGGCATCGGCACGGGACGCGTCGACATCTGCCGGGACGGGCGCTTCCGCAACTTCTCCGGCAACAACAACCAGGACATGCCGTTCGAGGAACCCGACGGCCTGGCCGGAGCGGGACTGTACCTGCGCGCAGGCGGCGAGCAGCGCGCTTTGGCCACGCGCCCGATGAACGGCATCGAACCCTGCGAAGAACTTGTCTTCGAGCCTGCCTTCCCGCAGGCGCGCCTGCGGAGTCCGCAGATTTTGCCGGGCGTGGATGCCGAGGTCTTGTTCTCCGGCCCCGTGGTTCCGCACGACACGCGCACCTCTAGTCTGCCGGTCGCGCTGATCCGCTGGCGCGTGCGCAACACCGGCGACACCGAGACCGAGATCGAGTGCGGCATGCGCTGGCCGAACCTGGTGGGATGCGGCGGCGGCATCAAGGAGGAGGAAAAGAACATCGGCTACGGCGACGGTTTCTATCAGTATTGGACCGCACCGGACAGCCCGACAACCGATTCGGTCGAGATTCCCCTTGCAGGCGTGGGGCTCGCTCACGGCAACGCGCCCAACCCCGTCAGCCAAGCCGCCGACGGACGCCACTTCCTGTTCGTGAAGTCGCCGGATGCGTATCGCAGCGTTCAGGTGGACCTCGAACGTCCGGGAGTCTCCGCGGTTGCCTCCGTTGCACCCGGGGCCGAAGTCGTCGTGGACATGCTTCTGGTCTGGGAGATGCCGCATTGGATCGACACGCGCAGGGTCGATCAGGGATTGTTCTGGCAAAACCATTTCGCGGATGGCGGAGAGATTGCGGAATTCGCACTGGACCACTTCGACACGATCCTTCAGAATGCCGGTCGACTGGGCGACCTGCTGGAGTCCACGAGCTTGCCAGCGGACATTCGCCGCCGTCTGCTCAACTGCTGCTACCCTCTGGTGACCAACAGCGTGTTCTTCCGTGACGGGCGCTTCAGCATCAACGAAGGTCCGACGGAAATGTCCGGCTGCTACGGCACCATTGACCAACGCCTTGGCGCGCACCCGGCCACCCAACTGCTCTTCCCCGAGCTGAACGCCACCGAGCTTACACTGTTCGCCAATGTCCAGGCCGAGGATGGCGCGATCAATCACGACTTGGGTCACGGACACCTCGACAAGCCCTCGTCCCCCATCTCCTGGCCGGACCTGTGCTGCTCCTTCGTGCTCCAACACGCCAGACACGCCTGGACCACCGGCGATGCGGACTTCGCAAACCGCGCCTGGCCGAAGGTCCGCAAAGCCATTGAAAAACACGGACGCTGGGCGGATGCCGGCAAGGGCGTGGCCCAACTCGGCAAGCTCGGCACCAGCTACGACAGCTATCACTACATCGGCACCACCGCCTACATGGGAACGCTCTGGGCCGCCGCGCTCAAAATCGCCCGCGTCTGGGCCGAAGACGAAGGCGATCTCGACCTTGTTGAGCAAATAGACCGCTGGCTGCCGGCCGCCGTCGAGCGCCTGGAGGAAGACCTCTGGAACGGGCGCTTCTACCGAGCCTACGCCAGCCCCGGCAACCCCACCAACGAAAACAGCCATGCCGGAATGCTGGCAGGCGAAGTCTTTTCCCGCCTGCTGACCGGGCAGGACGTGCTGCCGCGCGAACGGCTCGCCTCCTGCGTCGGGGCGCTCCTGCAGCTAAACTGCAGCGACCAGTTGGCGGTCCCCGCGGATGAAGCCGCACCCGACGGCGGCGCCGCGTCGCTGTACGGCTGGCTGCCGTACATCGAGGCCTTCGCGCTCACCGCAGGCATGCTGTTTGCTCCGGAATCGACCATGCGCGTCTGGCGGCGCATGATCGCCGCCATGCAGGGCGAGGCCGACCTCCACCCCTGCGACACCCGCCTCATGTATCGCCCGCAATTCGGCACCCCATCCTGGGGCGCCTGCTACATGACCGCGCCCGCCAGCTGGTTGGTGTACGACGCCATGCTCGACTTCCGCTGCCATCCCGAACCCGGAATCCTGCGCTTCAACCCCGTCCAGGACGGCACCTTCGCGCTTGTCCATCCGCGTTTCTGGGCGCTCGGCAAACGGGACGAAAACTCGATCGAGATCGAAATCACGCGCTCCTTCGGCGACCACCCCGTCATCGTTCAAATTCTCGAAACCTCCACCGAGATGGCGACCACAAGCGCAACACTCGCCGAATCCGCAGCACCGAAAGCGCAAACCGAAGGACCATACCGGCAAACCGCCATCGCCCCTCTCACCCTCGATCCCGGCACACGTATTGCCTGGACATTGATTCCGTGAAAAATCCGGAGAGGCAACACCTCGAACCCGGAGTAATCCCCGGAGTAATCCCCGGAGTAATTACAGGCCCCAAACACACAATTCGTTGAAATACCTCCCACGGATTCAGTGTAACCTCCAGAAAACAAGTGAGGATCAAGCCAAAGAGCTGATTATGAAAGCGCTTTTGATGTGCGGAAGTCGAAACCCGGAAGGACAAACGGCCCAGGCTGCGGGAGCCGTCATGAAGGGGCTGGCCAACGGTGGCGCAGAAACCGAAGATGTCTTCCTGCCCGCCCTGACACTCGAACGCTGCCGTCAGTGCGATCCCGACGGCTGGGGATTGTGCCGACGGGAGGGACGCTGCATTGTCGACGATGATCTGGAATCTTTGGTTCGGAAGGTGGAGCAGGCCGACATCATCGTCATGGCCACACCCGTCTACTTCTCCGATCTGAGCGAAAGCCTGCGCGCCTTCACGGACCGCCTTCGCCGCACATGCATTCAGGAGGAGGGGCGAAAACGGATCGCGGGAAAATGCGTCGCCGGTGTTTGTGTGGCGGGCGGAGGCGGTGGCGGTGCCCCGGAGTGCTGTGCAAGCCTGGGCAAGGTCTTGACCACCTGCGGTTTCGAGGTCGCGGACCTGATTCCAGTGCGCCGCCAGAACCTTCAGCCCAAGCTGCGTCCATTGGAACTCGCCGGAGAGTGGTTGGCCGGCCAAAGCTGTTCCAATGCCTGAACGTACCGGTTAAGCTTGGTCAATCGAGTTCGAACGTGGCACTGGCTTTCCAGCCGGTGGAGTGGGTGCCACTTGCACCGATGCCGTCGGAGCTGGAACGAAAAACATTGCGTGCGGCAGACACTCGCCCTGGTTCCTCTCCGCACGGGGCGGGAAGGCTTCACAGCTCCGCCTAAAAGGCAGAGCCACGACGGAGGCCGGCTTTGCAGCCGGTGCGGTGTTCAGAATTTTTCAGGGAGCGGAGTCCGGGAAGATTTCCTGTTGACTGAGTTTTTTGGTTTTTGTTATGAATCTGCGGACATAGCTGGGATGGTTGCACTTGCGGGTCAGGTGTTTGCTTCTTTGGTGCGCGCTCGTTCCTCGGCCAGCCAACAGGCGGCGCGGCGTTCGGTGCCGATTCCCTCGAGCGGGGGTTGTTCGGTGCGGCACTGTTCGAAGGCGTAGGGGCAGCGGTCGTGAAAGTGACAGCCGGCGGGAAGATTGTTCAGCGACGGCACCTGTCCGGGGATGGACGTCAGCCGCTCGGCATCGGAGTGGTGAAGCACGGGCATGGAGGCCAGCAGTCCCTCTGTATAGGGATGCAGCGGATTTTTGAACAGCGGTTTTACAGGCCCCTCCTCGACCAGCCGCGAGGCGTACATCACCGCCACCCGGTCGCAGGATTCCCATATCACGCCCATGTCGTGGGTGATCAGCAGCACGGAGGTTTCCGATTCCTTGCTCCGCAGCAGCAGGTCCAGAATCTGCGCCTGCACGGTCACGTCCAAGGCAGTGGTGGGTTCATCGGCAATGATCAGCTCCGGGTGCAGCATCAGCGCCATGGCGATCATCACGCGCTGCCGCATGCCGCCGGACAACTCGAACGGATAGGCGTTCAGCTTTGACTCCGCATCGGGAATGCCCACTTTTCTCATCCACTCCAGAGCCAGGTCCGCCGCTTCCCGGTCGGACACGTTGCGATGCAGCTGAACCGCCTCCTGCAGCTGGCGCACCACCCGCTGCAGCGGCGAGAGCGCCGTCATCGGTTCCTGGAAAATCACGCTGATGCGCCGACCGCGTACCGTGCGCAGCTGATCGAGAGGCAGTTCGAGCAGGTCCATGCCGTCAAACAGGATACGCCCCTGCTCGAAGCGTCCCGGCGGTCGCGGGATCAGTCGCAGGATGGACATGGCCGTGACGGATTTGCCGCAGCCGGATTCGCCGACCAGACCGAGCACGCTGCCCCGCGGCAGCTCCAGGCTGACCTGGTCGACGGCGCGCACGCGGCTCTCCTCGCTCTCGAAGCACACCGTCAGGTTGTCAATGCTAAGCAGGGGCTGCATGGAGAACGTTGGGGAGGTGTCCATAAAGGTGTTTGAGTTCACTCTGAAATGTTATGAGAAGAATAACTCTTTGCAGGGACCGCAGGATTCAAAAATGTCAATACGTTCCTGCTTCTCCTGACCATATCAAACGGTTGTGTCGAATCAATGGCGGCTGGCGGTGTTGACAGTCGGGTTCTACAGTCAGGGGGTATGAAGTTTTGCCAGGCTCGTTGGTTGGCATTTTTGCACTATGCGAATATCCCACTATATATCGGCAATACCGCTACGCAAAGCTTTTTACTGCCATGCAAGAAAAACCCGGCAACCCCGGCTCGGCGGTGCTATGTCCACAGAATTTGGCTGGATCCGGTCAGTTGAGTTCGCAATGGCTTTAGTATCAACGGGCATCCCTGCCTGTTGTGAAGTTCTCTGCACCTAGGATGGCCGCATTACGTAAGCAATCCAACCAAATTCTGTAGATATAGTCTGGGTGTCCGTGCACTACCCGTCCCCGAAGGGGTAGCCAATCACGGAACCGCCGTATGCGGATACGCTTGTGCGGTGGTGTGGGAAGGGGGAGCTAAAGACTCCCTTCCCCGATTAGGTTATAGTTATTTCAGCTTGGATTTTAGATTTTCAAAAGCTTTTGCTTCCGTGACTCCCGAGGTGTCGATGATAATTCTCTCTCTAGTCCATTCATGATATTCAAGATCAAGCACTTCCCGCCATGTAGGCAGAGCCAAATTTCTAACTTCATTCAATCTTGATTCAACTCTTGTTCGATGTTTCTTTTGGTTGGAACAGATCACTTCAATGTCGACAAAATGTACTCCAATATCTTTCGCAACTTGATTCCATTCATCTCTCGTCAATTCCCATGGGTTGCAAGAATCCGCTATACAGCTGATACCCAAACTCAAATTATCTCTGATTATTCTATATGTGAGACGATAACCTTCTCCATTAACCATATGATTGCATAAATCCCTTAGTCCTTGTTCAATTGTATCAATCCTAAAATATGCGATATTTAAATTTTCGGCCAACATCTTCGCCAACGTTGACTTTCCAGATGCCGGAAGACCTGCAAAAATGTATAAAGTTGGAGAGTTCATTATTTTTTTGCCGAACGCCCGGCATCAGCGGCGCGAGGTACGAGCGTCCGGAGCATTGACTTGTTATGAGTTTTCTTTCTCAAACGGTGTTTTTATCAAGTCCCATGGATCCCAGTCGATTTTCAGGGCCTTGCCATGGAGTTCAAACCACTTCTTTCTCTGCTCGCCTGATAACGTGTCAAGAATCTTGCAATCCCTTTCTCTGATCAGCCGCCTAAGGCGTTTGATCATCTTCTTCATTTTTCGTTCTCTGAGTTCTTCCGTTTCACCGGGACCGTAGCCACTGATGAAACCCCGTCCGAACTTCTGAAGATCCGGGATGATCTCTTGATCGGCTTCGCGCACCTGGGCGCTCAGTTCCTTCATCTGCTCTGGCGTGATCGCCAGAGCGGATGCGAGCCTTGTCTGAACCAGAATCAGGACCGGGCCGCGAGTCTGCAAGACGAGTTGATCGAGTCGCTGCCGCTGCTCAGAAGCCAGAATGTCCTCAAGCTGTGCTTGCGCATAGTTTCCGAACAGCTTGGCAATGCCCCGTGCAGATTGTAGGTTGTGCTCCCTCCTATGGTCTTCGGGAACGGCGTTCCGCTTTTCTTTCTGGTTGGTGATGAACTCGTTGAGTTCGGGGATCTCCTTGTAGGGGGTTCTGTAGGTCTGTTTGATGCGAGCAAGCTGGTTGGTGGAAACCGCTAGATCCTCTTGGACCTCTGGACGCGCGAGCAGGTAAAACCTGATGTCGGCAAGGTCAGCTTGACCAGCGGCGGAGGACTGCTTGGATATCTCAAACATATCAAGATAACGACGAGCAGAAGCATCAGATGCGGCCGCTCTGCATCCGGACATTGCGCAAACCAACACAAAGGTAGTTAGTACTATTTTATCATTCATAACAGTGTATTCGCTTTTTCATCTTTGTAATCGGGTAGACATAAACAGAAACGCTACCGTTAACTCTAAAAAATGATGAAGAAAAACAAGAGAAAGTGTTGCTGCAATACGTTTCGCTGTCCCGCTTTCATTTCGGATCATATACCAGAACGCACAAACACCCAGCAAAGAGAATGCCCAAGGTATATTGACGAATCCAGATGTCAGTATATGTAAATACGCGCTACTAAGAGACATTCCCTGATACATGGGATGGTGGAATTCGGATACGAATGTTGATTGAACCAGAATAGCGACTATGCCGGCCAACAAAAAAATCACTAAAATCATTGCAGAGCCCAGTACGGTCCACGAGAGAAAAATGCTTGACTTAGATGGTGATTGTTTATTAATTCTCATCTTTTTAGGCGAACACTTACTAGTTTGCGTGCAAGAATTTTCGGAATCCGGCTAATTCTCGGATTTGCACATCTCTTCATCAGAATGCTTCGTTGGCATCCGGTTTTGCTCCACAACCTTCGCTTCCTATGCACTTTCACTATAACATGATTCAGCCTCTCGCGCAACTGAATGGATGCTATGCAAGAAAAACCCGGCAACCCCGGCTCGACTGAGTCTCGCCATGCATCTCGATCAATTGCGTGCGTGCGCCCGCTCGCGCCGCCGCTGCGGCTGCGGCCACTCCGGCAGGGCCTCCGCCGCAGACCAGAACATCAGCATCGTCAGTGACGGAAATCGTCCTTGCGTTTTCTCTTATCGTATTCATGGTCTCCTCTGCGATCGAGCATGACGATCGTTTCACGCCGCGGCCGCGCGCGGTGTGAAAGGTATCTGTCAATGCTCTTGTTCGCTTCCGTATTTCAGATGGTCTTCCCTGACCTTGAGCGCCTTGCTCAGGCGCTTGGCCATGGCATCGGAGTACGTCCGCCACCCGCGCTCGTAATCGCTGACCATGTTCTGACGGATGCCGAGCTTCTCGGCAAGCTGCGCCTGCGTCAGACCCGCCTTCAGGCGGGCGCCCGCAAGCAGGTTGCCGACCCGGTTCTTCTCCATCTCCTTCCAGTAGTCTGTACTCTCGATGGAGACGAATTCCTCTTCTGGGTCTTCGGCCAACACGGCCACGTCGTACTTCTTTCTGATCCAGTCAACGAGCTCGGACACATGCTCGCCATGAATCGAAAGCTCAATATGGGGCTTTTTCACGAGAGCCAACATAGTACACCTCAATCACAATCTCGTCTTTTCGGCATGTCCAGCATGCCACGTAACGGTAATTCAAATGGCAGTGGTACCGGTCTTGTCCGAGCGGGGAGAAGTTCCGCCAACTCTTCTGGATCGGCCCGTCTACCTGGAGGTCCGCCACGAGGAGGTAAAGAAGCTTCCGAACGTCAGACGGCAGCTTCCGCAGCCCACGGTCCAGCTTTCTCTTGATTCGGACCTCGTATGCCATGGTGATAATATAACCGTTGCGACGGGTGGGCGCAAGTCATATTTCAGAAGCGAACGCTGGCCATCTACGGCGCACGATAGTGCGTCCGTAGCAGCTGCTTGTGTGGATGATCATCATTTTTTTCGCAGAATCGTGATGACGGCATCTACCACCGCTGTCAGCTTGGCCTGTTTTAGTTCGCCGGCAACCCGTTGCATGAGTGACGTGTTTGCCGAAAAGAGCTTGCCCGGTCGTG
>CAZSBQ010000065.1:13433-17857 GCA_964604795.1 uncultured Victivallales bacterium | reverse complement strand
GCGTGATGAGTGAAACGTGAGGCGCGAGTAACCAGTGACCGGTGATCAGTAATCAGTAATCAACCCACACACCCACACACACACACCCACACACACCCACACACCCACACACTCACATACTCATTAAACAGGAGAACCCATGACGGAAACAATCAAATGCGACGTATTGGTGGTCGGCGGCGGCGCTGCGGGGATTCCGGCGGCGGTCGCGGCCGCGCGCAGCGGGGCGAAGGTGGTCGTCCTGGAGGACGACCCGACCCCGGGCGGCGCGCCGGTGGACAATTACGTTACGTATCCCTGCGGCACCCCGAAGACGGGAATCTACCGGGAGATGATCAAGCGCATCGACGCGCGCTACCGTATGCCCAGCGCGAGGCGCGAAAGCACGGGACGACGGGAGGAGGACTGGTATTTGCCCTGGGCGTATTCCTTCGTGATCGGCGACATGATCCGTGCTGAAAGCGACAACCTGCAACTGATCTGCGGAGTTCGTGCCGATGCTCCGATTCTTTCCAGTGAAGGAGGGCGGACGCAGGTGCGCGGAGTCGTCGCGACACTCGCCGACCGGACGGAATTGCGGGTGCACGCTCATACCACCATCGATGCCACGGGCACCGGTATCATCGCTCTTCTCGCCGGATGTCGGGAGATGTACGGGCGCAACGGACGGGATGAATTCAACGAACACCTGGCGCCGGAGTACGGCGACGAAAACGTGCAGCATGTCACGCTCATGTTCTTCAGCCAGCGCCTGGGCGTCGAGCCGTTCGACGTCAGCAAGCTGCGGATCCCCGGCATGATCGATCCGGGGTTCGGTTGGGTCAAGAAAGATCCTGAGGAATTCGTCGCGCGGGACACCGGCTTCTACCTGCACTGGGGTGTCGCAATACCCTGCGAGGACACCCGCGACGAGCGGGCGGTTGCCGACGCACAGGCCGAAGCGCTCCGGCAAATTCAGCCCGATGCGGACACGCTATGGCGGAACAACTTCTTCGTCTATGTGGCCCCGCGCATCGGCGTGCGCGAGACGCGAAGGATTCTCGGCGAGCATGTCCTGAACGAGAACGACCTGCGCTCGGGTGTGATGCCCGAGGATGTCGTGGCCCTGGGGCAGCACTTCATCGATCTGTGGGGGCACAAGCTGACCGAGGAACAGCGAAGCATTCCGATTTTCGGCATTCCCTATCGCTGTTTGGTGCCGAAAGATGTTGAGGGGCTGCTTCTGGCGGGGAAGACGTTGAGCTGCAGCCACGTCGGCTTGGGGCCAACGCGGGTTCAGCCGACCGTGGCCGGGGCCGGGCAGGCCGCGGGTGTGGCGGCCGCCCAGGCGGCGGCCGCAAAATGCCCGGCGCGGGACATCAACGTCAGCGCGCTGCAGACGGCCCTCGGCGCTCCCGACCAGAACCTGTGTCTCGATCCGGAGAATCTGCCGCCCGAAGCGTCAGAACTCTTGATCTGACGGAAGATTCGGTGGTGCCGAATTGCCTTCGTCTGTGCGGCATGAACCGGTTTGCGGTTCAGGAGGGTAGGCATGCTCGAGCGTGCCGATGAAATAGGGGGCGGAGGTCGTGCCGGTATTCCTGCAGGATGGTTTTCGCCAGCTGATTGCAGTCGCCGCAGCGGAGCAGCGCCCGGGCGAGGACGATTTCGCGCAGAGCGCCGAGTCGGCGCCGCTGGTCCGGCGGTTGGTCCGGAAGGGGGACAATGCGGGTGAGGGCATGGCCGCGCATGCCGGGTTTTTGCAGCAGATCGTGAAGTGGGCGTGCGGCGGCTGCGGCGCCGATTCGTTCCAGCGCCAGGGCCACTGCCCGGTGATGCGACAGGGGGCTGGCGCCGTCCAGCATCGTCAGCATGCGCAGGATTTGCGGAACCGCGCGCGGGTCTTTCGTCCAGCCGAGAGCCATCACCAGGGTGTCGACCGGCGTGGGCAGGTGGGCGTATTCCGCCATAATGCCCTGGAAGATTTTCGGGTCCCATTGCCGAACGTCTGCCAGTGCTTCGAGGAGGGGCGGGACAGCCCGGCGGTCGCCAAGAAACCCGAGAATGCGCGCGAGATACAGTTTTCGGTCGTCTGCGGAGTTCGCAAACTCATCTGCAATCAGGGGGTGCGACTGCTCGGGATGGGCAAGGATGAGTGCGAGCGGGCGGCCGGCCTCCGTTGGATTGGCGGCGAGCCCCAGGGCACGGACTGCTTCACGCAAGGCGGTTTCGGATGCGCTCGGTTGGTCCTCGTGCTCGAGCACGTCCGGCGGCAGATTGCCGATGCTCACGAGATGCCGCTGCAGGGCGGCGATGTCCAGGTCGCGTGTTTTTCCGCCGGATTTGGCGATCATGGTGGCGGCCACTCCCATGGCATAGCCTTGGTTGTGCATGTCGTGCTGCATGCGGACCAGGGCGGCTGCGTCGCGGTGCATGCTGATGCCCAATCCTGCGACGAGTATGCCGTCCAGCCCTTTGGGCAGCAGGCAGCGGTAGGGTGTGTGGCATTCGCCGCCCGGGGCGGGGTGATTGGCGTTTCGGGAGTCCGCATCGTGTGGCAGCATCGCGAAGTAGGGCAGGCTGGGGTATCCGTGGGAGTCATAGTCGCTGGCGGAGAGCACAACGCTGTCCGCGTAGGTTCGGCCGGCAATCTGATCGAGGTAGGACAGTTCATGCTCGCCGACGACGGTTCGGCGCTCTCGGGTCAGCGGTATCGGAACCGTGTCGTAGCATTGGACATCCATGGCCAGGTGCGCGCCGACCACGGCGCGGGAGACGTCCACGGGGTCCGCGTCATCCACCAGCAGGAAATCGCTGTTTGCGGGACTGCTTGCTGCGTCGCGGACGGACAGCCCCGCTCCCTGCATGGCGATATCCATTGGGTGGTCTCCGTAGCGCCAGTCCGCGCCTGCGGCGATGGCGATGTCCGCATTTCCCGTGCTGTCGATGACGACATTGCCGCTGACCGTGCCGCAACCAACCGGTGTTGCAAGAGCCACGCCCGTCACCCGTCCGTTCTCCTGCAGCGCATCGAACGCAAGCGCGCCAAGCCAGATATCGCCCCCTGCCCGACGGATTTCACGCCGGTACCACTCCATCTTGTCCTCGACCGTGAAGCCGTTGCCGGGAAAGGGAACCTCGCACGCAAATCCTTTGCGCAGCCCGTGATACGGTATTCCGATCAGCCCCACCGTGCCGATTCCGCCCAAGGCTTCCTGAAATTCGGTGACCAGCACCCGCGCTCCGCGTCGGGCGGCGGCAATGGCCGCGCAGGCGCCGGCGGTGCCCCCGCCGATCACAAGCACGTCCCAGTGTCCCAAAAACGGCAGGGCGGACAGCTCGAATTCGGGCCTGGATGGGGGGGAGTTTGTGGGTTTGTGGGCGTGGGAGTGTTTGGCTGTGGGTGTGGTGGTGAGTGGGTGTGTGTGTGGGGCGGTATTCGGGACTGTGTGGGCCGTTTGTTGGCCGCATTCGCGGCCGGCGGCTTCCGCGGTCGAGGGGCGAAGCAGCGCTTCGGCTTGTGCCGGATCGGTCTCGGCGCACGGCCCGAGAACGAACAGCCCCGGCGGCGAGGATGCGCCCGCATGCACTCGGTTCGGCACGCGGTACAGACGTTCCGAGCCGCGCAGAGCGCCCGGGAATGCGGTGTGGTCCCGCGCCGCCTGCTCCGCCTCAGCGAAACTGGCGGGCGATTCCGGCTCGTCGGGTATGGCATCGAGGGCGTATTCGAGATAGACGACATCCTCGAAGGGAATTCGGCAATCGGCGGCGGGCGCGGATGCATCGGCGCGAGCAACCTGTACGCGCCGTGGGGGTGCCGCCGGCTCTCGACGCGGCCGGAATGGCGCGCCGGCAAGCTCTGCGGCCAGTGCGGCATCGGTGGCGTCGATCACTGCGCCGCAGGACACGTGAAATACTCCCCCCCGGGCGGCAAGATCAACGCCCGTGATCCGC
This sequence comes from uncultured Victivallales bacterium, assembly GCA_964604795.1. Taxonomy (GTDB): domain Bacteria; phylum Verrucomicrobiota; class Lentisphaeria; order Oligosphaerales; family CAZSBQ01; genus CAZSBQ01. The sequence continues at coordinate 13,924 of CAZSBQ010000065.1, read as the reverse complement.
GCGTCGGCTGCGTTGCGGGTGATTCCGACGGGCAGGCAGCCGAGACGAATCTCAACATTCGCGTCGACCAATGCCTGCGCCAGCACCTTTTTGACCCGCAGCGGGGTTGTCGGACTGCCGTCTGCGAAGATCGCGGTTGAGAGTTCACCCTCCGCGCGCTCCCCGTCCCGCAACCAGAGCTGCAGGGTGCCGATCATGTCGTCCCCGAGGTAAAGCCTGGGCGCCGCCAACTCTACCGACCGGCCTGCCCGGGCCGCAGTCAGCGCCGCCGCCACCGCCCGCACCGATCCGCCTAAAACCAATACGTCGGTACTGTGCATTTTTATTCTTGCCTTTGCTTCGATCAGGTATTGATGTTGGTTCAAGCCGTTTGGTTCTACAGGCAGGGATGCCTGTAGTACTTGTCGAGCTACAGGCAGGGATGCCTGTAGTACTATGTCGAGCTACAGGCAGGGATGCCTGTAGTACTATGTCGAGCTACAGGCAGGGAT
>CAZSBQ010000065.1:12182-13333 GCA_964604795.1 uncultured Victivallales bacterium | reverse complement strand
GCCTGTAGTACTATTCAAAGTAAGGCGGGCCGGGAGTCCCGTTTTACTTTAGGGTCCATGGTGCGGGGGGGATGTTCAGGACGGTTTTGTTGTCGGCGGCGTCGCGGGCGCAGAGGGCGGTGTGTGTGAGGGCGAAGGCGCGGCGCGTCGCGTCGGTCGGCGCCGCGTTGCCAAGATTCGGCAGAGACTGGATCAGGGGGAGGTAGTAGTCGGTTTCCGGCAGGGGGGCCAGGTCGGTTTGGGGGGTGTCGCCGGTGCTGATGCTGCCCTGATTGCGGTCCATGGCGATTTCGATCACGCCGTTTGTGCCGACGATGCGCAGCCAGTCGTCGCCGTGGGTTGGTGCGCTTTGCGGGCGCAGGTAGTCGACGCTGACGCTGGCCAGGCTGCCGTCGGCTCGCTGCAGCAGCATGGTGCAGGCGTCTTCGCAGTCCGGTCTTTCCGGGTGTGCGGTGTTGGCGTGCATGGCGGCTGCGGACACGCAGTCGGCGGGGCTGACCGCGTCGATGAAGTCGAGGGCATGGATGCCCACCCAGGGGATGGTTCCGCCGTACAGGGAGCGTTCGCCAAACCAATCGGGACGTTTTCCGAAGCGGTAGGATTTGCGGGCGTTGAAAAGTTTTGGCGCGCCGATTCGGCCTTCGCGCACGGCGGCAGTCGCGGCGGCCAGGAGCGGGTGCGCGCGGTTGTTCAGCATTGCCAGGCATTGAACGCGCTGTTCGGCGACGATGTTCCAAAGGGCGTGCAGTCGATCCCGGTCGATGGCCAGGGGCTTCTCGCAGATCAGGTGGGCGCCGGCGCGGGCGGCGTCGGTTGCGAGATCCGCAATCCGGTCCAGGCGGGTGCTGACCAGGACGAGATCCGGCCTGATTTCCTCGAGCATGCGGCGGTGTTCGTCGTAGAGTGCGGCGTTCGCCGCCGACGGGAATTTTTGCCGGAGTCCGTCGAGGTCCTCGTCCGGGGTGCCCTTTGCGAATGCCCGGATGGGGTGCTCGCCCGTGCGCTCGGTTTCCTTGAGAACCTGGGGATAATGGCCCCAATTGCCGATTACAGCCAGTTTCATCGCGGGTTCCTGCGTGGTTGGTGTTTTCGTGGCGGCCGGCGCCCCCGACGGCCGGGTTTGATCGGGCGCGGAGGCCGCGCCCGGTACT
>CAZSBQ010000065.1:0-12082 GCA_964604795.1 uncultured Victivallales bacterium | reverse complement strand
CGGGTTTGATCGGGCGCGGAGGCCGCGCCCGGTACTTTGTAGAGGCCGGCGCCCCCGACGGCCGGGTTTGATCGGGCGCGGAGGCCGCGCCCGGTACTTTGTAGAGGCCGGCGCCCCGACGGCCGGGTTTGATCGGGCGCGGAGGCCGCGCCCGGTACTGGGTTGGTTATCGGTCGTCGATGTCGACGTAGTGTCGGAGGTTGGGGCCGGTGTAGATTTGGCGCGGTCGCTGGATTTTGAATTGGGGATCTTCCATGGCCTCTTTCCATTGGGCGATCCAGCCGGGGAGGCGTCCGAGGGCGAACATGACCGTGAACATGTCGGTGGGGATGCCGATGGCGCGGTAGATGATGCCGCTGTAGAAATCGACGTTCGGATAGAGGTTGCGGTCGACGAAGTAGGGATCGTTGAGCGCGGCTTCCTCGAGTTCCATGGCGACGTCGAGGAGGGGATCGTTGACATTGAGTGCTTCGAGGACTTCGGTGCAGGTTTTTTTGATGATGCGGGCTCTGGGATCGTAGTTTTTGTAGACCCGATGTCCGAATCCGAAGAGGAGGAAGGGATCGTTTTTGTCTTTGGCCCGTTCGAGCGTTTTTTTGATGTCGCCGCCGTCGGCGAGGATTTCCTCGAGCATTTCGATGACTTTTTGGTTGGCGCCGCCGTGGAGGGGGCCCCAGAGGGCGCAGATGCCCGCGGCGACGGCGGCGTAGAGGTTGACGCGCGCGCTGCCGACGAGGCGGACGGTTGAGGTGGAGCAGTTCTGCTCGTGGTCGGCGTGCAGGATGAGCAGGACGTTGAGCGCCTTGATGATTTCGGGTTTGAGTTCGTAGTGCGACACGGGACTGGTGAACATCATGTTGAGGAAATTGGCGCAGTAGGTGTATTCCTCGGAGGGGTATACGATGGGCTCGCCGATGCTCTTTTTGTAGGAGAAGGCGGCGATGGTGCGCAGCTTGGAGAGGAGGCGGGTGGTGGTGATGTCGATTTCCTCCTCGGGGCTGTTCTGGCCGAGTTCGGGATAGAAGGAGGAGAGGGAGACGACCATGGCCGAGAGGATGGCCATGGGGTGCGCGTGCTCGGGATAGCGGTAGAAGAAGTGGCGCATGTCCTCGTGGATGAGGGAGTGCCGGTTGAGCAGCTCGGAGAAGTGCTCGCGCTCGGCGCGGGTGGGCAGGCAGCCGTGAACGAGCAGGTAGGCGACCTCGACGAAGCTGGAATTTTCGGCGAGTTCCTCGACGGGGTATCCGCGGTAGCGCAGGATACCCTTTTCGCCGTCGAGGTAGGTGATGGCGCTTTTGCAGGAGCCGGTGTTCATGTAGCCGTAGTCGAGGGTTACGGTGCCGGTCTCTTTGCGCAGGCTGGAGATGTCCAGACCGCGTTCGCCTTCGGAGCCGGTGATGACGGGCATCTCGATGGTCTGCTTGTCGGGCAGGATCAGTTTGGCGATGTCGTTGGATGAACTCATTGTGATGGCCTCGAAGTTTTTATGGGTTGCGGTTTTGGATTCAGAGTTTGTCTGCGGGGGTTCCCGGCGATTGGAGTGTGCCGAACAGCGAGCTTGGGGTCGTGCGGGTGACGTGCAGGGGGTGGAGCTGACCGGGCTCGCAGTCGGTGTCGGGTTCGAAGATGCACACCTTGTTGGTTCGGGTGCGTCCCGTCCAGCGGTCGGGGTTTCGTTTGCTGGGGCCCTCTGCGAGGATTTCGACGGTGTGCTGTTCGAAGCGCGGGTTGTTGGCGGTGTTGTAGGTCTCCAGTTCCCGAAGCAGGATTTGGTTGCGTTGTTCCTTGACTTCGCGGGGGACATTGTCCGCGAGTTGTTCGGCGGCGGTTCCGGGCCGCGCCGAGTAGCGGAAAATATAACTCATATCGAAGCCAATGTCACGCACGAGTTGGACGGTGGCGTCAAAATCGTCCTCGGTTTCGCCGGGGAAGCCGACGATGATGTCGGTGGAGAAGGTGATCTGGGGGCATTTTTCGCGGAGTTTGAGGGCGCGTTCGCGGAATTGTTCGGCGGTGTATCCGCGGTGCATGGCCTTGAGGATGGGGTTTGAGCCGGACTGCATGGGGATGTGGAGCGATTCGCAGACTTTGGGGAGGTCGACGACGGCGTCGATGAATTCATCGGTCATGTAGCGGACGTGAGGGGAGGTGAAGCGGATGCGTTCGAGTCCGTCAATGGCGTTCAGCTGCCCGAGCAGGTGGGCGAAGTGGCTGGCACCGCTCCAGCGGCCGTTGCGTTTGCGGTCCTCGGACACGCCGTAGGCGGTGATGTTTTGACCAAGCAGGAGGAGTTCGCGGACCCCGCGGTCGGCGAGGGACTGGACTTCGGCGACGATGTTCGCGGCGGGACGGCTTTTCTCGCGTCCGCGGACGTGGGGGACGATGCAGTAGGTGCAGAAACGGTCGCAGCCGCGCATGACCGGGACCATGGCGTGGGTGGCGTGTTCGGGGTGTCCGGCGAGCTTGTCGAGGATGTCCGCGCTCGTGTCGGTAAGGGCGATGGGGGTAGGGGAGGCGTCGAGTTTTCGGAGGACGTCGGGAAGGCGGTGGAGTTGGTCGGTGCCCAGAACAAAGTCGAGGTGGGGGATTTGCTCGAGTAGACTGTCGCCGTGGTTTTGTGCCATGCATCCGATGATGCCGATGCGGATGTCGGGGCGTTGTCGTTTGAGGCGCTTCATGAGCTGAACTTTGCCGATGGCCTTGCGCTCGGCCTGTTCGCGCACGCTGCAGGTGTTGAAGACGAGCAGGTCGGCTTGGTCCTCGGCGGCGGCTTCGACAAGGCCGTGCTGCTGCAGCAGGCATGCGAGGGCTTCGGAGTCGCGCTCGTTCATTTGGCACCCGTAGGTGCGGATATGGTAGGAGGTTGGCGGCATATTAGGTTTCAGTGTGTGGGTTTGTGGGTTTGTGGGTGTGTGGGTGTGTGGGGCAGTGATCAGACCGATCAGTCTGATCAATCTTATCGAATGCTGTCGGCTGCTGTCCTGATCACTGATCACTGGTCACTGGTCACTGACTATCACGCCTCGCGTTTCTGTGTTTTCAGCCAGGCGGCGACGATTTGGTCGGCGGGGGCCAGACACTCGGGTTCGACGGATTCTACGGGTGCCCAGCGTGACTGCTGTCCGTCGTGGTGGGTGGGGGTGGCCTCGTCTTCGATGGTGCATTCGATGCAGTGCAGCCGAATGGTTTTTTCCGGGTAGTCGTGGTTGACGGTAAGCAGGTGTCGGATGGGTTTCACCTCTAGCCCGAGTTCTTCGAGCATTTCGCGGCGGATGCAGGTGTGCCAGTCTTCGCCGTCGTGAACTTTGCCGCCGGGGAACTCCCATAGCCCGGCCAGATGTTTGCCGGCCGGTCGCTGCGCCAGCAGAACGAGAGGACCGCGCCGCACCACGGCCGCGCATACGTCGATGGAGTCGCGGACTTCGCTCATTTACCGGGGCATGAGGAAGACGAATTCCACGCGCCGGTTGCGGGCGTGCTGTGATTCGCTGGTGGCGTTCGGCACTGCGGGCTTGTCCTCGCCGTAGGCGATCGTTTGCAGCCGGTCTGCGTTGACGCCCAGGTCGACCAGGTACTCCTTGACGGCCAGTGCCCGGCGTTCGCTGAGTCCGCGGTTGTACTCGTCGCTGCCGCGGTTGTCGGCGTGTCCCTCGATGATGACTTCGTAGTCGGGGTGTTCGTCGAGGAAGTCGGCGAGGGTTTCGAGTTTTGGGCGTTCAGTCGCCCCGACGGCCGACCGGTCATAGGCAAAATAGATGGCGACTCCTTCCCATCTGCGTTCCTGTGTCGTTGTGGTTTGCTCATCCCGGCCGGAGGGGATGGGGTCTTCAGCGGATGTCCAGGGAGTGATTTCGTCGTCGAGCGGTTCCATTTCCATGCCGTAGTCGGTCTCGGTACGGGAAGCGGAGGGCGCCTGGAATGTCTGCAGGTCCAGTTCTCCTTCGCCGGGTCCGCTGCCGGGAAGGCGGTTGGCGCATCCGTTAAGGAGGAGGATGCCGGCGGTGGTTGCGGTGACGGCGAGAGCGAATCGGATGAGGGTGGAGGGGCCGGATACGATGGACATGGACTATTCTCCTTTTTGCATGGGTTGGATTGCAAGCTTCATACGGTACCATACAGTATACATGTTCAACAGGCAAGAGTTATTAAACTACGGAGATTGTGATTTATGAAAAGCGCGTATGAACTGGCCATGGAGCGGATGGGTGCTTCGCTCAAGGAGTACACGGATGAACAGAAGGAACAAATGGCGGAAGTCGACCGCAAGTATGATGCGCTGGTCGCCGAGGCGAAGATGAACGCGCGCCGGCGGGCGATGGAGGCGGCGGAATCGCAGCCCGGGACCAGCCCGGAGGAGGATTTGGCCGTGGAACTGGCATCCATCGAGGAGCGGCGCGAACGGGACAAGCAAAAAATTCGCGAATGCGCGCCGAACACGCAGTAGCTTCGACAGGACTAGGACCATGTTTGATCCTGTTGAATTGTATTTGGACCATGCCGCCGCCACTCCGAAGCGGGCGGAGGTGGCCGCGCTGCACGAGCAGCGCTGCGCGCGCTTTTTCGCCAATCCGCACGGAACCGGCCGCTACAGCACGGATTGCCGCCATGCTGCGGAAAAGGCCGCAACCGAGATTCTGCAGCTGCTGCGCATTCCCGCCGAGGACGCTTGCTTGTATTGGACCTCGGGGGGGACGGAGGCGGCCAATTTGGGCGTCCAGGGCGCGTTCCCGGGCTTGAAGAACGAAGGTGTTGCGGTGACGGCCACAGCTCACGCCTGCCTGCTTGAACCCGCGCGGCGCGCGCCGGGGGGCTGGTTTCAGCTGCCGGTTGGGTCGGACGGCCAGATTGATTACGGCAAATGCGAGGAGGAAGTTTTGGGGCGGGCGGGGTTGTTTGCGGTGTGTCATGTCAACAACGAAACGGGCGTGGCGCACGATCTGGTGCGTTTGCGGAGGTGGATGGAGAGGGTTTCGCCGCACGCGTTGTTGCTGGTGGACGCGCTGCAGAGCGCGGGGAAGCGGTCGATCCCGTGGGTCGAGGCGCGGGTGGACCTGCTTTTGGTTGGCGGCCGCAAGCTCGGCGGACCGGCGGGGAGTGGGGCGCTGATCGTGCGCCGAGGGGTGACGCCTGCGCCGCTGTTTTTTGGCGGCGGGCAGCAGGACGGAGTGCGACCCGGCAGCGTCGACGTGGTTTCGGCCCTGGAGTTGGCGCACGCGCTGCGCCTGGCGGAATTGGAGCGGGAGGGAGTCGAGCGCAGGCTGGCCGGGCTGAATCGGCGGCTTCGCGAAGGACTGATGAGCTGCTCGCAAAAGGTGCGCTGCCGCATTGTTTCTCCGGAAAATGCGTCCCCCTGGATCGTTTGTGCGGTTTTTGAGGGATATGAAGGTGCTATATTGACGCGTTTGCTGGGCGGGCGCGGCATTGCGGTGAGTGCGGGCAGCGCCTGTTCGGCCGATTCGGATGAGACCAGTCACGTGCTGCGCGCGATGGGAATCGAGGAAGCGGCCGCCCGAGGAATGGTGCGCGTCAGCTTTGGCCATGAAACGACGGAATCGGACATCGACCGTTTCGTCGAGACGATGAAGCAGGTTTTGGAGGATTATTGATGAATGCGGAACTCGCCCGGCATCAGTGTGATGCTCCGATTTTGATCAACGAGGTGCTGCAGGGCGAGTACCGGCGCATGATCCTGGAGTTGCCCGCGATCGCGGCGGATGCGATGCCGGGACAGTTTGTCCACCTCAAGTTGGGCGGGTTGACTCACCGGTTGCTGCGGCGTCCGTTCAGTATCTGCGACGCGGATGCGGATGCCGGCACGGTGAGTGTCGTGTACAAGATTGTCGGCGAGGGGACGCGGGCGATGGCGGAGCTGCCCGTTGGGACGGTCGTCAATGCCCTGGGGCCGTTGGGGCGGGGGTACAGCGCGCCTCGACAGGGGGAGGGCGAGGTGATCCTTGTCGGCGGAGGCTATGGGTGTGCGGCGATGTTTCTGCAGGCGCGGCGATGCGGCGGCGCCTGTCGCTGCCTGTTCGGCGGGCGCACGGCGGACGATGTGTTGCTGGTTCGCGAGTTCGAAGCGCTGGGCTGCAGTGTTGAGATTTCCACCGATGACGGATCGCTTGGGCATTGCGGACTGGTGACCGATTTGCTGGAGAAGGCGCTGGACACCGCGCCTGCGCCGCCCCAAGTCCAGGCGTGCGGCCCCAATCCGATGCTGGAGGCCGTCGCGCGGCTGGTGATGCGGCGGGGGCTGGACGCGGAAGTCAGCCTGGACCATGTGATGTGTTGCGGCGTGGGTGCATGTTTCGCCTGTGTGGTCAAAAAGAAGGCGGACAATGAAAACGGCTGGGAGTACGTGCGGACCTGCTTGGACGGCCCGGTGTTTTTGGCTTCCGAAATCGCCTGGGACGCGGAGGAGGGGGGATGAGAGGGGGGAGAATGATGAATATTGAATATTGAATGGTGAATATTGAATGATGAACAGAACTCGAAATTCTGCGCAAATTGAACGACTGGATTCCTGTGCGGTTTTCGGGCCAACGGCCTGGCCCATTTTCAGCCCAGGGTCCGCGACCCTGGGTTTGCAATCGCAAAACGAACGGCGGGCTGAAAGTCCGCTCCAATATCTTGCGCCGCATGTATTTCCATTGGTGCGGGCCTTCAGCCCGCAATTGCGGGTGTATCCTATACCCAGGGCTGCGAGCCCTGGGCTGAGATTGGACCGGGCTTTCAGCCCGAGAGCAGCCATGCACATAATTTCATCCAAAACTATGTCGTTCAACTTGCGCGTCCTTTGAGGCTGCTGTACCGAGTTCTGGTTGAATGATGAACAAAGAATATTGATCTCATGCAGGAATTGATACAAAAAGCTGGCGTATTGATCGAGGCTCTGCCGTATATTCAGCAGTTTCGCGGGGCGGTTGTCGTGGTGAAACTGGGCGGCAGCACGATGGATGACCCGGCGCGCACCGACAGTGTGCTGCGGGACATCGTGTTCATGGAATGCGCGGGCATGAAGCCGGTGATCCTGCATGGCGGGGGCAAGGCGATCAGCGCGCGCCTGAAGCGGGAGGGCATTGAGAGTCGATTCATCAATGGTCTGCGACACACCTGCGAGCGGACGATCCGGGTGGTTGATGATGTGCTGCACAACGAGGTCAACGCGTCGCTGGTGGCGGGCATCAATGGCCATGGCGGCCAGGCGCGGATGGTGTCCGGGCGCGACATCCTGCGCGCGGAACCGGTTGCCCCGGCGGGGGGGGAGAACCTGGGGTTCGTGGGGCAGGTGATCAACGTGGACACGGAGCAGCTGCACTGGATGGTGGACCGCAACGAGGTGCCGGTGGTCACACCGCTGGGAACCGATCTGAACGGCTGCATCTACAATATCAATGCGGATATGGCTGCCTGCGAACTGGCGGCGGAGATGCAGGCCGACAAGCTGGTTTTTCTCAGTGACGTGCCGGGTATTCTGCGCGACCCGACGGACCCGGACTCGCTGATCTCCACAGTGCGAACCGCGGAGATGGAGGGGTACATCGCCGACGGCACCATCAGCGGCGGCATGGTTCCCAAGCTGCGCAGCGCGGTGCGCGCCATCGAGGCGGGCAGCGGCAAGGTTCACATGATCGACGGACGGGTGCGTCACGCTTTGCTGCTGGAGATTTTTACGGACGAAGGCATTGGCACTCAGATTGTTCAAGGATAACGCGACAAGCCGTTCGACAGCGGAATACCAGGATGCATCATGATTGCAGTTGTTGATTACAGAGCCGGGAATCTGACCAGTGTCATGACGGCACTGAGATACATCGGCGCCGAGGCGGAACTGACCTCTGACCCGGATGCGGTCCGGCGGGCCGACCGGGTGATTTTCCCAGGCGTGGGCGCGGCCGGCGAGTCCATGGCCAATCTCGCCGAACTGAAGTTGCTCGAGCCGCTGCGCGGTGCCGTGCGGGACGGGGTTCCGTTCCTGGGCATCTGCGTGGGCTTTCAGTTGCTGTTCGAGGAAAGCGATGAGGATGGGGGCACGCCGTGTTTGGGACTGCTGCCCGGCAGGGTGGTCCGGTTTCCCGGGGACATGCGCGAGGCTGGGAGCGAGCATCCGCTAAAGATTCCGCACATGGGCTGGAATCAGGCGACGTTCACGAAGGAGCATCCGGTGACGCATGGCATCGAGCCGGCCGCCGAGTTCTACTTCGTGCATTCCTATTATCCGCAGCCGCCGTCGGAAATGGTGTGCGCGCGCACGACGTACGGCATCGAATTCGCCAGCGGTGTGGCGTCCGGAAACGTGGTCGCGTTTCAGTTCCATCCGGAAAAGAGCGGGCGGGCCGGTCTGCAAATTTTGCGCAACTTCTGCCGCTGGCGGCCTCAATCAAATCGCCAAGGATAGGACCATGCTCAGCAAGCGAATCATTCCATGCCTCGACGTCCGGGACGGCCGGACCACCAAGGGCGTGAAGTTCAAGGACAATGTCGACATCGGCGATCCGGTGGAGATGGCCCGTCACTACTATGAAGAGGGTGCCGACGAGCTGGTGTTCTACGACATTACGGCATCCTCGGAGGGACGGGGGATCATGCTCGAGGTGGTGCGGCGGGTCGCCGCGGAGATTTTCATCCCGTTTTCGGTCGGCGGCGGATTGAACACGCTGGAGGACATGCGCGCGGTGCTGCTGGCCGGCGCGGAAAAGGTCAGCGTCAATACCGGCGCGGTGCGCTCGCCCGACATCATCGCCCAGGGCGCGCGGGCTTTCGGTTCGCAATGCATCGTATTGGGTATGGACGCGCTGCACGTGGGGGTGGCCGAGCGGACGCCGAGCGGATACGAGGTGGTTACTCACGGCGGACGGCAACGCACCGGCATGGACGCGCTGGACTGGGCGCGCCGAGCCGAACAGCTGGGGGCGGGGGAGATTTGCCTGAATTCCATCGATGCCGACGGCACCCGGGACGGCTACGAGATCAATCTGACCCGGATGATTTCGCTCGGCGTGGGGATTCCCGTCATTGCATCGGGAGGGGCGGGAACGCCGGACCATCTGGTCGAGGTGCTGACCGCCGGCTGCGCCGACGCGGCGCTGATCGCCTCGATGGTCCACTTTGGCGGATACCGGGTCGCCGATCTGAAAGAGTGCCTGAGCCGCAACCGAGTCAAGGTGAGAACCTCCTGGTAGCCGTAAGGTGCCGGATAGTCATCATGCGCATTCGTTGTCCATCCTGTGAATCGATCCACTCGGTCAGCTTCGAGCTGATGCCGGGTCAGCACGTGGAGTGCTCCTGTGGCGAGCGGTTCCAAATCGGACCGGATACCACACTGGGCGGTACGGTTGCCGCCGCGGCGGATGCCGATGCGGAGCTGGATGAGGGTGTGCTGGTCGGGCGTTGCCGAATCGAGCGGCGGATCGGCAAGGGGGCGATGGGGGACGTCTATCTTGCCCGTCACATGACCCTGGACATTCCCGTGGCCGTGAAGATATTGCGGACCCGGTTCGCCCAGCAGATCGAATTCAAGAAGCGGTTTTACCGGGAGGCGCGGACGGCGGCTCGCATGGACCATCCCAATGTGGTTCGTGTGCTCGACTGCGGCGAGGACGACGGAGCGTTGTACCTGGTGATGGAGTACATGAGTCGCGGCGCGGTTCGCGACATGCTGGACCGCACCGGCAAGCCACTGCCGCAGGAGTCCGTGCTGGAGATGGGCATCGCCATGTGCCGGGCCTTGGAGGCGGCATGGAACCACGGGATCGTCCATCGCGACGTCAAGCCCGACAACATCATGGTCGCCTCGGATGGAACGTACAAACTCGCGGACTTGGGGCTTGCCCGCGAGCTTGTCTCCGGCGACTCGGGGTTGACGGTGCAGTTCACGGGCCTGGGGACACCGCACTACATGGCGCCGGAACAGGCCTTCGATGCGGGCACCTGTGATATCCGGGCGGACATTTACTCGCTGGGCGCCACGCTGTACCATGCCGCCTGCGGCAATCCGCCGTTCCAGGCGAAAACCTCCGCCGAGGTGTTGAGGCAGCACGCCCGCAGCACCTGCCCGCCGCCCACGCGCGTCAATCCGCTGCTCGACAAGGGCTTCGACGAGGTGCTGGGACGGGCCATGATGAAGCGCCCCGAGCATCGGTACACGAATCCGTCCGAGATGCTGGCCGATCTCGTCGCGCTGCAGAAGCGGATCACGCGCGGTCGCCGTGGGACGGTGGCGGGGCTGCAGCCTCGGACGGCGGCGCTGATCGCGGTCGTCATCGCCGTGTTTGGTATTATGGCGGGGCTGCTGGTCGGGCAGCGGCTTGACTCGGCGCAGGCCGGCAATGGCTCTTCCGCACGGAATGGAGGCAACGGCAACGGCGGGTCCGCGCAAAACAGCATCCGCGAAAATCTGCAAGTGCTTTTCACAGTGGGCGGCATCCGCCGCGAGAGCGGTCAGCGCACGATTTTCCTTGAGCTGCGCGCGGAAAGTCTGCCGGGAAAAGAGCCGCTCTCCGATGGCGTGCTGGAATTCCAGGGCGCGGTCTATGACCTTGTGTCTGACGAGCAGGGAGGACTGCGTTTTTCACTGCCCGATCTGGCCGTGTTCCCGAAGGACAGTGCCGTCAATCTGCGCGTCTATGACCAGGCGGGACGGCGGGCTGAATACGAATTGACTCTTCCCGACGAGCCCGCAGGCGTGCTCCGTCCGCTTGAGCCTCTGCTTTCTCCGACTCAGGACGAGGTGGCGCGGTTGCGTTGGCAGCCGCTTCGCCCCGGCGAGGATTTGCCGGAGGACATGGATTCAATGTCCGTCGAGCTGGGATGGCTCAGTGCCAAGGGGCAGTGGCGCACGGATCTGAAGATACCGTGTTCTCCACAGAATGGGCATGTGGACATTGCCCGCACCGCCTTTGTTCCCGTTCTGCAGGCGCTGCCGCGCGACAGCGGTCTGATTGCGCGCTATACCATCCAGTCCCTGCGCGAGCAGGCTACCGGACTACTGGTGGAATCGGTCCTGATTACCGAACAGCGCTTCGCGCGGGATCACCCGTTGCTTCGGTATCCGCTTTTGCCCGAGGAAACTCGGAAATGGATCAATGTGGTCCGGGAACCGGGGCTGCCCGCCGACGACAAGCAGCGGTTTTCCCATCACCTGTGGAGCGTTTCCCGACCCGACTGCCTGGATGATCTGTTGGAGATGGTGATTATGGACACAGGCCCCGTCTGCTACTGGAGCGCCTTCATTCTTGCCAACTTGGCCGAGCGGGAAGAGGTCGCCGCGGGCCTGGAGGAGCGTTTTCCCAACCCGTTCGACCGCCGCCGCGTGCATTTGCGCCTGCGCCAGAAAAGCAATCTGCATCCGGACAGTTTTCCGCCCTTGTTTGACGCACTGCTGCGCGATCTGGACCCGGAACGGCAGAGCCCTGCACTCCCGAAACGGCGGATGAACGGGCAAGACGAACCCGAACTGAACATGATGCCGGAGAGTCGGTTCCCGGATTCGGAATTTGGGGAGGCGCCGGCGGCTCCCGATCCCGACGAGGAGCCTGCGAACGAGGCGCAGGATCCCGCCAGCCAATCCGAAAAGGAGAATGAACAACCATGAAATCCAGCGACGACACGGCACAACTCTTCGAGGCTTTGAGAAAGGCCGGGCAGGAGCAACTGATCCGCCGGCTGGAGTCTCTCGAGCCCAGGCGAGCCGGGCGACTGCAAACGCAACTCGAGCAGTTGAACTGGGAACGCCTCGGCGAATGGGCGGACAAATATGTGCGCAAATACGCGGGCGAGAGCGTGCCGGAAACCATCGAACCAGCGCCCTACTATCCGCTCGCGCCGAACTCCGAGGAGCAAAAAAAACTCTATGAGGATGCCGAAGAGCAGGCGGAAAACCTGCTGCGCAACGGGCAGGTGGCCGCGTTTACCGTGGCGGGAGGGCAGGGGACCCGCCTGGGATTCGACGCCCCCAAAGGGACGTTCGGCATTTCCCCCGTCCGCGGGAAATCGCTGTTCCAGCTCTTCGCCGAGTCAATCCTGGGGGCACAGGACAAGTATGGTGCGGAGTTTTCCTGGTACATCATGACCAGCCCGCTGAACG
>CAZSBQ010000064.1:0-18309 GCA_964604795.1 uncultured Victivallales bacterium | reverse complement strand
GACGGCGAATTTGCCGTAGGCGGCGTCAAAGAGTTCCTTGGTGTTGACGATCATGGGTGCATCCTTTTTTTGGGTGGGGGGTGTCTGGCCCGCAGGCGTTCGCGCAGAGACGCGATACCATACGGATTTGACGGGAAAAACATCAAGACGAAGTTGTACTATAGTATGTCGCAGCGGATTTGCATTCGGAAACGGACTTGAATATGTGCGTTTGGGCGGGTAGGTTCCCGACCTTTGAGTCGAGAATGCATTTGCATCGAGGTTTCGTCCGCCATAGTCATCGGCCGGCCCGTCACTGCCGTCGGGCGACGGTCAGGAAAAACACAGGAGAAGGTGTGCGGTTTCAGTGTGCCAATTGCAAGCATGTTTTGCATGCCGATTCCGAGAAAGCCGGCAAGGCGCTTGCCTGCGAAGAGTGCGGGTGTGTCGTGGCCGTGCCCCCCCATCGCTATGCGCCCGGGGTGGTGATTGGCGATTTCCGGATTATCAGCAAGATCGGCGAGGGAGCTGTCGGCACAGTGTACTACTCGCACCAGATTTCCCTGGACCGGCCTGCGGCACTCAAAATCCTGCACAACGGGTTCGCCGAAAACGTGAACTACCGGGAGCGCTTTCTGCAGGAGGCCCGGACTGCGGCCAAGCTCAACCATCCGGGGATCGTGCAGGCCTACGCCGTGGGCGAGGACGAGGGCGATTACTATTTCGCCATGGAGTTTGTCGAGGGCAGCACGCTCAAGAAGGTGCTGGCGCACAGCGGCAGCATCATGCTCCAGCGGGCTGTGGCCATCGTCAAACAGATCGCCGAAGCACTGGATTTCGCGTGGACCAACGCAAAGATGGTCCACCGGGACATCAAGCCGGACAACATCATTTTGACCGAGGACGGAGAGGCCAAGCTGGCCGACCTCGGTTTGGCGAAGGTGGGCGGCGACTTCCTCAACGAGGACGCCGAGAATGTCTTCGGAACCCCGCAATACATCGCCCCGGAACAACTGATGGGCGAGCCGGTGGACTGCCGAACCGACATCTACAGCCTGGGTGCGACCTTCTATCAGCTGGTTACCGGGCGCTATCCATACACCGGCACCGATCCGGGCGACATCAGCCGGAAACACCTCTATGAAACGCTGACCCCCCCCAACAAGCTGGTTCCCGAAATTCCGGAAAGCGTGTCGCTGCTGATCCGACTCATGATGGCGAAACGCCCCGAAAGCCGGTACCAGACGCCCGGCGAGTTGCTCAAGGACTTGGAGAACATCGAGAAGGGCAAACAACTCAACCGAGAGTTGCCGGCGGACTCGCAGCAGCTTTTCAGCCCCGAGGAGGTCGAGCCGAAGGGAACTGGCGGAGGCAAAGGCGCTGCGGGGGCGGCATCCTCAACGAGCGCGGTCGGCGCTGGCGGTACGCACCCGAAACGCAAACTCACGGTCAGCCGATCGAAACGCCCAACCTCATCGAGCAGCAAGGGCCGACCTGCGACGCCGAACGATGCTGAAGAAAGCGATAAAACGGACGCGACATCCTCTGCAGGCAAACGCAGGATCAAAGTGGATCGCGACAGCAAACCGCGGCTTCAGGCCGGTCGAACGGGGGCCGCGCCACCGGTGGAGGAGTCGGCCGAGGCCGAGCAAAGCGAGCCGTTTGAGAGCGGGGCGAAGGAAGGCTCTGAACGAGGGAGCAATCGGGCAGTGAAAGTGCTGCTGACAATTTTGATCCTGTTGGTGCTCGGCGGCGGCGGAGGTGCGGGGTACTGGTATTACACATATGTCTACAATGCGCCCGACGACGGCGATTCCGGGACAGTGGACCGCGCCGAGGAATTGGTTGCCGAGGTCAAGTCGCAGATGAAGTCCGAGGACTTCGACGAGGCGCTGAAGATGGTGAACGACTATGTTCAAAGTGACTCGCCGGATTCGGAGGTGGCGGCACGGTTGCGTGAACTCGTGGCGCCGGCCTTGGAGCTGCAGGTCCGGCAGCTGCGCGAGCCGAGGATTCGCGAACAGCGCGGAGAATGGAAGGAGCGCGCCGATGAGTTGGTCGAGCAGGCCCGCCTCGAGGCCGAACGCGAGCGCGAGCGCAGAGAGGCCGAGCAAAGGCAAAAAGAGCGGGAACTCGAGCTTGAGCGCCAGCGCGAGCGCGAAGAGCGACGCCTCGCCGAACTGAACGAGCGACGCCAGGAGGTTCGCCGCCGGGTTGTCGAGAACTGCCGACAACGCGAGTACTCGCGGGCGAGGCTGGTCCCCCTGTCATTGCAGTCGGTTGATGAGAAGGAGTTTTCGGAGTGGGCGAAGAAAATGGAGACGATGGTCCGGATGGCGAAGGAGTGCTATGAGACCGTCAGCGGCTCGGACGAACTGCTCGAGGGGTTCGAATGCCTGCCCGAAAATTGGCCGGACTCCAACAACATTGTCGGCATGCAGGTCAATTTCATCAGCAGCAACAGCGTCTTTCTGCGCTTTACCAGGAAAGTGTACGAGGAGGGAGTTTTTCAGCGGAACGAGTCCGGTATCGCCAATGTGAAGTTCGAAGACGTTAAACCAGCAGCCATGGGGCGTTTGTTCGACGAGGCTTGGGAGCGAGCAGAGGGCGGCGGTTTGGTGCGGCGAGACCAGCAGTTCGCCGCCTATTTGATTGCCGAAGCCCGCGCATTGGATATGGCCGAGAGCCGCTTGGAGGGGACAACGGGGGACGAGTTGGAGTTTATGGAGCAGGAAATCGAGGCCGTGCGGGAACTGGGCCTGTGAAGTTCTCGATATCAGAGGTTGACGCTGTCCATCGAAACTTATCTCAGCGATGTTGATTCATGCGTATCGTACACTTTTCGGATATCCACATCGGTCGTTTGCCGGACGATGCGACAGCGCTTTTCGACAAGCGGCTGCTGGGCTTTCTCAATTTTTTCGTGCGTCGCCGCGGGACCATGAACGAGGAGCTGGTTCGCTTGGCCGTGCCGCGCGTGCGTTCGCTCCAGCCCGACTTGGTGATCTGCACCGGTGACCTCACCTGCGTGGGGGCCCCCGCCGAATTCGAGACGGCCCGCACCATGCTCCAACCGCTCAGCAACTGCCGCGCCCACGAATTCTTCGCCGTGCCCGGCAATCACGATGCGTACGTGCGCAATCCCCGCTGTCGAACGGCGTGCCAGGACACCTTCAGTGCGATCAATGGCGACCGATTGGCCTTGGGCTCTCTGCCGCAGGAGGTGCGACGTGGTCAACTGCGCCTGCTGTTCGTCAACGAGGCGCGCCCCCAGGCGCCCTGGGCGTCCACCGGCGAATTGTCTCTGCTGGCACGCCAGTGGCTGGAGGCGCGAACCGCATCGGAACGCGAGCCTGCGGAACGACGCATCCTGGTGGGACATTTCCCGGCACGCGATGCGGCGGGAAAGCCGCTCGTCCGGCGCCGCCGTCTGGACGGCGACGACCTGATTGCCGATCTGCTGACCTCCGGGCGCATCGACATGGCCCTGTGCGGACACATCCATACTCCCTTCCGCCGGGACGAGCCGTCCGGCGCCATGGAGGTCTGCGCCGGGTCCTTGCCGGTGGCCGGCAAGCTGAACGTGGTGGACTACTGTCCGCTCAGCGGTGAACTTGTCCAACAATGGGAGGACGTGACCGGTCCGGCCGCCGGCCCGATCGGCGTGGCCAGGCAACTGCAACCCGCCGAAGCCGCGCCGTGCCCGTAATCCCGGCACCCGCACTGTCGTTGACGCTTCCACACCACGAACCCCAGGAAACCAAAAAAAATGACACGATTAGGCAGAAAAACACGAAAAAATGGGAGAAACGCAGGCGCTCGCTCCGAGCCAAAAATCGGGTTGGAGGCGGCCGCTCCATGGCCGGTATTCGAATCGCTTGTATCCGAGGGGTGGCGGGACACGACAAGCCTGACTGAAATCCTTGTGTCCAAGACACCCCCTTTCGGCGGGGTTGTCAGTTGCATGTTTCAAATCGACTTGGGGTGTCTTGGCCCGAAGCAGGGCTTCGTAACGCAGTTTCGAACGAAGGAAGAGTATGACCGCGAATTCCGGAGCATGGTGACAAGTCGAACCCCGATGGTTCGCGCGGAGTATCCCCTTGCCGCAAAGATCATCAGCGAGTCTCTGACGTATTCCCGCGGGCTTGGGTTCGAACCTTCTCAGAAGGTTCTGGCCGCCTTGAATGCTCTGGGGAGCTTGGATGCAGCCGCGGAATGCCGGGAACATATACCGCTGGGCGCCGACGACGGCAAACCCATCTACGTGGCCGGTCCCGATGACGATGCCGAGCAGAACATGAAAATCCTGGTCGCGTCGTGTGGGCAGGGCAACTTCCACTTCATTGCAGCACCCCAGAGCCCGATACCGCATGACTTCTTTGATTGATCCTGAATCCTGGCGGCATCGGGTCAGGCCTTGGAATTTGCAATTATCTCCAGCAGGGCTTGGTACCGCTTTGCGGCATCCGCATTCTCCGCAAGTGTCGAGCCGATACGTGCAAGGCATCGGCTGATTGTCGCCCCGTCGCAATGTCAGAAATCTTGATCTCTTGGTAAAGTTTGAACTCGAACGGCGTTGCAGTTGCGGAAAATGGAGGTGGTACAATTGCGCGGTAGCTCAACTTGGTTCTCGGGCCAACGGCCCGGCCCATTTATAGTACCCGGAGTGAGCCTGCGAACAACCGCGCGCCAGCGGGGCCCGCGAGCGCTCACAGGCGCGTAGGGTCCGCGACCCCGGGTTAAAAGCAAGCAAGAAGTTGCGGGCTGAAAGTCCGCTCCAATAAAACTGAGTGCGGCGCAAGGCATTGGGTGCGGGCCTTCAGCCCGCCGTTCGTTTCCTGCACCAAATCCCAGGGTCGCGGACCCTGGGCTGCTCATGGGCCGGGCCGTTGGCCCGAAAACCGCAATGGTATTCGGTCGTTCAACTTGTGCGAAATTACGAGTTCTGAAGGATAGGCAAAAGCAATTTCCTATCCCTTTACGTCTGGAGAAGCTTGAAAGACGCTTTGCCGCGCATGTCCCCGAAGACGATATTCTGCACGGATACTTCGCGGAAAGCCTGGGGATCCTCGATCGGCTTTTGGCAGCCCTGTCGTCGCTCAAGCGGACTACTCGGGGAGGCGAAGACGAGTTGGTGGAGACGCGTCTTTGGGAAATGCACCGCCTGGAAGCGGAAACACTTCTTTCGTTTCTTGCGGAAGAGCTCAAAGCAGATGAAAGGCGCAAGCAACTCACCTACAAAGTTCTTGAAGCAACCGCCGTCGGTATGATCGGGGATGGCCAAACTAACAATCGGGCGATCTTGGATCAAATCATCGCGGAATGCAAGAAGGAACAGACGCCGCTTCGCTTGGTCTTTCCGGCAGGCGATTATTATTTCGCCGGACCCGAAGGCGCCGCGACCGGCAGCATTGTTCTGCAAGACGTACATGATTTGATTCTCGAAGGGGAGGATGGGGCGCGCATTCTTACCAGCGGGTCCTTCATGGCCGGGGATAGCATACGAATCGAGCGGTGTGGCAACCTTGCGTTTCGAAATTTGATCTTGGATATGACGCCCCTCCCATTTGTTGCCGGCACCATCACGCAGAAAGACCGCCAGGCATCGACCATTGACGTTTCGTTGGCGGACTATTCGCCAACCCCCGATGCATCGTACGAGGTCATGCTGGCAAAACGCCCTCTACCGGTCTCGATTCGAGAAAAGGGAGGATACGCCTACATTCGCGATGCCGGCAACGGCTTGGCGGCCGACCGGTTGGAGGCTCTCGGCGAACGCCGCTACCGGTTGCGGCTGGTTCATGGCGATTTGCGGCATATTCCCGTTGGAGCGACTGCAGTGTTGCATCCGCGCGGGCGCGAAGGCGCCGGACAAGGCCTGAAAATTCTGCATAGCCGCCATTTACTGTTCGATCAGATTCAAATGCACGCAGCCGAGACGGTTTGCGTCTGGCCCGAATACTCCGGTGGACTCCAATTTGTGAATTGTGATTTTATGCCGGCTGAAGGTCGCGCGGCCCTCGTCAATGCCGACGGTTTTCATGTCCCGCGCAATAGCAAAGGTCCCCATCTGGAAAATTGCCGCGTCCTTGCGCCCAACGACGATTGCCTGAATTTATACAGCCCCGCCTTTTCCGTCGCCGCATGGGATGCGCCGGAGCGCGTACTGAAACTCGTGTTGGATTTTCCCGGCCATGTCGAAGATTTTTTTCAGGCCGGCGATCCGCTCGTTTTGTTAAACAGCAACACAGGCGTTCCCGATGCCATTGCCGTTGTCCAGCATGTCCGCCGCGTTCCGTGGGCAAAGAATGAGCCGGGCGTCGATTTGCGCGAGGAAAAAACCGCCTTGGCTCTGACCTTGGACCGGGAGGTGAAAGGCATTCTCACGCGCGCGGCGCTCGGGCACCCGAAATGGGCATCGTATAACGAATATTGGAAACGCGACAGCGAGGCTTACCGCATTGCCAAAACCATCCAAGCCCCGTATGAGCATTTTGCCGTCAACCTTCGCTACGTTAACAGCGGCTTTATTCTCCGCAACTGCCAATTTGGCCACAACCGCGCGCTCGGCTTCAAGTGCAAGGCGGGTAACGGCGTCATTCGTGATTGCCGGTTTATCGACCAAGCCGTTCTCTTCGAAACGTCGTTGACATGGCGAGAAGGTGTGCTTCCCCACGACATCGAAGTCACCGACACCGAGATCGGTTGGTTTTGCCGGGCCGAATTGGGATTGGTGGACAAAACCGTCCGCGATCCGTCTGCGTTGAAACTCATGCCGCGCATTTTCTGCAAGAACTGCACCGTGCAGGATAAGCCGTTTTCCGGCTTCGCTTATGAAAAAGAATGACCCGTCTTTTCGCTTTTCGTCGGGAAGGAGTACTGCATGACAACAGAAAGCCAAGTGGTGATTGTAACCGGTGGCGCGCAAGGCAGCGGGTTTGGCATCGGACGATGTTTCGCCCGAAAAGGCGCGTCAGTCGTCATCGCGGACCTGAATGAGGGTGCCGCTTGCAAGGCAGCGGAACAATTAAGGAAAGAGGGCTCGGTCGATCCGATGGGTACTGCCTGTGATGTTGCCGATTTGGGAGTACAGGGTCATTGGGAGTACAGGGGTTGAGTACAGGGGGCCTCTAATTTGACTTTATCTAGTACACATATTTAATACGGGTATGTACAGGCAAAAGCAAGTTCCTATCCTTTTATCCTTCAGCCGGACAACGGTCAATCCGCCGGCGGGCGCAAGTAGTGGCAGTGATAGCCATTGGGATTCTTTTGCAGGTAATCCTGGTGATGCTCCTCGGCCGGATAAAACTCGCCGGCCGAGGCAATCTCCGTGACGACCGGCTCGTCCCAAGCCCCGGAGTCGTCCACAGCCTGCCTCTTCCGTTCGGCCTGCTTGCGCTGTTGCTCGCTGGTGTAAAAAATCGCCGAGCGATATTGACTGCCGCGATCATTGCCCTGCCGATTTACTGTCGTCGGATCGTGCAGTCGGAAAAAATAGTCCAGCAGGGTCTCATAGTCGACAACCTCGGGATCGTACACCACCCGCACCGCTTCGGCGTGGCCGGTTTCTCCCGTGCAGACCTGCTGGTAGGAGGGATTGCTCGAAGTGCCGCCGGTGTAACCCACCTCCGTCGAAATCACACCGTCGATGTCGCGGAGAATCTCCTCAACGCCCCAGAAGCAGCCGGCCGCGAAAATCGCCGTCTCCCGTCTATCCCCGCCTCCTTTCGCCGCTTCATCGGCCGCCGCTCCCCTCCCGTTTGCCTTCTCGCCCTCAAAAAGACCGGCATACTGAGCGTACCCCTCCTCCTCCAGCTGGTCGGCCGGAATAAACCTCAACGCCGCCGAATTCATGCAGTAGCGCTTGCCGGTGGGCGCGGGGCCATCGTCGAAAACGTGCCCCAAGTGCGAATCGGCTGCCCGACTGCGCACCTCCGTGCGCACACTGAAAAGCTTGCGGTCCTCGTTGAAAACCAAATTGTCCTCTTCCAGAGGACGGGTGAAACTCGGCCAGCCGGTGCCCGACTCGTATTTGTCAAGCGAACTGAACAGCGCCTCGCCCGAGACAATGTCCACATAGATTCCCGGCGCCTTGTTGTCCCAGTACTCATTCCGGAACGGCGGCTCGGTGCCGTCCAGTTGCGTCACCTTGTACTGCAACTCGGTCAGCTGCGACTTCAACTCCCCAGTGCGTTCACTGTCCGTGTCCTTCCGATTCATTTTCCTGCCTCCTGCGGCTATGGTTAGAATGCCGGCAACAACTACAGCCGCCAGACAAACAAGCATCAACGACGTGCGCGATTTTTTTTGCTCTTTCATTGCTCAATCCTAAAAGATGACCAATACCTACCGGTCGGTATATCTATCGGACAATCCCCGCGCCGCAAGGTTGCAGACTATTCCCCGGTTACCGTTGTCATGTAAACATAGCATGCACGCGGAAAGGGGCATCCGCAAATACGTACGTTCCCGGGGTTCCCGGATTTTGCTGTTCGGCCGGCGCGCGAAGCGGTCGTTCACTTCCACTGCGATCCTTACATCCGCTAGCGCCGGCGCCGCCGACGCATCATCATCAGTCCGCCCAGTGTGATGAGCATGATGGAGGCCGGTTCGGGGATGGTGTAGTTCAGCATCAATGCCTGGCTGTTGGTGTCGACCACCTCCAGGTTCCAGTATTCCATGTCGGCCGGTCCTACGAGCGTCAGGCCACCGAGGGTGATGGTGCCGCCGGCGAAGGCGATGTTCAAGATCATCCATGATCGCGAGCGCCTGGCCCCGGAGGCGTTTGAAGAGGCCGTGGAGCAGGCTCGCGAAGCATCATGAACGTTGTGCTCAACTAGGCGTCCTCGCGCCTCGACGAGAACGGCAAGAAGTTGAGGCGTGAAGCCTTCAACATGGCGTGTGCATTCATGGCTGCAATGCTTCCGCGGCGGCGTGGACAAACGCTTCAATGTCCGCGTCGCCGTGCGCATCGGAGACAAAGGTGATCTCGAACTGGGATGGCGGCAGGTAGATGCCGCGGTCCAGCATCTTGTGGAAGAAGCGCGCGTAGCGTTTGGTGTCGGATTTCCTGGCGTCGGCCAGGTTGTGCACGGGGCCCTGCTGAAAGAACAGGGTGAACATGCCGCCCCGCGAGGATACGAAGAGATCGACGCCGCAGTTTTCCGCCGCGGCCGCCACCTGTCGAACCAGGCTTTGACAGCGCGCGGCAATGCGTTGGTAGGGCGGATCGGCGAGCAGGGACTTCAGCGTGGCCAGCCCGGCGGCCATGGCCACCGGATTGCCGCTCAGGGTTCCGGCTTGGTAGACGGGGCCGCACGGGGCCAGAGTCTGCATGAACTCCCTCCGGCCTCCGACCGCGCCGATGGGCAGGCCGCCGCCGATGATCTTGCCCAGACAGCTCAGATCCGGCGCAACGCCGCACAGTGTGCCGTAGGTGCCGGGGACCAGGCGAAATCCGGAGATCACTTCGTCGAAGATCAGAAGCGTGCCGCTGTCCTCGGTCTGGCTGCGCAGAAACTCGAGAAAGCCGTCTTGCGGTTCCACCAGGCCCATGTTTCCGGCCAGTGGTTCGATGATGACGGCGGCAATTTCCGGCCCGTGCCGCACGAAAATGTCTCGAACCGCGTTTCTGTCGTTGTAGGGAGCGACAAGCACGTCGTCGGTGGCGCCCGCGCTGACGCCGGCCGAAGAGGCGATGCCGCTGGTCAGCAAGCCGCTGCCGGCCGACACCAGCAGGTAGTCGGCGTGGCCGTGATAGCAGCCGTCGAACTTGAGAATTTTCCGTCGCCCGGTATATCCCCTGGCGATGCGCAGAGCGGACATGGCGGCTTCTGTCCCCGAGTTCACCAGCCGCACCTGGTCCATGGCCGGAACGGCATCGCAAAGCAACTCGGAAAACTCGACTTCCGCGGCCGTGTTGATGCCGAAGGTGGTTCCCTTTGCCGCTGTGTCCCTGACGGCGGAGACGACCTCCGGGTTGGCATGGCCGAGGATCAGCGGTCCCCAGGAGCCGCAGAAGTCGATAAGCTCGCGCTCGTCCGCAGTGGTGATTCGCGAGCCTTGGCCCTGTTTGACAAACACCGGCGTGCCGCCGACCGCTCCGAAGGCGCGGACGGGGCTGTTGACGCCGCCGGGAATCACCCGACAGGCCCGTTCGAACAATGTCTCCGACTGTGTCACGATTCGCTTCCCCCCATCAGTTCGTCGTAGCGCAGCGCCCAGTATGAGATGATAATGTCGACGCCGGCGCGCCCGAGGGCGTGGATCGATTCTCCGACCATGGCTTTGAGGTCGCCGTAGCCTTTTTCCGCGGACGCCGCCAGCATGCCGTATTCGCCGCTGACATTGTAGGCGGCAAGGGGCAGCTGCGTGGTTCTGCGGAGTTCGCAGATCAAGTCCAGGTAGAACAGCGAGGGTTTGACCATGAGGATGTCGGCGCCTTCGCGCGCATCCTGATAGGATTCGCGCAAGGCTGTGCGGGGATCGCGAAAATCGGCCTGGTAGCCGCGGCGGTCGCCTTTTCCCGGTGCGGAAGCGGCCGCATCGCGGAAGGGACCGTACATGGACGAGGCGAACTTGGTGGAGTAACTCATGATCGCGCGGTCTGCGAACTCCGCATCGTCGAGCGCCCGGCGGATTGCGGCCACCTGCCCGTCCATCATGGCGCTGGGGGCGAGGGTGTCCGCGCCCGCCTGCGCGTGGATGACCGCTATTTTAGCGAGGGCGTCCAGGGCGCGGTCATTGCGTTCGGCTGCGGAGTTCGCAGGCAATTCGCAGTGTCCGTCGTCGGTGTAGGCGCAGAGGCAGACGTCGGTCATGATCTGGAGCTGCGGAAATTTGCTGCGAAGTCTGCGAATGGCGCGGGGAACGTTGCCTTCCGGATGATAGGCCGCAGCGGCGTCCGCGGACTTCGCGTGGGCTCCCGGCACTCCGAACAGGAGTACGCTGTTGATGCCCTGTGCCTGCAGAACGTCGATCACTTCGGGCAAGCGGTCTACGCTCCAGCGGTGCTGGCCGGGCATGGCGCTGATTTCCTCCTTGACTCCCATGCCCTCGGTCACGAACATGGGGTAGACGAATTTTTCCGGGCCGGGCATGGGGTTCGCCAGCATGTCGCGCAGGGTCTTTGACCGGCGCAGTCGGCGCAGTCGAGCATTCGGATAGGGAATTGAATTTGTCATGCTTGCCTACCCTCCTGTTCTTCGACTGTGGAGCACATCTTTTGGGCGGTGAAATGGCCGGCGACCGTGTCGATGCAGCCGGGAACCGTGGTTTCCACGGATTTGAGCACGTTTTTCAGCTGAAGTTCGCCGGTCAAGACATTGTAGGTCGGCTCACCGATGGCGCACAGGAGCGTGTCGTTCAGCGCGGCGCGTCCGAAGTTGTCGACAAATGCGCGAACCGTGGAGGTGCTGGTGAAGATCAGTGCGTGAGCTTCCGGCTTTGTGTCGTGCCGCACGGGGGTGTTGCGGTAGAAGAGGGTGTCGGCAACCTCCGCCCCCCGGTCCCGAAGTTGGCGCGCCACTGTCTCGCCCGCTTTGTCCGAGCGCAGACGCAGGACGTGTTTGCCCTGCAGGTTGGTGGCGGAAAGTGCCGTGATCAGCGCGGGTGCGCCGTACTCGTCACCGGGTTCAACGGCCGGGAGCAGTCCCTTTTCCCGGAACCGTGCGCCGGTGCCTGGGCCGCAGACAGCCAGCTCGGGAATGTGCCGCAGGTCGATATCGGCCTCGGCACATGCGGAGAGAAACAGGTCGGCGCAGGAGGGGGATGTAACGACCAGCCACTCAAAATCACGGAGGGCGTTGAGGATGGAGTCGGCGGCGCCGGTCCTGCTTGTTTCAATGAGCGGCAGGGCGGCGAATTTCCCGCCGTGGCGCTGGGTGGTTTGCTTCGCCTTCCGCACGCCGATTTGGCTGCCGCAATAGAGGATTCGCTTGCCGTCGAGGGGCGCGTTCGGCCGAAAGCGGCGCTCGGGAGCGGCGATGTCGCCGATGAAGACAAGCGCGGGGCCGTTCTTCGCTCTGGTGTCGCGCCATCGTTCGGCGATGGTTTCAAGCGTGCCGGTGATGCTCTGTTCGTCCCCGTTTCCGGCGTTGTACACCAGCGCCACCGGGGTGGCCGGCGCAAAGCCTTCCCCGAGATACTGCCGGGCCAGTTGCGGGATGACTTTCGACGCCATGTAGAGAATCTGCGGAATGCGCAGTCGCTCATCAGGCAGCAGCGGTTCGAACTCCCCGGAATCGGCTTTGCGGGGGGTCATGACGCTGAAGCCGCGGGCGGTTTCGCGGCGCGACGGCAGGATGCCGGTCGATGCGGCGGCAACAGACATGGCACCGACCCCCGGCAGCACGCGGAACGGCAGTGATTCGGCCTGCAGAGCATCCACCTCCTCCGCCAAGCGCCCGAAAACGGTGGGGTCCCCGCCTTTCAGGCGAAGCACGCGCCGTCCTTTTTGGGCGAAGTCGATCAGCATCCGGCATATCTCGCTCTGCGAGGCGGAATGGCTGCCGCATCGCTTGCCGACGGTTATCTTGACCGCATGCCCCGGCAGTTCCCGCAGGAGTTCGGCCGGCAGCAGCGAGTCGTGGAGGCAGACATCGCAGTGCCGCAAAGTCTCGACGACACCCAGGGTTGTGTTTTCCGCACCGCCGATGCCGGCTCCGGCAAGTATGACGGGAGGAATCAGCAGGTTGCGCAGGGCGAGAAAGCGTGAATCGCCGCGGCGGAACGTCAGGGCGAGCACGCCTTGCCCCTCGGGCACGCGCAGGTCGGCGAGGGGTATGCACTCGAATATTCGCGTTTCCAGGTTCAGTCGGTGCAGCGCCGCGGCGGCCATGATCAGCATGTCGTATTCGCCGTTATCGACTTGGGCTAGACGGTCGCCGACATTGCCCCGGATGGAGGCGAGTTCGGCTTCGGGAAACCGGCGGCGGCCGTAGTTTTCGCGTCGCTCACTGCTGACTCCGATCCGGATTCTGCCGCTCGGGAGTTTCGTGGCGTTTTTGGACAGAACAATTGCGTCGCGGGGTTCCTCCGCCCAGGGCAGCCAAAAGCGGTCGATCCCAGGCGGCCTTTTTTGTTCTGGCAAGTCCTTGGCGCTGTGCAGCGCGCAGTCGATTTTGCCGGTCAGAAGCGCGTCATCCAAGTCTTTGCAGAAAAAGTCGGCCGGGCTGTTGCGGAGGTCGCTGCGCCGGTCGCGGTCACCGGGGGTGTCCACTGTCACTGTCTCGAAACGCACGTTCGGCAGGCGCCGTTCGCAGTTGTCCAGCGCCTGCCGTGTCTGGAGCAGCGCGAGTTCACTGCAGCGTGTTCCCGCCTTGAAAACTGTGGATGAGTTTTTCATACATCCCTTTGTGGTTGTCGACGATGCTGTTGCCGATTTCGAAAATGCGCGACAGGTCGGCGACCTCCTTGCGGTGCCAGTGCTTCAGGTCGTCCAAGTCCAGAACCTTAAGATGGTCGCCCAGCGCGCCTAGGTCGGGATCCACGTTTCGCGGCATGGCCAAATCGATGACAAGCGTGTCTTTTTCGGGGTCGAAGAAGGGCGCATGGTCCATGTGGACGACATGTCCCTGCCCGCCGGTTGCGCAGATGACAACGTCCGTCTGCGAAAGGTGGTTGCGCAGTTCATTCAGGCTGTGGCGGTGGATGAGGTGCTCGACGTCGGCGGCGGGGACCGGCTCGTTGCGGTGGTAGCACCATTGCACTTCCATGCCCATTTCGGTCAAACGACCGCAGATGGATGTGCCGATGACGCCGGTGCCGACCACCATGACGTTTCTGCTGTGCCAGTCCGGGGCTTCCCGGTCCAGATAGAGCAGGCAGAGTTCCTCGATTCCCCGGTTCTGCAGCAGCCCCTCGGTCTCGCGGCGGATGTCTTTGCTGACGTGCAGAGCCGAATCGTACCATTGTCTCATCATCGTGCCCGCCCAGCCGTTTTCGAGCGCGGCGGTCATGGAATCCTTGAGTTGCGCCACGATGTGCTTTTCCCCCGGGGTTTGCGACAGCAGCCCGGCACCCAGCACACTGAGGTGCCCGAACGCTTCGCTGCCGCGCTTTATGTGGAAATCGTCCGTTCCCAAGTGGTCGAAGTTCATGATCTGTCGAAGAATCTGTTCCACGTCGGCGGTGGCGCAGGCAACGGCATGCAGCTCGACACGATTGCAGGTGTTGACAACGGCGAATTCGTGGACGCCCCACACGTGCATGAGCATTCGCCCCGCCTGTTCCAGTTTGCTTCCCGCCAGGTGATAGGTCTCGCGCTGTTGGATGGGCAGGTCGTCGTGGCTTGTGCCCAGGACGATCAGGTCGGCGGTTTCAATCATTTCCAGGTGTCGCTGGAAGCTATTTTTGATCATTTTTGAAAGTCGGCATGATTTGCCGCCGGTCGACACGGCCACGGTAATGCCGTCTTTGCGAACGGTGGCGGGCGTGACGAAATCGCCCAGCGGCCAGGTTTTATCGCTGCTGCAGGCGTAGATTCTCTTCTCGCGACAGGCCTGCAGCACCCCCGCGTTCACGGACCGATCCGAGGTGGCGGCGAAAACAAGAAAAAAACCGTCCACGTCGTCCGTCTCAAACGGGCGGTTGAGATGTTCAACCCGACCGCCGCGGATCAGTTCGGCCAATTCCGGTTTGAGATCAAGACTGAGGACCGTCACTCGGGCTTGCGCATCCAACAGCAGCCGCACTTTACGCAAGCCGATCCTGCCGCCGCCGACCACGAGGCAGGGACGGCCCGACGCAAGAAGTCCAACCGGAAAGACGGGGCGTTTCACATTGCTGTTGTTCGGATCAGCCATTGGTCCTCTTCCGAAGACGATATTTTGACATCTTGCTCATGCATCACGTTCAACAGTCGGTATCGGTGAAAGGCTTTGGAGCGGTCGCATCGCAATCCTTGCTCCTATCGATAAATTGACTCCGTTTTTGACTTTCGCAAGCCGTTTTTGGCGGAGACTGCCTGAAGTGCTTGGTTTGCTTTGATTTGTCGAAGTCACGCCGGTGGACATAAAAACACCTTTCAGGGGCTTCAGTCCAATGCGTCCAACGCGTTTTGGAGGTGGTCCAGCCAGATGTCAACAACGCCGTCATATTCACCCAGGCCTGTCAGTACGGGCACACACTCGATGCCGAGCTCTTCGAGTGCCGATTTCCAGGAATCCCCGTCGTCTCCAGCCAAATCATTGCGCGCATGATCGCCGGCCACGCTCATGAACGGCACCAGAAACGCACGTTTGGGAGAATGGGTGCGGCAGAGTTCGAGCACATCATCGAGAGTTGGATGCCCCGCGACTGTGCCGAGAAACGCCAGGGGATATGCCTCCATGAACGCTGTGGCTGCGGCAGGAAATGCAGAGTTCCCTGTGCCGTGGTGGTTGCCGTGTCCCATAAGAATGACGGCATCCCCCGGCTTCCGTTCGGGAAGGTGTCTCAGCGTTGCCTCGACAACCTGTGCCATGTCGTCGTGCCGGTCCAGGAGCGGCTTGCCCAAAGCGATGGCGTCGAACGCGTTCGGACCTGATTTGTACGTCCTCGCCGTTTTCGCCAAGTCATGGAATTCCGTACCGGCATCGATATGGAGTGATTGAACGGCCACGTGGGTGAATCCGTCCTCGCGCATTCGGTCGAGGGCGATCAACGGCGAGTCATAGCTCTTCCCCTGTTTCGCCAGTTTGCGGCGAATGAAGGAGGAGGTGTAGGCCCAGCGGATTTCCGTGTCGTGGAAGCGTTCAGTCGCGAGGCCATCAATGTTGTCGTATGCAAGTCGGGATTTTTGAGAAATTGTTCCAAAAGCAACCAGCAGAATGCCTTTCCTCATTTCATTATCCCTACTGTTCGGCGGCAAATGTCGCAGTCGTTGGAGTGAATGCGCAAGCGCAATTGCGGTGCCGGTCGACGTTTTCAGTGCAATGGGCAACCCTTCTCTTTTTGTCGCCCGGCGGGTGGACCGTCGACATCAAGACAGACCTCGATCCCGCACTATGTCCACAGAATTTGGTTGGTTCCGGTCAGTTGAGTTCGCAAAGGCTTTAGTATCAACGGGCATCCCTGCCTGTTGTGAAGTTCTCTGCCCCCAGGACCTGTCTGCGCCTGCCTGTCGCGATGCGACGCAGACAGGTCGCATCGCGACAGGCAGGTGGCCGCAGTACGTAAGCAATCCAACCAAATTCTGTGGACATAGATCCCGCAGATGGTCGAACTATCACACTCAACTCTGATTTGACTTTATCCCAGGGGCCAGGCAGGCTCTGCTCCACTGAGTTCCGGAGAATGGTCTGCAACCTTCCGGGAGGGGATTCAGGGTTGGGAGTCAGCCCCGCTCCCGCACGATGGCGCGGTGAGCGATGTCGCGACGGAACTGCATGTTCGGCCAGGATATGCAGTCCACAGCCCGATAGGCGTTGCGAACCGCAGCGGCGATGTCGTCTCCCAGGGCGGAAACCCCCAGCACCCGGCCGCCGGCCGTAACAATGTTCCCGCCACCGCCCACTGCGGTTCCCGCATGAAAAATCAGTGCGCCGGTCGCTTCCGCATCCTCGATTCCCCGAATCCGACGCCCCTTCTCGTATGCGCCGGGATAGCCGCCGGCCGCCAGCACCACGCAGGCGGCCGCTTCGGGGCGCCACCCAAGCTCAACCTCACCCAGCCTGCCCTCGACGACCGCCACCATGGCCGCGGCAAGATCGCTGCGCAGACGGGGCAAAATGGCCTGTGTCTCCGGATCGCCGAACCGGACATTGAACTCCAGCACTTTGGGCCCGCCCGACGTGATCATGATCCCCGCATAAATCACTCCCCGGTAGTCCAGTCCATCAGCCTCGCAACCAGCCAGGAAACGGTCGAGGACCTCCGTCTGAATCCGTCGCCACATGGCGGTGTCGACCACCGGTGCCGGCGAGTATGCCCCCATGCCTCCGGTGTTCGGCCCGGTGTCGCCCTCATCCGCGCGCTTGTGATCCTGCGAGGATGCCAGCGGCACAATGGTTTTGCCGTCGACCAATGCGATGATGGAAGCTTCCTCGCCGACCAGGCATTCCTCGATCAGAACTCGCCGGCCCGCCTCTCCGAACGCCCCGGTCATTGCCTCGCGCACAGCCGCCTTCGCCTCCTCTTCGGTTTGCGCCACCGTCACCCCTTTGCCGGCGGCCAAACCGTCGGCCTTGACCACCACCGGCGCTCCGAAACGCTCGATGCAGGCGCAGGCGGCCGACGCATCGTCACAGCTTTCCGCCGCCGCCGTGGGAATTCGGTGCCGAATCATGAACTGCTTCGCGAACTGCTTGCTGCCCTCCAACTGCGCAGCTGCGTGGTTCGGTCCGAAAATCTTCAGTCCCCGCGCACGAAAAAGGTCGACGATTCCCTCGCAAAGCGGTGCTTCCGGCCCCACCACGGTCAGTCCCACATCGTGTTCGATTGCGAACTTCGCACAGGGTTCCGAACCACTGATGTCGACACAGCGAGCACTGTGCATGCCTGGATTCCCCGGCGCGCAGAACACCGTTTCAACCAACGGACTTTGAGCCAGCTTCCAAACCAGGGCGTGTTCTCTTCCCCCCTTGCCGATAACCAATACATTCATGTCCGTGCGTTCCGTTTTCTGCTAGAGATCGTAGGCGCGCGGATGCATGAGAACTTCCCGCAGAAGGATGGCGCGCATCATGTCTTTGCGTCCATTGACTTTGAGGACGATGGGCGCACGGGTTCCCCTCTTTAGCTTCCGAACCTTTCGCATGGCCTCGGGAAAGGCATACTGAAAGCTCTCGTCGGCAATGGAGGTGGTGGAAACGTCGGTTGCGCTCACGCCGTCGGCGTTTTTTTGCGCTTGGCTGCCTCCCCAGGCCTGATACGGTTGCTGATGGGCATCGGGCTGGGTGGGAACCTCCGGTTCCTTGGGCGCGTCCCAGCTGTAGCCCTCGCCCGCTTCCAGCTTTTGATACGCCGAAGCGGTTTTTTGGGCTGGAGGCGCGTACTTGGCCGATGCGGAAGCGGGCGACGCCTTCGCCTTCGCTGCCGGCGGCTTTTCCCATTTCGGCGCGGGCTCGGCACTTGTGGCGGCCTCCGGTTCCCACCCCCAGTCCTCCCAGGAGAAACCGCCGCCGCCTGTGTCCGCATTGCTTTCCTCGGCACTTGAGCCGGCTTTACGCTCGCGCTGCTGCTGGTTGGCGATGACGTTGCCGATCGCTTTCAGAGCGACAACGCCAACGATAACCAGCAGACCAATGATGTCACCGATGTTTTCCACGCGGTTCTATTCCTCTTCCTCGGGACCGGTGATGGTGTTGCGCATTTCGGTGTCGGCCTTGATGTTCTCCATGCGGTAGT
>CAZSBQ010000063.1:13424-18381 GCA_964604795.1 uncultured Victivallales bacterium | reverse complement strand
GAGGCCGCGCCCTCTACTTGGTAGGGGCCGGCGCCTCGACGGCCCGTGGGGGGGGACGCGTCCCCTCCCTCAGAAAGGAATTGCCCTGGAATTTTGCTGCTCTTTGTTGCCAGACTGAAATTGAACCCGTATAGTACCAAGTATGGATAACAATACTTCCCAACGCCCGCCTTCCAACTCGCCCGACGCCCCCGCCAGGGACGACCTCACCAATGTTCGCGTATTGGTTTTGGACGACGAATTTTCGATTCGCAGCCTGGTGTCCCGCTCGCTCAAACACTGTGGAGCATCCGTGGAAGCCGTTTCAGACGGCAGGGAGGGGCTTCAGGCGCTGATCGACCGCTACTTCGATGTGCTGGTGGTCGACCTCTGCATGCCGAACATGGACGGTCCGACGTTTTTGCAGGAGGCGCTCAAAATCTGGCCGTGGCTCGGCGTGGTGGTCATCACCGGCTACGGCAGCCCGGAGGCCTTCCGCAAAATTCACGACTTGGGCATCACGCGCATCCTCGAAAAACCGTTTGAACGCTCCACGCTGATCGACAATGTCCGCGACGAGTTTCGTCAGAAGCAAACCGATGTCTCCCGGCAGCAGACCGTGACGCTGTCGAAAATGCAGCAGCAACTGCAGATTCTGCGCCTGATCACCGAGCCTGCGCTGCAGGCGGACACGCTTATGGAGGCGCTGCGGAGTCTGTCCATTGAGCTGAGCCAATCGCTGGATTTCGCGGTTGTCGGAGTGTTCGCCTGCGAAGACGACCAGAACGCCGCCATCTTCAATATCCGCGATGAGGTCAGCAAGGCCTTTATCGACCGCCTGGACGAGTTCTTCCGCAACCGCTATGCGGCTCTGACCGGTCACTCTGTTCCCACCGGCCTGCGGGTCGAGCTGAAGGGCAAGGAACTGGTGGACTACGGCAGCGACACGCCGGCAGTCACCTTCTGTGTCCCCATCATGACCGGAGGCGAAGTCAAGGGGTTCCTGATACTCGCATCTCCAAACCCCACCGAGTACGAAGCCTCCGAAGTCTCGTTCATCTATCACGTGGCCAACCACTTGTCCACCGTGTTCGCCGCTCTCAGCCGAATGCGCAGCCTGGCCATCCACGATCCGATGACGGGACTGTACAATCGGCTCCACCTCGAGGCGGAAGTGCAGGATGTATGGTCCTGGAGCGAACGGTACGGGCGCCCGCTGGCCATCGTGATTGCGGACCTGGATCACTTCAAAATGATCAACGACACCTATGGGCACCTGGTGGGCGACCGCGTCCTTGTTGAATTCGGCGACCTGCTGAGGGAAGTGGGGCGCGCATCGGACATTTGCGGTCGCTACGGCGGCGAGGAATTTGTCGTGCTGCTGACCAGTGCCGACCGCGCGGACGGGCTCACCTACGCCAAGCGGCTGCTGCAAAAGGTTCAGCAGCATGTCTTCTGCAAGGACGACTACGAACTTCACCTGACCATCTCCATCGGCGTCTCCATCGCGACCAAGGGCAAGCTGAAGACCGGCACGGCGCAAGAGGTTCTGCAGGAAGCCGACCAAGCCATGTATCAGGCCAAGCACGCCGGACGAAACTGTGTGCGCGTATGGTCGCCCGGTCCCGACGACAGCGCCGTCCAGGAAAAGGCAAGCGGGATCAAAACCGCCGCCGCGCAGCAGCCGCTCATGCAGGGGCGCATCCTGATTGTGGATGACGAAGAAGAGATTCGCGACATCCTGTCGCTGACGCTCAAACGGGAGAACTACGAGGTGCGCGGCTTTGGCCGCGGCGAGGAGGCACTGGAAGAGGTGGAAAGCAATCCCGGCGTGTACGACCTGATCCTGGTGGACATTCAATTGCCCGGCATGTCGGGACTGGAGCTGCTCAAGAAAATCCGCTGCGTGGATGAGTCGGCCATCTGCATCATGATTTCCGGATACGCCACGGCCGACAACGCCATCGAGAGCCTGCGCACCGGCGCCTACGACTTCATTCCGAAGCCCTGCGTGTACGAGCAGGTGCTGCTGACCATCCGTCGCGCCATGGACTATCGACGCGCACTGCTGGAAAACCACCAATTTCAGCAGCATCTTTCCGAGATGGTCCGGCAGAAAAGCGCACGAGCTAGGGAGGCGCTCCGCGAGGTGGAGGAGTCCTACAGCTTCACCCTGGAAGCACTCGTCGGTCTTCTGGACGCGCGCGAGCGGGATACCGGCGACCACAGCAAACGCGTCCGCGCCCTGGCCATCCGACTGGCCCGGGAAATGAGGTTGCCCGACGGCGCCATGAAGGACATCGCCTACGGCGCCCTCCTCCACGACATCGGCAAGATCGGCATCCCCGACCGCATCCTGCTCAAAGCAGGCCCCCTTGATCCCGACGAGACCGCAATCATGCAGCAGCACGCTGAAATTGGCTACCGGGTGCTTTCCGGCAGCGGATACCTGGAAAACGCCGCCGAAATCGTCTACTCCCATCAGGAAGCCTTTGACGGCAACGGATACCCGCGCGGGTTGAAAGGCAAGGAAATCTGCCCGGGGGCACGGCTGTTCGCAGTGATCGACGCCTATGATGCCATGCGCACCAACCGCGTCTACCGAAAAGCACTCCCCGAGCAGGAGGCCGTCGATGAAATCCGTCGAAACCGCGGCAAGCAGTTCGATCCCGCCGCCGTCGACGCCTTTCAGAATTGCTACGAGGACTTGGGACGCATTTTCGATGAGTGGGAGCAGCAACAGTCCGCCAACACAATCGTCGAACTGCCCGCCTGACACAACCTGGAACAAAACTCATGAAATTGCTCATCAAGATAGTTGCCCCTCTCCTCATCGTCTTGATCCTCCTGGGTGTCGGGGGCCACTATCTGGCCGCCGGCCTCGTGAAAACCAAGATTGCCGAGCTTGCGCAGGAAGCCACGGGCACATCGGTCACCATAGGGGGACTGGACCTCAACGCGTTCCGGGGGTACATCCAAATCCAGGACATCCGCATCGGCAACCCCCCGGGGTACAAATCCGAAACGGCCTTTGAAATCAAAACCCTCACGGTTCGCGTTCAGCCCAAATCCCTGCTGTCCGACACCATCCTCGTGCGCTCCGTGGACATCGAACAGCCGTTTGTCAGCTACGAAATGAAGAGCGCACGCACCAGCAATATCCGAGATATTCAGGAGAACATCGAGCGCTACGCCGCCGCGCAGGAAAGCGACGCCCGAGGAGAAAGGAAAACGGTCAAAATCGATGCCCTGCATATCCGCAGGGGGAAGGTCCGGGTGGGGGCAACCCTACTGGGTGGGCGAGGCGTAACCGCTTCCATGCCCGAGACAACCATCACCGACATCGATACCGCGAAGGACGAGGAGCAGGCCGCCTCACTGCCCGTTGTTTTGGCCCGCATTCTCCGGACGGTTCTGGGCGCCGCCGGGCACGTTGTCTCCGAGGTGAGCCAAGAGGCGGGAAGCGCGGGCTCGGCAGCCGCCGATGCCGCCAAGGGACTGCTGGAAGGGCTGGAAAACCTGGCGCCCTGATCTGATCAACTTGCCATTTTCTCAGCCTGCGAGCGCTCGCGCTGCTCGCTTTCGCCCCCGTCATACTTCACGCGGATTTTCCCCTCGGCAAACTCCTGCAGAGCGAGGTCCATCCAGTTGCGCTCATCATCGGGAAGAGTGGGAACCAGTGGCCGGGCGCCGCTGGACAACTGAGTGATGCGGCGGCAGACCGCATTGATCAAAACCCGGCGATCCGGGATCGTCGCCAAAACCTGCTGAAGATATTTTTCGTTCATTGTCGGCCTCCTCGCCGGAAAACGATGACAACGTGTCGAACGGCAAAGCGGCGGAACCATTCCGCTTTCGCCTCGCAGTTCACGCCTTGGCAGCTGCCAGCTTGGTACTATAGTTCGCGTATGACAGACCACAAGCCGACATCCGACTCCGTTTCCGCCAGGGCGACCGCATCCATCGACCTGCTGCACCCCCCCGAATATCATTCCGACCCGGACCGCGTGCGGCGCGGTCGGCGGGGCTACCCGCAGTGGTTCCCCGGCGCCACCGTCTACTTCTACACGGTGGTCGCGCGCTCCATGCGCATAGCTGCCGCCCACGCCACCTCGAACGAGGGATTGTCTGACAGCTTGTTCGTCAAGCGCTCCAAAGACCTGCTTCGGGCGGCCGAGCGCTGCGGCGCCGAAGTCCATGTCACAGGCCTGGACCATGTCCGGAAACAGTGCGCCCAAGGACCGGTGGTCTTCATCGGCAACCACATGAGCACCCTGGAGACATTCACCCTGCCCGGCATACTGCTGCCGTTCACGCCGCTGACGTTCGTTCTGAAGCGCGAACTCATGGATTTCCCCCTGCTGGGCAAAATTCTAAAGACGCTGGATCCGGTCACCGTCACCCGCGACGATCCCCGCGCCGATCTCAAGGAAGTGCTCCAAGGCGGAACCCGGCGCCTGCAGGAGGGGAGGTCGGTCACCGTCTTTCCGCAAACGACGCGGCGCGCCGATTTCGACGCTGAATCATTCAACAGCCTCGGAGTCAAGCTGGCCGCCCGCGCCTGCGTGCCCGCCATCCCGCTGGCGCTGAAAACCGACTTTTGGTCCACCGGGCGCTTCATCAAGGACTTCGGTCCCATCCGCCCCGCCAGAAATATCCATTTCGCCTTCGGCGCCCCCATTGCGGTCGACCGGCAAAACTCGCGCGATGCTCACCAGAGCATCGTCGAATTCGTCCGCGAGCACCTGCAAAGCTGGGGCGTGCCCATCACGTCGAACGGCAACCCGAATTCCGCGGACAAGTGAGGACCGATTCAACGCCCGTACCGGGCGCGGTCTCCGCGCCCAGTCACCCGCGGGCCGTCGGGGCGCCGGCCCGTACCCAGTACCGGGCGCGGCCTCCGCACCCAGTCACCCTCGGGCCGTCGGGGCGCCGGCCCGTACCCAGTACCGGGCGCGGCCTCCGCGCCCAGTCACCC
>CAZSBQ010000063.1:0-13324 GCA_964604795.1 uncultured Victivallales bacterium | reverse complement strand
CTCCGCGCCCAGTCACCCTCGGGCCGTCGGGGCGCCGTCCCGTACCCAGTACCGGGCGCGGCCTCCGCGCCCAGTCACCCTCGGGCCGTCGGGGCGCCGGCCCGTACCCAGTACCGGGCGCGGCCTCCGCGCCCAGTCACCCGCAGGCCGTCGGGGCGCCGGCCCGTACCCAGTACCGGGCACGGCCCCCGCGCCCGTTTGCCGGCAGCCTCAACGGAGGGTTTGCAGCGGGCTTTCCGACGCCCGTCCGAGCAGGCGGTCAACCGCCAGTCGAATCCGCTCGTAGCTCAGGTACAGAGTGGGGACCACGCCCAGGGTCAGCACTGTGGCTATCAGCAGCCCGAAGATCACGGCCACGGCCATGGACTGCCACCACTGTGACGAGCTGGTGTTGTACTGATAGGTCATGGCAGTGAAGTCCCAGTTCAGCTTGAGCGCCATGGGCAGAAGGCCCAGGATGGTGGTTATGGCCGTGAGTAGAACGGGGCGAAAGCGGATCATGCTGGCGGTCACCACAGCCTCGCGGACGCTCGCCCCTCGCGCCTCCTGGTTGCGGATGGCGTCGAGCAGCACAATCGCGTTGTTGACCACCACGCCGGCCAGGGAGATGACGCCGATGCCGGTCATGATGATCCCGAACGGCATGCCGGTGACCAGCAAGCCGAAGAACACACCCATCACCGAAAGAATCACCGAAGCCATCACGATGCCGGTGCAGACCATAGAGTTGAACTGCAGGACCATGACCCCGGTGATGACGAAAAGCGCGACCAGAAAGGCGTTGCCCAAAAACGCCTTGGCCTTCTCCTGCTCCTCGGCCGCGCCGCCGAACTCGTACCCTATGCCGGGGGGAAAGTCATATTGCTGCGCGCGGTGTTGGAATTCGTCGCGGATGTCGGAATCATTGCGAATGCCGGTCTGCACGTCGGAGGTGGCCTCGACCATGCGGCGCGCATCGAGTCGGTGAATGGTCACCGGCCCCGGCACCAGGGTGGCGTTGGCCACCGACGTCAGGGGTATGGACTTTCCCGAGGCGTTGGGGATGGTCAGATTGCGCAGGCGGTCGCTGTTCAATCGATAGGGTTCGGGCATGCGCAGCATGATGTCCTGCTCATCGTCGCCGTGTCCGAACGTTCCGGTCGGCAATCCGCCGACGGCAATCTGGATGAACGAGCTGATCGTGCGCTCATCGAGGCCGACGGTGGCGGCGCGGGCGGCGTCGATTTTCCATTCCAGGGTGGGTTGAGCGTTGGACGCATTGTCGGTGGGTTTGACCGTTCCTGGCGTGCCGTCGATAATGTCCTTCATGTCCTCGATCACCTCGGTCATCCGCCCGAGGTTTTCGCCGAAGATCGTGATGGAAACCGGTGCGCCGGTCGGCGGCCCCTCCTGGGGGCGCACCACCTCGAATTCAGCGCCGTAGAGCGGAAACGTGACGCGGTTGCCGTCGGCGTCAAGCCCTTCGAGGCGTTTGCGCATCTCCTCGAGGGTTTGCGGAGTCGGCTGGCTTCGGTATTCGCGGTCGACGAAATCAACCTGCATGCTGATGGGGCCTGTTGACTGCTCGCCAAAGCCCGAGGATGAGTCGAGTCCTGCCAGGGTGACGGTAACATTGGCGAACTCGACATTCTGCACGGGTGTGTCGTATCCGCTGCCGGGGGCGCCGAGCATGCGTTCCTCGACCATTCGGGACAAGCGGTCGGATTCGTTGATGGAGACTCCCTCGGGCGGATCGACGCTGCAGCTGACCTGGTCGGGATCGACGCGGGGGAAGAACTCGGTTCCGGCGCCGAACATCATGTAGGAGGCGGCCACGAAGGCCAGCATGGCGAAGGCGGTCGCCAGGGTCCAGAAGCAGTGGTTCAGCAAAAAATCCAACACTTTGCGGTACTGGCGCACCAACCAGTAGGTGGGGGCCTGGCTCTCGGGGTCCACCGCGGTTTCCGCGCCGGGCTTGAGGCGCATGAACATCGCCGCCAGCGCCGGATTGATCACCAGGGCCACAAACAGCGAACAGAGCAGAACCACGATCACGGTGCGCGGCAGATACGCCATGAACTTGCCCACCAGACCCGGCCAGAACATCAGCGGCAGAAAGGCCCCCACCGTCGTCGAAGTCGAAGTGATGACCGGCCAGGCCACCTCCGAAGTGCCTACCAGCGCCGCCTCCCACCGGGGCGTTCCCAGGGAGTGATGACGATAAATGTTCTCGATGATGACGATCGCGTTGTCCACGAGCATGCCGAGCGCAAGAATCAGCGAAAACAACACCATGGTGTTCAGCGTCTGGTCCGTCAGCCGCAGAATCAGCATGGACATCAGCATGGAAAACGGAATGGCCGAAGCGACCAGCAGCGCGTTGCGCCCACCCAAACCGATGAAAATGACCACCAAAACCAGGATGAGCGACGTGCCGATGCCGTTCTCCAGGTCCGACACCATCAGGTCGACCATTTCAGACTGGTCATAGCCCTTGACAATCTTGACGTCCGCCCGCTCCGGCTGACGCTCCACCACCTTGGCCACGTCCTCGCAGAGCTGCAGCACGTTGTACCCGGAGCGTTTCTTGATCTGCAGACTGACCGATTTGCGGGGTTCGCGATAGGCACCCGCGGAACGATTGCCGTCCTCGGCGCGCAGATCGTAGAGGCGCGACTGGGATTCCACCTCATCGAACCCGTAACGCGCCACCGCCACGTTGCGCACATAGATCGGCGTGCCGCGCTCGGTGAAGCCGACCGGCAGGTTCATGATCTCGTCCGGATCCTCGAATTCGCCCGGCACGCGCACCACGACCCGGTTCTGCTCGCTCATGGCCGCACCGGCCGAGACGTTTCGATTGCTGCCGCGCAGAATGGATTCCACCTGGCCCAGCGGCAAATCGTAGTAATGAAGCCGCTCCGGATCCACCTCGATCACGATCTCCCGCTCCCGTCCGCCGTAGACGTCGATGTCCAGCACGCCGCGGACCGACTGCAAATCATCCTCAAGAGTCTCCGCCAGCTCATCCAGTTCGGACACCGAGATGTTCTCGGTGCCGAGCACGTGATAGATCAGTACCGGCATGGAGTCGACGGTGAACTCCTCGACCAGCGGCTCCTCGGCTTCGGTCGAGATGTCCGGTTTGGCCTGGTCGACCGCGTCGCGGACGCGCCGCAGTGCCACTTCGGTCTCCACCTCCGGCTGAAACTCCAGGCTGACGACCGACACGCTGTCCATGCTCGAACTGCGCATTTCCTTCAGCCCCTCCAGCGACTCCAACTCGGTTTCCAGGGGGATGGTCACCGACTCCTCGATGTCGCTGGGGTTCGCCCCATCCAGCACCGTGGTGACAATGACAAAGGGGAACTCCACGTCGGGAAAACTTTCGCGCGGCAAAGCGAAGTAGCTGAGCGTGCCCATCAGCAGGATGCCTGCACAGAGCACAAGCACAGCCACATGGTGGCGTATGGCGAAGGAGGTTACACTCACGGTCTTTCCTCCGGCGCCTCTGAGTCGCTTTGCTCTTCGGGCTGGTACCCCTCGGGCAGGTCGTACGCCCTGCCCTCGCCCTCGTCCGTTCGGACCTTGCCGTCGGACACCAGCACGCGCACCTCCTCGCCGTGGACAACCCCCTTGCCACCGGAAACCACCAGGCGCTCCTCCGCCTTCAGGCCGTCGCGGACCAGCACTTGATCGGCCTGGATCGAAATCGGCTCAATGTTGCGGACTGCGGCCAAATCCTTGCCGTCCTCCTCCTCCACAACCACTGCGCGCGGGCCGTCGTCGGTCACACGAATGGCGCGCAATGGAACCACAATGGCGTCGGGATAGACCAGAAACCGAATCTCGGCCAGACCGAGCAGGCCCTCGCGAAACGCCCGGCCCGGATTCTCAAAACGCAATTCCACGCGAAACGTGTTGGACGCCTTGTCGGCTGCCTGGGCGATGCGGCGCACTTGAGCGGGCACGCGCACGCCGCGATGCTTTCCGCCGGTCAGCTTGGGCAGCCCCGGCACAGTGAAATGCGCCTCGACATCCTGCCTTCCACCCGGCATGGCCAGGCGGACATACTCGCGCACCGCATCATTGTCCGTCTCCAGAAACGGGATGTATCGGTCCGGCACATCGACCTGCACGCGGCAGTGCGACCGGTCGTAGATGCGCCCCAGCGGCGCGCCCGGGGCCACCACGGCGCCCGGCTCGACCAAGTGCGCATCCAGCCGGCCGGCGAACGGCGCCCGCACCACCGCCTTGTCAATCGAAACATCGAGCACGTCCAATTGCCGGTCGACGCGCCGCAGAGCCACCTCCGCCTGCTCGAAGCGGTTTTCCGCCTGGTCCAGGTCCGAATCGCTGGCGATACCGTCTTCGGCCAGTTCCCGGATTCGCTCGAGTTCGCGTTCGGCGAACCGGCGTTCGACTTCGGCGGCATCGCGTGCGGCCTGCAGCTCCCGCCGCTGCGCCCGCATGTCGTCTGCGTCAAGCCGCAAAATCTCCTGCCCCTCGGCAACCCGCTCCCCCTCATCGACCAGCCATTCCACCAAGCGGGCCTGAATCTCCGCGCTAACCTCCACCGACCGGTCCGCCTCAACCCGCGCGGGCAAAGTCAACCGTTCCTCGTAGTTCCGCGGCTTTATGCGGATCACCTCCACATTGCGGCGCTCGCTCGGCGCCGCCTGTGGCGGCGGCGGCGACTTCCGCATCACCAGAACAAAAAACACCACCGCCAACACCACAATCGTCCCGGTCCCGGCCCACAGCAGCATCGGCACCAGCCAACGACGGAATCGGCCGCCGCCGGACTCCTCCGTCTGCGACGTTGAAATTTCCGGCTCTTCGGTCATACTGTTCCTTTCGCTGAATCCGCAATAAAACCTGCCGCCGTCCCCCGCAAAGTCCGTGAGGGAACTCCATCGGTTTTTTCACGAATTCAGCGCTTGAACGTGAAGCATAAACAACACACGGACACGTAATATAAGCGGCCATACGCCGTTTGACGACACAACCGCACCACCAATATCAAGATTCCACAGAAGCTGAAAAAACGCTGCGAGCCCAACTCTGAATTTACCGGGAATTGAACACCATGAAAGCTGTGATTTTCGACATGGACGGAGTGTTGACCGACTCCGAATCGGTCATCAACGAGGCTGCCATCCGCGGACTGCGCGAATATGGAATTGAACCGCAGCCCACGGATTTCGAGCCGTTTGTGGGCATGGGCGAGGACCGCTACATCGGCGGGGTCGCCGAAGCCTACGGGCTCCGCTACACGCACGACATGAAGCGCCGGGTCTATGACATCTACCTGGAGATACTGGCCGACAGGCTGGTCCCCTTTCCCGGCGTGCATGAACTGCTGGACACCCTCGATCAAGCGGGCCTGCTCATCGCCCTGGCATCCAGCGCCGACCGGATCAAAGTGACGGCAAACTTGGAGGCCATCGATGTCGGCACCGAGCGTTTCGCCGCCCTGGTCGCGGGCGAGGACGTCGAACGCAAAAAACCATCCCCGGACATTTATTTGGAGGCGTCCCGACGGCTTGGCATCCTGCCGGAATCATGCAGCGTAGTCGAGGATGCCGTCAGCGGTGTCCAAGCGGCCAAAGCCGCCGGCATGCGCTGCCTGGCGGTGACCACCAGCTTCGACCGGGACGAGCTGCTCGCCGCCGGCGCGGACCGCGTTCGCCCCGCCTTGGCGGACATCCGACTGTCCGACGTGGAAAACCCCGTATGAGACGGGGGTTGGTTTCAGGGTTCAGGCGTCAGGGTTTTGCAGTGCTGCAGGCAAACCTGCCTGCAGCGGATATCATATAAATGGAAGAATTGGCACCAAAAAACCGAATAAGATCACTGGTCACTGGTGGGTGGGGGTGTGGCTATGTCCACAGAATTTGGTTGGATCCGGTCAGTTGAGTCCGCAATGGCTTTAGTATCAACGGGCATCCCTGCCTGTTGTGAAGTTCTCCGCATCCAGGATGGCCGCAATACGTAAGCAATCCAACCAAATTCTGTGGACATAGGGGTGTGGGGCGGCACGCGCAGACGCGTTGAGAGGGCGAGACTCCATCGAGCCCCGCCGTCGAACGAATGGCGAGGCAGGCCGCCTGCACCGGCAAACGCATCGTCATCGGGGGGACCGACACGGGGCGCGGAGGCCGCGCCCGCTACTGGGCGGGAGCCGGCGCCTCGACGGCCCGAGGTGGGGCTAGTAGCGGGGACCTCTTTCTTTGCGTTGCTGTGCGACAATGCCTTGTTCGACCCGTGCCTTCAGCTCCTGCAAGCTCGGGCGGTCCTGCGGATCGCGGCTGAGCATTTGGGCGATCAGCTCATCGAGATCACCGGAAAGCTCCGAACGAATATGGCGGAGGCGCGGCGCGCTTGTCGACGCTTTGGTCCGCAAAATGGCGTCCACCTCGCCGTGCGGGAAGGGAGCTTTGCCGGCTGCGGCGTAGAATGCCGCGGCGCCCAGGGAGTAGATATCGCTGCGCACATCCACCACACCGCCCTCATAGAAGCTTTCCGGCGCCGCGTACATTGGGCTCAGAACCGCTTCCTCTTCCGAGTCCCCTTCGTCGGCGAATGAACGCGCCAATCCGAAATCCACCAATTTGATGCGGCCGTCGACACCGATCATGATGTTCGAGGGCTTGATGTCGCCGTGCATCATATCCCG
Source organism: uncultured Victivallales bacterium (assembly GCA_964604795.1). Lineage (GTDB taxonomy): Bacteria > Verrucomicrobiota > Lentisphaeria > Oligosphaerales > CAZSBQ01 > CAZSBQ01. Next base: position 6,666 of record CAZSBQ010000063.1, on the reverse strand, counting down.
TTCGGCCAGATACACCATCACCCGGCACAGCTCGCGAACCAGGATCCAAGCGTCTAACTCCGACATGGGGCCCTCGCTCGCCACCTGGTCCTTCAGCGACTTGCCCTCCAAATACTCCATGACCAAGTAGTACAGCGTATTCGCCTGGCCAAAATCGTAAAACTTGACAATTCCGGAGCAATCCAGCTTCGACAGCTCATAGGCTTCGCGCAAAAGGGCCTGCACGCCCTCCGGCGCGCTCACTTGATTGACAGGCGCATCGAACACCTTCAGGGCGACGTCTTTGCGCAAACGCGCATCATAGGCATGCAGAACCACGCTGAACCCGCCCGCTCCCAACTGCCGCCGAATCTCGAACCGGCCGGCAAACCGGGTTCCCCCCTGCAACTCCAAACGCGGACGCGTCGCCTGCCTCCGGCGCTGAAAGGCGAAAAGCACCTTGGCCGCCAGTTCCGCCCGGCTGAACGGCTTGAGGATGTAATCATCAGCGCCGCACTGAAGAGCCCCCAGGATCACCGCTTCATCCTCCACGGCGGACAACATCAGGATGGGGATCGAGAACAAGCTCGGGTCCTTGCGAATCCGGTCGCACACCTGGATGCCGGACAGTCCCTCCATCTTGACGTCCAGCAGCACCAGGTCGGCGCCGGAGCGGGCAAGCTCGTCCAGCAGCGTCTCTCCGTCCGCCACCATCTTGACTTGATGCCCCGCGTGCTCGAGCATGCGTTCCACCACGCGCCGAACATTCTGCTGGTCGTCTGCGCCCAGAATTCGCATTGCCTGCATCCTCTCATCCCCCCTTCACCTTCCATCAAATTGCAATTCCGTTCACCATCGGGTCAGGAGGGTTCTGCGAACCGGGTCAACCGAAAATTCGAAGAATATGGCGAGCGTACAGGTTCTCGGTCACGTTGGCGGCGACGCTGTCCCGGCACTCCGCCACAGCCGTCCGATAGGCCTCGCCCATCTCCGCGGCAATCTTGTAGGCCACATGCAGCAACTGCCGAAAATGCGGATTGAACGTCGGACATGCCGGATCGTGCCGCAGTGCGGCTGCGAATTCCGCACCGGTCCAGGCGGCAACGGTTTTCGCGCTTGGCAGCTTATCCGGATCAATGTCGATCACGGGGGCGTACGGCGCACACATTTCCTCGAATCGGTCCAGCGCCTCGCAATACACCTGTCGCGCCACCTCGAGCCCGCCGTCCCCCGCGGCGGCCAACCCGATGATCTCTTCCAGCCATGTGGTTCCCGCGGTTTTCAGATGCACTCCGGCGTCAAACTTGCGCAAGCAGTCGCCCATCGGCCCGTACAGGCTGAATTTGTCGCTGCCGGAATGCACGCTGAGCTTGAGGTTATCCGGCAAGCAGAATTCACTGACCGCATAGTCGACGATGCCCAAATCCTCGTCGAATTCCCGAGTGAAGTCCTCGACTCTGCCGACGTAGTCGACGCCTTTGTTGAAGCGCCCGCTGAATTTGGGCGCAATTGTTTGCGCCGGGATCCCCTCGCGGGCGATCATCGCGAGGATGACCAGCAGTTCCTCGGGTGTTTGGGCGCGCTCGGTTTCGTCCATCGATACTTCCGTGACGAAGGTGTCGCGTTCCTTTGCCGCCTCGATTCGGCGATAGATGCGTCCGGCCTCCTGAACCGCGCGCAGATATTGGCCGGCAATTTGCCGCACCTTGGCTTCGGTCAAACGAAGGGGATGTTCGAGGCTGGGAACAGTGATGTTTCCGGACAGTCCTCTGTACTCGTTGACAAAGGCTTCGATGTCCTCGGGGACTGCGGATTGCCCGGCGAACTCGGCCACATCGAGCGTGAAAAAGTCGCAGGCGTCCAGAAACAGATCGACATTGTCCAAACTGATGTGGTCGGCGTCGACGTAATAGCCGCCCGGCCATCCGCCCTGGCGAACCGCAGTATCCGCCTCCTCGCGAACCGCGCTCGGCGTACTGCCCACAATCGTGTGCTCGCGGTGCGATTTGTTCCAGACGGGGGCGATGTCGATGCCGTCCTCGCGGGCCTTTTGCAGAGCCGCCAACTGAGCCGCTCCCTCCATGCCAAAGCGGTCGCCGATGCCCATCGAGTATTTTTCAAGAATCTTCATGACCCGTCTCCTGCTTTTTTGGGAAGGTTTTTTGTTGCCGCCGGGCTTCTGTGGCGGCTTTTAATCAGTAGGGGCACCTCAGATGCCTTTCTGAACAGATGCCCGTTAGAGAGTTGCAGCGTCCGGCGTGCCGGGGCGCAGATCATGTATCTTCAGCTGCGGCCGAACACTTCCGTTGTACCGATTCAGCTGAGGCGTGAACACAACGTCCCACGGCCCCGGCGGCAACGCATCCGGCGCCGTGCCGAAATAAATGAAATTCAGGGTCCGACCGGATTCATCCGTCATGCTCCCGCGCGAGTGAATGCGGCCCGCAGGCAGAACGCGGTCGGGAACGACTCCCGAGCAAAAGAACAGCGGCTCGGGGTTGCTGTGCCCGAACGGCTCGAACATCTCCATTTCCCGGAACACCCGCTCCTCCAGATCGTCCAGCCTCACGCGCCCGCACACATCCAACGCCGGCGATACCGGCGCATGCCCCACCACCCGCCTCACGGCCTCCTCGAATTCGCGCTGAAATGAGGCCAAATTCACCGGATCCAACGCCAGCCCGGCCGCCATCGCATGACCGCCGAAACGCTGCAGATTCGCCTCGCACGCGCCCAGAAGAGTCACCAGATTGAGATTGTGCAGACTGCGCCCCGAACCGCACAGCGCGCCATCCGGATCCCGAGTCAGAACGATGCTCGGACGGTTGTACTTGCGGACCAGTCGCGACGCCACGATTCCAATCACGCCCTTGTGCCAATCCTCGCCGCAGACGACCACCGTGCGGGCTTGGTCCATGTCCGACTTCTCCGCGATTTGCTCCTCCGCCGCAGCCAATACCCGGGCCTCAACCTGCTGCCGTTCGCGGTTCCGCCCGTCCAGGGCCGTGGCCAGTTGGTACGCCTCGGTTGTTCCACGCGCATGCAGCAGCTGAAAGGCCTCGTCCGGATTGCCCAAGCGACCGGCGGCATTGAGCCGGGGAGCGATCCGAAAGGTGATGTCGGTGGTGCGAACCTGTTCCCGCAGCTTCGTAACCTCGCACAATGCCCGAATGCCGGGACGAATCTGCCGTGACAGAACATCCAGACCGGCCGTGACCAAACAGCGGTTTTCGTCCAGCAGCGGGACGATGTCGGCCACCGTCCCCAGCGCCACCAAATCCAAAAACTGGCGCAAGTCCGTATCCTGTCCGCCCAGCCCATGCTGGCGCCCGTACTTGATGAAACCATGGCAGACCTTGAAGGCGACCCCGACCCCGGCCAGGCTCTGCACCACCGGCGGCGCACCCGGCAGCTTGGGATCGATCACCGCAAGCGCCTCCGGAATCGCCTCGTGAGGCTCGTGATGATCCGTGACGATGACGTCCATGCCGCGCGCGTTTGCCGCAGCCACCGCCGCAGCGCACGTGATTCCGCAGTCCACAGTCAGCATCACCGACTGCTCGGCGGAACAGACGCGCTCGACCGCTTCCGCCGTCAATCCGTAGCCGTCGTCAATCCGGTGCGGCAGATAGCAATCCACGTGCGCGCCGTTCGCCGACAGCACCTCGGCCATCAGCACGGTCGCGGTAATGCCGTCGGTATCGTAATCGCCGTAGACCAGAATCCGCTCCTGTCGGCGAATCGCCTCCCACAGGCGCGCGGCCGCCGTTTCCACACCCGGCAGCTGATACGGGTCTGAAAGCTGAGACAGCATGGGGCGCAAATACGTCGCCACACGCGAAGGCGTCAACCCCAACCGGCACAGCGCAAGCGCTGCCACCCGCGAGATGTGCCCCGCCTCCCGCAACTCATTGACCTGGCTTTCCGGTGGCTCGTTAATCTCCCATCGATAACTCAAAACTGTTGTGTCTCCTTTGTTGCATCCCATCAATATATCATGGAATCGCAACTCTCAACCCGCCACAACACCTTTTTCCTCCCCTGAATTCGCCAAATACCCGCTTATATTCCGCCCAACCGCCTTGCGTCAAGGTCGTTGCAAAAAAACTGCGGCGCCAGGATAAGACGGCCGGTCGGCGGAGTGCAAACAGAACTCATGGTTCAGCGTCAAGAGATAAGCAACCGCCGCTCGAGCCCTTCGTCCTGCGCACTCCGCAGCGCCTGCACTCGCAGGCGCAACCAGTCCGCAGACAAAATAACGGCACCGCTCCCCCCCAAAAAAAACGCCCCGTTTGTCCTTGTCATTCAAAAACATAGCAGCATCGTGTTGCGTCGACGCGACGAATCCGGGTTTTTGCAAAACGACTGACGTGCTCGATGCGCTTCATTTGCGATAGCGATCAAGGAGTGGCTTGAGGCGTGCAACACTGTCCTGCCGTCCACCCTCACGGTTACGGGCAAGCCACACGGCCCGATGCTCGTCCATAAGTTCCTCAAGTTCGGCGGCGAGTGACTTGCGTGTGTTCGGGTCAATCTCATCGATGGTTCCGTTCTCGGTATCGAGGCGAGCCAGGATCAGATGGACCGCGTGCTTTGCCAGTCCGGCACCGTAGGTGAGTTCGCGCTTGACCAGGTCGCCGTCGGCACACTGCATATCGGCCTTGTCGAGATCCCCCATCACCTGGTGGATATACGCCTCGGTCGCCGCCATGGCGTCGGACGAAACGGCTGGCGTGCCATCGTCGTTCAACAGGTTGTAATCGGGATTTTGCAGAGCGGGCTGGAAGATGCTGGCGTTGCCCCTGTCCAATTCCGTTTTGAGATATGCATTGCCGAGATCGCAGACAAGCTTGCCCATCACACCGTTCTTGTCATGGAACGCGTGCAGACTGAGTGCCGCCTGAATATCCGCGTCGCGGTTGGCGTCGGCGTTCCAGCTGAGGGCGGCGCCATAGGCATATCCGGGATACGACACCGGCAGCGGTTGCCAGTGACCGCCGTCGCCCCAGTCAGTGTTCAGGAATCCGACAGCCCCGTTACGGCGCCCGTTCTCGGCCGCGTTTCGCAGATTGCGCACGGCATTGTCGGTCCGACCAATGATGCTGTTCCAGCTGGACGTGCCGGGGCAGACGTAGAACGGCACTTCGGCCTCGGCAAATTTCTGCGTATCCTCCGCAAACGGATGCTCGGCATCGTATCCCCATTCGAGGGCAATCAGGTCTTTTGGCAGGGCCGGTATCAGCTCCGGATACTTCAAGATAATGTCGCCCCAAAACTGCATGGTGCGCCCATTGGATTTTGTCAATTGGCGGATTTTCAGCAGGAACTCCAAATAGACCCGGCCCACCCCGCGACTTTCGCAGACTTCTTTGCTGCGCCCCTTGCCCAAGTCCCAGGTTTCGTCGCAGCCGACGTTGAACAGTCCGCTGGAGAAGTGCGGAAGGAATTCGGCAAACAGTTCGGCAAGCAGTTCGATGCTGCCCGGCTCCTCGGGGCACAGGCTGAATGCGCCCATCTTTCCCCCCCAGGGGTTCTCGAATCCTTCCGGAGCCTCAGCCAGATGTTGATATTCCGGCAGCCCCAGCCAACGATGCCAGTGACCAAATGAGTTCTGATTCGGAACCAGTTCCACCTCGCGTTCGCGGCAGTATGCGTCAAGCTCGAGAATCTGCTCGCCGGTCATCGGCGACGCGTTTTCCCAGACTCCGGCGTGATTCCGATAGGCGAATGTGTGCTCCGTGTAGAGTTGCAGCTGGTTGATGCGCCACTCTGACAGCAGGTCGACCAGATCGAAGAGCGTGTCCATAGCCGGCACTTTGTCGCGACTGATGTCCAGCATGACGCCGCGCGCCGGCATGTCCGGCCAGTCATGGGCAAACAGGCAGGGCAGCTCACCGCCTGCCAGTTGGCGAAGGAGTTGACGGACAACATTGACCCCGTACAGCACACCGGCGGGATCATGCCCAATCACCTGAATCTGTTCGGAATCAATGATGAGGCGATACCCCTCAGGCTGCGGCACAATGCCTGGATCGACCGCCAAAACCGCCCCGAGCATTGTCGGTTCAGTCCCCGGTGCCGCTGTCAACTCCCAACAGCAGTCGTGAGCACACAATGCATTGCGAAGAATGCGCCCAGCGTAGCCAATCGCATCCGGATCGCCGGCCAAATGGATGTAGCGCCCGGATTCAAGGGGGTGCATCTTGTTCTTATAGGTGATGCTTCGCGGGTTCGGCAGCAGGATATATTGGTTGGCCATTGCATTCCCTTTCGTGGTTCATTCGACTGATACAGTTGCCTTGTACACAGAAATGTCGGACATGTACCATACCGTGTCGCGAGAAGTTGTAAACCACCCCCCAAGAGTTGGAAATTTACGGGCACATGGGGGGGGAAGGGGCTCGCGCTCAGTTCAGTAATGCGACACCTATCGGGAATGGCTCCGGGTTGGCATCCGGCGGTACGGGGTCTCCGGCTATGCGTACTACGGTACCAGCAGCCATGTCCACGAGTGGACAAGACCGACGAGGCAGAAGCCATCGCCCGTCTCATGCAAATGCCGACGGGGGGGGCTGTACGTGCTGAGGAGAGCGGAGGTCAGGGGAGGTTGGTGCGGTTTTGTTGGAATGCGCGGGCGATGGATTGGACGGCGTCGGCGACGGCGCGGCTGCTGATGGTTGCGCCGCT
>CAZSBQ010000062.1:0-18530 GCA_964604795.1 uncultured Victivallales bacterium | reverse complement strand
ACGCTTGCGGAGTTCGCAATCCAGGCAGTGTCGGTGCGCGCGACATCCGGGAGCCCGCCAGCCGGCGTGGCAATGACGGCGAGGCCCGCAGCCATTGCCTCCAAAGCGATGTTCGGGATGCCGTCGCGGTCGCCGTTGGAGGCGACGCAGGCGGGCAGGAGCAGCGCATCGGCATCGGCGAATTCCTGCCGAAGTTTGGCCGGAGGCAGAGGGGAACGCCAGGTGATGTGGTCGGCAAGCCCCAGGTCTCTCACCAATGCTTGCAGGCGCGGTTTCTCGCTGCCCCCGCCGACCAGGGTCAGATGCCAGTTGGAACGACTTTGGAAATTGGATTGCTCGGTCCAACGCGCAAGAGCGTGAAGCAGAATATCGAGTCCTTTTTTCGGCACCATGCGCCCCGCCCAGAGGAAGCGCGTGCGATCATGTTTCACCCGCCTGGGCGCAAAGGGCCAGTCCGCCAGCGGCAGGCCGTGATGGATGAGATGAAGGCGTTCGGGCGGAACGGCAACCTGGCGCAGCAGCTCGTGCTCCGCCGCGGAATTGCAGACCGTGACGAAGCGGGCGCCGCGAAGCAGGTTCGGCAGGGAGTATTTGCAGCAGAAGACGTCGCGTGCATGGGCGCCGACGCTGTAGGGAATCCGCAGGCGGGCTGCGGCGGCACGCGCCAAGTACGCCGGCAGGTCGCAGAATTCCGCGTGGATGTGACGCACGGCGTGCTTCTCGCAGTAGCGCACCAGGGGACGCAGCGCAGAGCTTTGGCGCACCCGCGTGGCCACGGAGGCCAGCTGACGCGGCACGCGGAAACGGGCGCCCCCCACGCCTGGTGTCCGTGCGGCCGGGGTCAGGATGTCCACCCACGAATTCGCGGGTGCCGTCGGCGCGGGGCGCGCCGTCACTTCCGGACCGGCACGCAGGGCGGCTGCCCGAAACCGGGAATCAAGCCGGCACAGGGAATGAATCTCCCGGTGCAGAAAGGCTTCGCTCCATACCGGGTATTCGGCCAGTAGGATAAGAATGGCGCCTGGATCGTTCAATGGAAACTCTTGCAGCAAAAAATCTCGGATGGAACAGGTTACTCGGAGAAGAAGCGCTTGGCCTTTTTGAGGAACTTCTTCAGCCGCGGATAGGTATCCTCCGAGGTGACCGTTTCGAATTCCTCGAGTTTCTGGCGCTGGTCGGCGTTGAGTTTGGTCGGCACTTCGACGATGACATGCACGAGCTGGTCGCCTCGTCCGCTTCCGCGCACCGAGGGGACGCCTTTGCCGCGCAGGCGAAAGACGGTACCGTGCTGGGTGCCGGGGGGGACTTTGATTTCCGCGGTACCGCTGAGGGTGGGAACTTTGACCATACCGCCGAGTGCGGCTTTTGTGAACGGAATGGGAATGTCGCAGTGCACGTCCGAGCCGTCACGCCGGAACAAGTCGTGCGGCTTCACGTGAATGACCACGTAGAGGTCGCCCGCCGGGGCACCCCTCGGGCCCGCTTCACCCTCGCCGGGCACGCGCAGCCGGGAGCCGGTATCCACGCCCGCGGGGATGTGAATCTGGATGCGTTTGCGGCTTTGCACACGCCCTTCGCCGCCGCAGGTGGAGCACGGCGACTCGATGGTCTCTCCCTGTCCTCGGCAGTAGGGACAGGCCTGACGCACGCTGAAGAAGCCCTGGGACATGGTGACCTGGCCTGCGCCCCGGCAGTGGGGGCAGGTTTTCGTGCTGGTTCCCGGCGCGGCGCCGCTGCCGCCGCAGCTCGAGCAAGTTTCCGCGCGGGGAATCTGGACAGTGGTGTCGGCGCCGAAGACGGCGTCCTCGAAGTTGACCTCCATGTCATAGCGCAGGTCGGCGCCGCGCTGCTGGCGTGTTCGCCGTCCACCACCGCCGCCGCCGCCGAAAAACTCGTCGAACATGCTGCCGCCGAAGACTTGGCTGAAGATGTCGAAGGGATCTCCGGCCGGTCCTCCGCCGGGGGCGCCCTGCTTGTTGGTGAACGCGTCGTGTCCGAACTGGTCGTACTGTTTGCGTTTGTCTTCGTCGCCGAGTACTTCGTAGGCTTCGGAAACCTCCTTGAACTTGTCCTCGGCCGCCTTGTCGCCCGGGTTTTTGTCGGGATGGTATTTGACGGCGAGTTTGCGGTATGCCTTTTTGATCTCGTCCTGCGTTGCAGACCGCGATACGCCCAGTATGTCGTAATAGTCCTTAGCCATAAAAACTGAAAGTCCTGTCTTCGGTTCGTTGGTCGCGTCGTCGCGTACTAAAGGGTGGCTGGCGGCAACCGACCTTAATCGGCGCAAAACCCGTCGTTGCCCGCCGGAATGATTGGCGCCGCAGAGTCATGCAAAAAACTGTCGCGAGAGCAACGCGCGGTTGCCCGCGTCTTTTTGCACACGCTGCAGCGCAACGCATTCAGGCGGAGCATCAAGGGATATTATTGCCCGGCTTCAGTCGTCTCCGTCGCTGTTTTGCCTGTCGTCGTTGTCGTCCTCGACGGCTTGGTGCGTTTCCGGTCCTTTGCTGACCACCACGCTCGCCGGCCGGATCAACCGTTCTCCGAGTCGATATCCGGGCTTCCATTCGCGCACCACGGCGCCTGCGGGGACCTCGTCGTTGGGCTCTTCGGCCACGGCATGATGCAGGGCCGGATCGAAGGGTTGGCCTTCGGCGGGAATCTGCTCCACGCCGAGGTTCTGAAAGGACCGCTCGAATTCTTTGAGGATCAGGTCCATGCCCTGTTTCAGCGTGGCTTCGTCATCGCTGTTTTCGGCATGGTTCATGGCCATCTGAAAGTGATCGAAGACGGTCAGAAACTCCTCGATGGTGCCTGCTTTTGTGGCGGCGCGGATATCGGCAAACTCCCGCTGGGTGCGCTTGCGGTAGTTGTCGATTTCGGCACGTGCGCGTGCATAGCGGTCGTTGGCTTCCTGCAGCTCGCGGCGCATGCCCTCCATTTCCTCGTCCGGAGCAAGCTCCGAGGCGGCGGGATTCTCCACCTGCGTGTCCGTCTCGGGAGCCGCGTCCTCGGCCGCGTTCGGCTGGTTCTTCTCCGTTTGGAAATCAGATTTGTCCTTGTCTTTCTTTTTGGCCATGTCTGAATATGCTCGTTAACTGTTTGGGTTGTGTCGGGGCCCCGGCAGGAGTCCGAAAGGGCACACCGCTGAAACAGTCGGGATTCATTCCGAATCCGCGACTCAGGGAGTCGGAAAATACCAACTTACCATCACGCATCCAGTTAAATTGGCACCTTCCGACTCCCTCCGGGGAAAAAATCAGTGGTGTACTGTGATGCGCCGCTGCGGGATTTCAATCATCCGCGGGCGAATCATCGGCATCTCGACGGGCGTCGTTCGGTGCATCGGCCTCGGACACAACATTCTCAGCCAACTGGTCTTCGGCGGGAATCTGCCGCTCGATGTCGCAAGGTTCCTCGCCCGCACGCAGTCGGATCAGATCGGAGAGAATGCGACAGCCCTCGGTGAGCACGTAGTCATCGTCGCGCCAAAGAGTCTGGGCTTCCTCGTCCTCGGAGGAGTCCTGGTCCTCCGGCGGCTCGACGGTCTCCGTGGAGGTTTTATCCGCAAAGCGTTCGGAGAACTCCTCCTGCTGCTTGTGATATTCCTCGCGCGCTTCGCGCTGCAGGGGGACGCGCTCGCGCTCGCGCTGCTCGGCGAAGAAGCGGATTTTCTCCATCCGTTCCGCGTAGGCGTCACTTTCCTCGCGACGCTCGTCGGAGCGTTGCCTCAGGCGGGAAAGATGCGTGCGGACGCTGTCGTCCTTGCTGTACTTCACCGGATCGATGCGGCTCCAGGGCATGGGGTTTGACAGGCTGCGCTCGCCCAACTCGAGGTGGTCGGAATAATCCGGAAAGACAATGTCGGGCTCGACGCCCCGCAGCTGCGTGGCGTCGCCGTTGACGCGATAAAACTTTCCGACGGTGATCTTGAGCGAGCCCGGCGGTTTTTCGTTGAAGGGCGCGGGCAGGTTTTGGAACTCGCGTTCGAGGTGGTACAAGGTTTGGATGGTGCCCTTGCCGTGGGTGGCTTCGGTGCCGGCAATCACCGCCCGCCCCATGTCCTGGAGAACGGCGGCGACGATCTCGGAGGCGGAGGCGCTGCGACGGTCCACCAGCACAGTCAGGGGACCGGCGAAAGCGGTTTCGCCATCCTTGTCGCGCAGCACGCGAACCTTTCCGTTCGAGTAGCGGGCCTGCACAACCGGCCCCTTGGTGAAGAACAGACCCGCCAAGTCCACCGCCTCGGTCAGACTGCCGCCGCCGTTGCCGCGAAGGTCCAGAACCACACCGTCCAGGTCATCCTCGGCCGCGTGCTTATCGATGAGTCGCCGAACATCGCGCGTGGAGCTTTTGTAGTCCTTGTCGCCCTTTTTCTCGCCCTCGAAGTCGCGATAAAACGAGGGCAGGGAAACCAGCAGAATGCGGTCGGATCGGGAACGGTTTTCGCCGTCATCGTCGTCGTTCTGCACGGGGTGTCCGAACTTGTCCATGGTCAGCAGCTCGGCTTTCGCCTCCTGCTCCTTGAGTTTGACTTCGTCGCGCACGATGTCGATCTGCACCGGCACCGCGCCCAATCCCTTTTCCGCCTCGATGACGGTCAGGACCACTTCCGTGCCCTTGGGACCGCGGATGAGGTCGACAACCTTGCGCAGGGGCATGTTGATCACGTCGACGGGGTCCTCATCCTCCTGGGAGACCTCGATGATTCGGTCGCCGGGCTGGAGTCGTCCGTCCTGCTGTGCGGGACCGCCGGGAATGATGTCGGCAATTTTGACATATCCGTCCTCGGTGGTCAGCATGGCGCCGATGCCCTCCAGGGAGAGCTTCATGTGAATGTCGAAGTCCTCTTCGGTATCCGGAGCCATGTAGGAGGAGTGCGGATCGTATACTTGGGCCAGAGCGAGCAGGAACAGCTCGAGAACTTCGATGGAGTCCCGGTCCTCGAACAGCGTCTCCTGGCGGTCGAAATAATCCATCACGCGCTCTTCGGGCGTTTTCTTCGGCGCGGCGGGCTTCGCGTCGTCGTCCGCGTCGTCGTCCGCGTCCTTGTCCGTGTCCTTGTCCTTGTCCTTGTCCGTTTCGTCCGCCTCGTCATCCTCACGTTTTTCGCCGTTGTCCTCTTCCTCGTTTTCGGTATTGTCAAGCAGCGAATAGGTCAGCAGGAGGTTTTTGACCTGTTTGCGCAACAGACGTTCGCGCTCCTGGTTGTTCGCGGCCCAATCGGCCTCGGAGCGATCGGGCACATAATACTCTTCCTTGGTGAGATCAACACCGTTGTCGAGCAGGGTTTCGACATACTCTCCACGTTCCCGGACCCGCTTCAGATACAGCTCGTAGACCTCGTAGGCGAAGTGAACGCGTCCCATCTGCAGCAGATTGTCCAGCCGGTCGCGCAGGTGCCCGAAGCTCTCCAAATCCTCGGCCAAAAATATGGAGCGCTGCGGATCCAGCAAATTGAAGTATTCCTCGAAGAACTGTTCGGACACCTCGTCATCCAGCTCCTTGTGGGAATAATGCATGTTCGGCAGGCGCGCGGCCACGCTCCGAGCGACCAGACGCTCGAAGCTCCCTGCCTTCTCCACCGCGGATGCCGAGGTCGACACGCCGCAGGCCATTGCGCCCGCAGCCAGAAACAACCGCAGGCACACCGTCGCAGGCAGGCGCCTTGGAACCCGATGTTTGAGGGTGAAAAACGAAGTAGTCAGTGACGCTGTTCTCATGCAAAACCTGTGTTTGGTCGTTGGCGCGCCCGATGGATCGTCGACGGGTCAACGCTCCGAAAACGGTGCGTCTTCTTGGAACTGCACCGATCCGGGGTTCGTGTCATTCAGTATTTTTCGACTTGCCGCATGGGCGGCGCCGGATCAGTTAGACCCGCCGGGACGGCCTCGGTTTCCATTCGTGCCTTCCGGCCTGCGTCGCCCTTTTTGAATCAGGCGCACCTCGCGAATCTGGTCGGGTGCGGCCGCCTGAATCCTCTCGACCAGCACGGGCTTGTGCTCCCGCTCCAGCACATACAGCCAAGCGGGGTGGGAGACTTCGACGAGAAGCCGCTGGTTCTGGAGTGAGTACGGCGCGGTATATTTTGCGATGTCCGCGCCGGCGATGTCCGCCCAGTCCCGACGCAGCTGCTCCAGCAACGCTCGTTCCGCCCCGCCGGTTTTCGCCATCAGCCGGTCGATGTCCTCGGCAATCAGATGCGCGGGCGGTTGTCGCTCGACAATCTCCTCGCTCGCCCGGTCCGCACCGAACCATTCGCGCAGGAGCCATTCGCGCCTGCGTTCGCGCAGGCTGGGACGCCTGCGCCAATGCGTTTTGCGTCGGTTGTCCCCGCGCTCCATCCAAAATGACTGATCTTGTTCGGCTGATTTGTTCACTGCAAAAATGCTCTTGCGATGGTAGTGTACCAGAATTCAGGCATACAATAGTCCGGATCAGCAAAAATTCCGCCGCCGGTTGCGTTGCGACAGACATTAAAAATCTGAAAAGGGTGACATCCGACCGTGAACACCATTGCCGACAATCTTTGCCGTGTGCGCACATCCATCGCCGACGCCTGCGAACGAGCCGGGCGCAGTCCCGACGAGGTGCGCCTGATCGCCGTATCCAAAACCATGGAGGCCGAAACCGTGCGCCGGGCCTTTGACGGCGGCCAGCGCCTGTTCGGCGAAAACCGCGAGCAGGAGCTGAGCGCCAAAGCCGACGTGTTGCCCCCCGAGGCGCGCTGGCACTTCATCGGACACCTCCAGCGCAACAAGGTGCGCTCCGTCCTGACGCGCGCCCACTGCATTCACTCTGTGGACCGCATGTCCCTTCTGCAGCGCATCGACCGCGTCGCCGGCGAGATGGATATTCGCGTTCCCGTCCTCATTCAGGTCAACGTTTCAGGAGAGGACAGCAAGTTCGGCCTCCCCCCGGAGCAAACCGAAGCCGTCGTCGAAAAGGCCGTCGAGCTGTCCAACGTGCGCTGCGACGGACTGATGACCCTGGCGCCCTTCGGCGCCGCGTCCGCCGAGCTGCATCGCGTCTTCGCCGCTCTGCGCGATCTCCGCGACCGCCTCGAAACGTCTCTGAACAGCCGCCTGCCCGAGCTGTCCATGGGCATGTCCGCCGACTATACCGAAGCCATCCAGGAGGGGGCCACGCTCGTGCGCGTCGGTTCGGCCATCTTCGGCAGACGGGAACCGTAAAACTCCTATGAGGCTAGTGTCCCGACACTGGGTGGGGTGTCAGTGTTCATGGTTCGACAAGTCGACCTTTCCGAGCGCGACTCATCCTAAGGACAGTCAACAATCCGGATACCCCTGTAGAAGATGAGTCTACGATTCCTTGATGTCGCGGCACAAATTCCGGAAATCGTCGGCGGTCGGATGCGCGCCAACCAGGGTGAAAACGCATAGCCCGCGAAATCCCCGTCTGCGCAGACCTGCGCAGAGGTCGAGCGCTCCCGAGTCGGCCAAGTTCATCTCTGCGGCGGGCTCGGTGTGAACATTTAGAACGGCGGCGTGGAGATGGAAGGCTCTCTCGAACTGCTGCCACTGTTCGATGCGTTCGATCTCGCCGGGAAACACGTCCAGTTGCAGACGGCAGCCCGCGTCCATGACGCCATGCACGATCCGCGCGGCGCGCTCCCAGGCACGCGAGCCGGGATAGTCCGGGGGACAACGGACGCGCACTGCCAGCGTGAGCGGGCTTTCCAGACAGGACAAGATATGCTTCAGCGTTTCGATGCGCAAGGCAATTGCGGATTCCGCATCCTCCTGGCGAATGCGGTCGAGCCCCAGGTCCGCGGCCACACTGCTCACCCCCATGGCGCCGAGCGGCGACAACACACGCACCCAATGACCGAGGATGCGGTTTCGCATGCTGCTGCCGCTTTCAAACAAGTAGCGCTCCGCGTCTCCTCCCATGGGCCGAAGGGCATGGGGCAAGCCCATCCCGAGGCTTGAGACCGCCGTATGGAAAGGAGCGGAATTCATCAGCAGGTTGATGGGACCGACAATGCCGCTGATGCATTCGCAGGCGCTCACTGCATCGAGTGCCACAGGCCAGTTTTCTTCGTTGACGGTAATGGCGATTGAGGTCATGTCGCATCAGTTGTTGCTGAACAGACTTGTCAGTTTTCGGCAGAAGGCGACGCGGGCGGGCGTGGGAGCGTGCTCGGCCATGAGCTTGAGGGCCCGGGCACGCACGGACCGCGTCTGCTCGGACTGCTCGTCGGCCGCCTTGAACCAGAGATGAAAGTAGACCACCCGCCGGGATTTGCCGGCGGGGGAAAACCGGGCATCCCGGCCGGAAAAGTGACGGTGCCAGTATTCGGCGAGCTTCCGTTCGTCGGGTGCCGCCAGTCCCGACCGGGCAATTTTTTGCAGCATGTCGCTTGCGGCGGCGCGTCGTCCTCGGAAAAGCTCGATCCCGGCACGATAGAAGCGCAGTTCGGTCCGAAACGGCAATGCCTGCCGCGGCAGGCTTTCCTCGAACACCGCCGCCATTTCGGCCGCCGCGCCCATGTCGCCGTCCGCCATGAGCGGCGCGAGTTTGAGCACGGCCAAGTCCGGCCACAGCGACGCCTGCAGCAGGCCGGTGCCGCTGATGGTCGTCATCCGCTCCACCTTCGGGAGGCCGTGATCCCATATCGTTTGTGGATCGCGGGCGAGGATTTCGCTCAGTGCCGCTCGCCAGAAGGGGGCGGTCAGCGGTTGGTTTTCCTGGGGCATTCGGGTCAAGTCAAGCGGCGTTTCGCCCGTCAGGCTGCTGTGCAAGCGGCGGAGCATTGAAACAAAGGGGCCGCCGGGCAGCTCTTCGGCCGTGTTTGCCCATTGAATGATGGGAAGGGCCATCTTTTTCGCCTCGCGCTGGTAGCCATGCATGAACATCCACGCGATTTGAAGCAGAAACTGCTCCTGCCGGTTTGCATTCCAGTACGCCCGCGGTTCTATGTCGGGGGGGCGGCGACCGGTCTTCCAATGGTGAAAGCTGTGCATTCCGCACTCCAAGCCGAGCGCGAAGGCGTGATTGATCGCTTCGACGGCGGCATCCTCGTCATCCTGCATGGCCTGCGCCACATCATCAAACAAGCTGAGGCCGACGGTGCCGGACGGTCCGCGCGGCGAGTAGCGGTTGGCCAGCCGAACGGCGATGTGCGCCAAGGGGAGACGGTCGGAAGGAACGATGTTTTTGGCATGGTCGGCCACGAGGCTGTACGGAAATATCTGCGCACTGCCCATCCAGTCGCCGACATCCAAAAGAACGCCGGCGCGGAACCCCTCTCGGAGCAGATCGTCCAAGCCCTGAGGATTCCTGCGGTCCCTGCTTTTGAGTTCTGTCAACCGGTTCAGGCAATATTTCCCGCGGGGGCCGAGGTTGCTGTTGCTTTGGTTCAGCAGCGCCTGGCGATGGGGGTCTTCCGTGATGGTCTGCAGCGCTTGCCGCCGCGCGGCGATCGCATCCGGCTTTTCCGGAAAGTCAAGCGCGCCGTAATCCGTGAACAACGCCGCGACCTCGGTCAACACCTCGATCGGCTGCTCGTTCCCCCGCTTGAGAATTTCCTCGGTTTTGCGGGCGACCGATGACTGCGGAGATGCCTGGTAACTGCGCTTCTCCAACTGCTCGATTTCCTCGACATGGGTATCGGTGAGACGAGAGTCAAGAGTGCGAAGCTGCCTGAGGGCGCGCAGGGCTACGCGCGGGGCCCCCTGAGCGGAAGCGTCCTTGGCCGCCTGCCAGAGCGTTGCCGCCCGTTTTTCCATCTTCAAGCTCTCGCAGTCCTCCGCCAGGCTGCTCCAAAGAGCGGTCTCCTGATTGTCGGGCAGGGGGCGCAACCGCGTGACAATCTGGTCGGCTCTTCCCGCCAGAAAGAGAGTTGCCAGGAAGGGGCGCAGCTCGATGAGCGGCAAGTCCGGGTCGCCAAACGCCATATGCCCCAGATGAATCAACACATCGACGTTCCGACGCAGCGCCGACCATTTGTACATGGTTGAGGACCGTCCGAACCGCAGCTCCCGCGCCATTTCCACTCCCTCGCGGGTGACCTTTGAGACGACAAGCTCACTGAATTCATCGCCGGGCAGCGAGGCGTTTTTAAGGTGTTCGTGCCGCAACACCAGGCGATGGATGAACTCTTCGGCGGCGGGCAGCACGCGAGTCTTGAGAAACCGCACTTTGGCGGAGTAGGAACTCTCCGAGCCATAGGTTTCCATCCATTGATTGATCTTGGCGTGCAGAGAGACGGGCACGGAGGTGCCGGGCTTCCACTGCAAACCGGCGATCCGGGCCATAAGGTTGGAGTACGCCTCCGCTGCCAAACGCTCGCGAATTTCGGGATCAACATCGTTGTCGTCCGCCTCTTCGCGGTTCGAATCGACTTCCGCGGGCGACGGTTCGGATTCCGGCTCCATCCTTTCCAATTCTTCGGGCAATGATTTGGTTCTTTCCTCGGGACGGGGCGCCATTTGTCGTTCCTCGGCAAGGGCGCGTGCGGCATCCAAGTCACCTTTTCGGCTGTCGAAAAGGGATGGCTTATCGGATTGCGCCGACGTTTCGGCGCGCTTCTCTTCGGTCCCCTTTGGCGCTGCGGACTCCGTCCCCTGACGCTCCACTTTGGCGGGTTCGGCAGTCGGATCCTGGCTGCGACTCAAGCGCTGCGCCACCAAAATCACGAACGCCACGGCGACAACCAACAGGAGCAGAACGGGGAGAAGCAACGGCACGCTTTTCCGATGACCGCTGCGGCCGAGCCGTTTTCCGGACGGGTGCCGCGGACCGGCCTGGCGCGAAAATTTCGCATGCGGTCGAGGTTCGGAGCCCGGGTGCGGGTGGGTGGGGGGCGGTTTTTCCTGCAGCAAGGAACGCAGCTTGGTGATTTGCCGGGCAATCGCCGCCCAGGACTCGGGGCGGTCCGACGGATTCTTGGCCAGCAGGTTATCGACGAACTCGGAGAGTGCCGCAGCGGTGCCGGGCTTGCGGACCGCCAGCGGAACCGGGCGGTCGTGAACCTGTCGGTGCATGACATCCTGAGGATCCTTTCCGGGAAAAGGAGGTTGGCCGGCGAGCATATGATACAGCGTCGCGCCGAATGAATACATGTCCGCTTGGCAATCCCCGTTTCGCCACTCGCCGGTAATCATCTCGGGCGAAGCATACAGGGGGGTCAGGCGCAGATCGTCATCGTCGCTGTCGTAAATGGCGGCGCGCGCGAGCCCGAAATCCGCCAGTTTCGCCACACCGTCCTGTGTGAGCATGACATTGTCGGGCTTGATGTCGCCATGGGTCAGGCTCAGCCGCCGCCATCCATGTTCCAGCGCATTGGCCACATTGTGGGCCAGCTTCAGAGCCGTATGGACATCGATTTGTCTCTCCCGTTTTATGGCTTCGCCCAACGTTTCGCCCGCGATGTACTCCATGGCGAAATAGCCGATGCCGGAGTCGGCGCGGCCGGCGCTGTAGACCTGCACAATATTGAGGTGGGAAAGCGCACCGGCCGCGCGGGCTTCGTTGAAAAGCTTGTCCGGGTCTGTAACGTCGGCGTCCTCAATGCTGAAGACCTTGAGGGCGACGGGGCGATCAAGGTTCAGTTGGATGGCGAGATAGACCACCCCCATGGCGCCCCGTCCCAGCTCGCGCTCGATTCTGAATTGCCCATGGACAACGGTTCCGCGGAGCAATTGCAGTTGAGGATTGTTGATGCTCATGATCGATCAAAAATCAAAACGCGCCGAAGATCAGACTTCCAAAGGTGGACACCGGCGCTTGTTCACGAAAATCCTGGACGGCCGCCTTGGCCGAGTTCACCGTTTGCAGAAGGTCGTTGTACAGATCGGGATCGCTGAGCAGCAGGCCGATGGTTCCATCGCCGTCTCGGGCTTGCCGCATGGTTGTGCGCATGTCCTCGGCCGCGCCGAGCAGTTCATTGTACAGCTCGCCGTCGTCGGCCAGAAAACGGCCCGCAGTGGAGTCCTTATTGGTGGTCTGGCCCACCAATCCGGAAATATCCTCGGCGATCTTGCGCAAATCGCCGTGGAGAGAATCATCCATGACGAGTTTTCCCAGGGTTCCCCGGCCATCCCGAACCGCAGCTATGACCTCCTGTGTGTTCGCGTACAGTTCATCGTCTGTCAGCAGTTTTCCCAGCGTGCCTCGTCCCTCCCTGATGGAAAGCAACACCTCATCCGCCGTGGCGGCGGTTTTTTCGACCTGGGCGCCGGCATCGCCGGCACGGCTCAGCGCATCGGCAAGTTGCTGATGCAGTGTTTCCTCGGCGAGCAGCTTGCCCAAGGTTCCTTTTCCGGCCCGCAGGTCCGCGGAGATGGCCTGCATATCCTCGAGCAGGGCCACGGCCTTGGGGATGAGCTCGCCCTGGCGCAGATTCTCCTTCAGGGTTTCCAGTTCCTCCCGCAGGGTTTGCACCATGCGGGTGGCCTCGTTGATCAGGTCCGCCGGTGCGGTGCCGGTCAGCTCATCCAGATCCGCTTCCCCTGTGGCGGCGGTGCCGGGTTCGATCACCAGGTGCCGCCCCCCCAGCACGGAGCTGTAGCGCACCTCGATGGTGTGGTCGTTGTAGACGGGGATGGACTCTTTCAAGCTCAGTTCGACTCCGACGCCGCCTGAAGGCAGACCGGGGGAGCCCGACTTGAGCAGCTCGAGCGAGTCCACCGTGCCGACCTCGACGCCGTGCACCAATACGCCGTCACCCTCGCGAAGACCGGCGACCGCAGGAAAGCGCACTCGGATCGTCTGCTCCTTGCCCAGGAACTGATCGCGGCTCAGCAGAATAGTGAACACTCCCAGAATGACAAGGGCGGCAAAGAAGAAAGCGCCAACCAGAAATTCCAATGTGATGTCTTGTCTTGTCAGACTGCGTCCGCTACTCATGATCACTCGATCCCTGCATGGAAGGTGGTTTAGTCTTGCTGCTGCTGTTCTCCTCGTCCCCGAACTGGGCCTCGACAAACTCGCGAACGACGCGACACCGACTGGTGCGGAACTGCTCGGGCGGCGACAGCTCGACAAGCTCGCCCCGGTGAAGCATCGCCACGTTGTTGCCGACCGCGAAGGCACTGAGCAAATCATGAGTCACCACTACCGCCGTGACGCCAAGGTCTCGCTGCAGCGCCAAAATCAGCCGGTCAATGGTGCGCGACATCACCGGGTCGAGCCCGCTTGTGGGTTCGTCGTAGAGGATCAGCGCCGGATCGCGCACGATGGCGCGGGCCAAGCCGGCACGCTTGCGCATGCCCCCGGAAATCTCCGCCGGCATTTTGTCCTCGGCACCCTGGAGACCGACCAAGTCGAGCTTTTCCGCCACGATGCGGCGGATTTCCTCGTCCGACAACGATGTCTTTTCATAGAGCGGCAACGCAATGTTGTCGCGGACACTCATCCAGTTGATCAGGGCGCCGGACTGAAACAGCATGCCGAAGCGATTGCGCACCTCCTCCAACTGCCGGCCGTGCGCGGTGCACAAATCCACCCCGTCGATGCTGATGGTTCCGCTGTCCGGCGCCATCAGGCCGGCGATGTGCTGCAGCATCACGCTCTTGCCGGCGCCGCTGGCGCCGACAATCACCAGCGTCTCTCCTGCGGGAACTCGAAAGCTGACGCCCTTGAGCACCTCTTTCCCGTTCAACTCCTTGTGGATGTCGTCAAGCTCCAACATCAATAAAACATCCGCGTAATGAAATAACCGGTAATCAGGATCAGCAGAAAGCACTGCACCACAGTTCGGCGCGTAGCCCGGCCGACGCCGATGGCGCCGTTGCGGGCGGACAAGCCGTTGTAGCAGGCCACCGCCGCTATGATCCCGCCAAAGATCAGGGCTTTGACCAACCCGACATAGATTTCCTTGTTGGCGAGCATGGACATGGCGTTGCGGTAGTAGGCCAACGGAGAAACGCCAAGCTGCGTGTCCGCCACCAGCATCCCACCCAGCGAACCGACCAGATTGGTGTACACCGTCAGGACCGGAGTCATCAGCAACAAGGCAAACAGACGAGGCATGACCAGAAAATCCGCCGGATTGATCGACATCACACGCAGAGCCGAAACCTCCTCGGAAACCGTCATCGTGGCCAGCTCTGCGGCAATGCCCGCCCCTACGCTCGCCGCAATGATCAGCCCGGTCATGAACGGCCCCATTTCCCGACACATAGTCTGGGAAACGAGCGTGCCCACCTGCACTTGCTGGCCGTAGTCCTGCAGGATCAATCCCGCCTGCAGGGACAGAATCATGCCGGTGAAGAGCGCCACCGTGGACGTGACCCCAAAGCTCTTCACCCCACAAGTGTGCAATTGCCGGATGACTTCGCGCCGGCGTCGGAACAGGTGAACCATCCACAGAGTCGCCTCGCCAACGATAAGGAGGGACCGCCCCGCATTCCGGATGCCAACCAATATCCGTCGGCCCAAGGCGGCTGCCGGATTGGCCGGGGGGGCCCAATTGTCTGGAGAGTATATTTTCATCACGCCGAAAGGTAGCTTGTAACGAGCGGTCGGCAAGCCGCGCCACCCGAAAAATGCCGTACTCCGTCAACCGTTGCCCTTCTGAGCAGCCAACGAGTCCAACGCGTCAAGGAAATCATCGGGGCTGGTCAGATAGATGTGAGCCCGGCCCCCGACATTGTTGCAGAGCGCTTGGACGAGACGCTCATTGGTGGGGTTAAGCACTGCGATCATGCGTTCGCTGCCAACCACGCCAAACGGAATCGCGCACCAGCGACGCATTTTGTCGAGCGTGAAATCCGCCGTGGCCTCCGATGGAATTTGGCAGCGGCGCAGTTCAACAAACGGCACTCGATTCTCGGCTGAAACGAAGGACAGAACGCGGCTGATATTGGCGTCTTCCATGGAGGCCAGCTCAAGCAGGAACGAAATCGGCCCGCGCCCATGGCTGTTGATGTGAGCTTCTGTGAGGGTGTCCACGGCATGTTCGTACTGATCCTGGCTAACCTGCTCGGCCTCGAGCAGCGACCAGCCGAAATCCAATTCCGCATGCAGGTCCGCTTCGGGAGCGATGGTTCCCTGGGAAGAAGGGGCGGTTTGCACCGCCGCCAACGACTCTTCCTGCCGGGGCGCAGCCGCAGATGCCGGCTGCGGCTGCTCCGATTTGACAGCTTCGATTCGATCTTTCAGGTCAAACACCTCGGGATCATCGAAACCCTTGGCCAGCTGATTCGCGGCAATCTCCTCGGCCCGCTCCAAATCGCCGCCTTGGATGGCCAATTCCGCCAGCTTCAACAATGCCTGGTGAGCGCGAGCCGCGTCGCCGGCCTGCTCGTAGGCAACGGCAAGCGACTCCAGCGCACTGACATCCTCCGGCAACATCTCAACGATATGCTCCAGACTCTGAATCACGCCCCACACGGAACTGTCGTCACCTCCGAAACCGGCGGAATTGTCCTGGGATGAAGAAGAAGCATTCATAACGTTTACCTGGTTTGAAACAGCCGTTGTCCTTGGGCTGTCTTTAACTTGCATGAACCAATGTTGAAACTATACTGGACTTTGGCGCAGTTTAAAGACGAGTTACATAGCAAAACATCCCCCAAAGCCCGGTTTCGTCCATGATCCCCGACAATCCAGCATCCCAGGCTAATTTTCCGCTGTTGGCACTGCTGCACAGGAGAAATGTGCTTTCCGACCAGGAAATGACGGCCATCCAGGAGGAAACGTTCTCCTCCGAAACCGAATTGGAGAAGCATTTGCTGGACAAACGCCTGGCCACGGAGGAGGACATCCTGCTGGCCCTGGCAGAACATGCCCGAATTCCCGTAATGAGCCTGGCCAACTACGCCGTGCGCGAGGAACTGATCGAAGAACTGCCGCGGGACATGCTGGCGCGCAACCGCATGCTGCCGGTGGCCCGCACCGAAAACACGCTCACACTCGCCGTCGCCGATCCCCTCAACCTCATGGCCGTCGAGGAAGTGGGCATTTTCACGCAGATGCAGGTCATTCCCGTTGCCGTGCTGGAGTCCGAACTGACCGAGTCACTCCAGCAGTCCGACCGAACCTCGGAGGAGGAATTGGACAACATTCTGCGCCGGGCCAACGACACCGCCGGCGTCGAGCTGACAACGGCCCAGGAGGAGGACCTGGACATCGACCAGATGCTCGAAAGCGCCGAGGACATGCCGGTGGTGCGGATTGTCAACATGATTCTGGTCGAATCCATGCATCGGCATGCGAGCGACATCCACATCGAACCGTTCGAGCGGGAAATGCGCCTGCGCTACCGTGTCGACGGTATCCTCCAGGAGGGGCCGGCCCCGCCGAAATCTCTGCAGTCCGCCATTGTCTCGCGCTTGAAGGTCATGGCCAGTCTCGACATTGCCGAACGCCGCATCCCCCAGGATGGACGCTTCCGCATCAAGGCCCAAGGCCGAGAAATCGATTTGCGGGTCTCCATGCTCCCCACTGTCCATGGCGAAAAAATCGTGCTGCGACTGCTGGACAAGAGCAATCTGTCCAGCGACCTGGACAGTCTGGGTCTGGATGCGGTCTCACTCAAACAGCTGCGCGACGCCATTACCGCCCCCCACGGTCTCATCCTCGTCACCGGTCCGACCGGCAGCGGCAAAACAACCACGCTCTACTCCGCCCTGCAGGAACTCAACGGGCTGGACGTCAACATCATTACGGTGGAAAACCCGGTCGAGTATCAGCTGAAGGGAATCAACCAGGTGGAGATCAATACAACCACCGGTCTGACGTTTGCCGCAGCGCTGCGCTCCATCCTGCGTCAGGACCCGGACATCGTGCTGGTCGGCGAAACCCGCGACAGTGAGACCGCCAACATCGCGGTTCAGGCCGCGCTGACCGGTCACTTGGTGATGACCACGCTGCACACCAACGACGCCCCCGGCGCCATCGCTCGCCTGGCCTACATGGGCGTGGAACCGTTCATGATCGCCAGTTCAGTGCGGCTTTCGCAGGCCCAGCGCCTGGTCCGACGCATCTGCAGCAACTGCAAGGAACCCTTCGAGATGTCCCCGGAATACATCGAAGCCAACCATTTGCCGCACGACGTGTTCGACAAAGGCGAAGTCTTTCATGGACGCGGATGCTCGCGATGCAACAACACCGGCTACAAAGGCCGGGCCTCCATCATGGAGGTGCTGCCCATCACGGCAAGCATCCGCGACATCATCCTGCGCACAACCAACGCCGACGACATCCGGCGCGCTGCGCTTGAAGAAGGCTTCCGCGATCTTCGCAACTCCGGATGGCAACGAGTCCTCGAGGGCATCACCACCATCGAGGAAGTCCTCAGAGTGACCAGCGCATGAACGCACCGGAAAATGCAGCTGACTCGCCGTATGTGCGAGCGTGGCTTTGAAAAACTGGTCATACTGGATATCTTTCATTTCATCGATTGGATGATGAGATTTTCTCGGCATGAGCCCTTTCGCGGCTCTCCGAAGCACAACAAACAACCCCCGGGAGTGAATACCCACTCATGGCTCGAATGAACGTACAGCAAGAGGATGACGCACGGTCGCCGGACACCAAGCGGCGCAAACCGGTCAAACGCATCCGCGGGCTGAAAAAAATCCGCAAGACCGAGGTGGGGCCGTTCACGCAGCGGCTCGCCGCCATGCTCGACGCGGGGCTCCCGCTGGTCCAAAGCCTCGACGCCCTCATCGAACAGACCGAGAGCGATGACTTCCGCAACATCATCGCCGACCTGCGCGACCACATCGAAAGCGGCGACAGCTTTGCCGAAGCCCTGAAAATCTACCGCCGCGTATTCGGCGATCTCTACATCAGCATGATCCAGGCCGGCGAAATGAGCGGCGGCTTGGCCGAGGTCACAGCCCGGCTCGGCGAATACATCGCGGCCAGCGCCGCAATTCGGCGCCGTATCGTTTCAGCCATGACGTATCCGGTCATGGTGCTGGGATTGTCCCTGATTCTGACTGCCGGCATGGTCCTGTTCATCGTCCCAAAATTCGCCGCCATGTATGACGATTTCGGCGCCGAGCTGCCCATGCCCACTCAAAAGCTGGTGGCTCTCAGCGATTGGTCGCGCGCGAATATCCTGCTCATCATCGGCGTTGTCGCCGCAGCCATCTATGCCTTCAAATACTTCAAAAACACCGAAAAAGGCGGCTACCTGTGGGACCGCAGCGTGCTCCAGATGCCCATTGCCGGACCACTCATCTACAAAATCGTCATTGGCCGCCTGGCGCGCATGTTCGCCTCGCTGACCCGCAGCGGCGTCGGCATCCTGGATGTCTTCCAGATCGTTTCCGAGGGCACGGGGAACCGCTATCTGACCCAAGCTCTGCTGACCGCCCAGCGGGATGTCGAGGCCGGCTCGAGCATCGGCCAGGCGCTGCGCGCCACCAAGGTTTTTCCGCCCATGTTCATACACATGGTGGGAGCGGGAGAAAAAACCGGCAATGTCGACGGCATGCTCGAAAAGGTCGCCGATTTTTACGAGGACGAGGTGGCCAACACGCTTGAAGCCTTGTCGAGCATGATCGAGCCCATCCTTATGGCCGTCCTCGGCATCCTGATCGGCGGCATTG
>CAZSBQ010000061.1:0-18610 GCA_964604795.1 uncultured Victivallales bacterium | reverse complement strand
AGGAGGTTGAGGCCAACTTCCCGGACTACATCGAACGCCTGGCCGAAGCGCTGAAAATGACGGTCGACGAGACCCGGGATGAGCTGCGCGTCTGGTACAACGGGTACAAATTTCACCACAACGCGGCAAAGGTCTACAACCCGGTGTCGCTGATGAAATGCCTCACCAATTTGGAATTCCAAAACTACTGGTTCGAGACCGGCACGCCGACCTTTCTGCTGGACCTGCTCAAACGCAAGCCGATCAACCTGGGCGACCTGACCGCGCCGGAAAGCTCGTTCTCGGTATATGAAGCAGACCACCTGCAGTCGCTGCCCCTGCTGTATCAGACCGGCTACCTCACCATCAAGGAAGCGGAGCAAATCGGCCGTCAGCGCGCCTACCGATTGGGCTTCCCGAACTTCGAAATCGAGGAATCGCTGAGCATGGCGGTGTCGAGCAGTTTCGCCAATCTTGAGCTGCAGCAATCCTACAGCACGTTGTCCAGCATGGTAAGGGCACTTCAGGCAGGCAATGTGGACGCCATGCTCGAACACATGAAGACCTTCTTCGCCAACGTGCCTTACGACATCGTCGAACAAAAGGAAAAGTACTACCAGACCATCTTCTTCACCGTGTTCAAACTGGTCGGCGCGATGATCGAAGCCGAGGTCAGCACCAACGTCGGACGCGTCGACGCGGTGGTCGGAACCGCCAACCACATCTTCATCTTCGAGTTCAAGCTGCGCGGCAGCGCCGAGGACGCGCTCCAGCAAATCCGCGACCAACACTACGCCGAACCCTACCGCGACGATCCCCGCGAAAAAATCCTCGTCGGAGTCGAGTTCGGCGAAAAAGAGCGCAACCTCACCCAATGGGTCGCCGAAGAGGCATGACAAGAGAAGTTGTCGCGCTATGCTGCACCGCAACCGGGATTCAGATGCTGACTGACGGGCACGTCTACATTACTTCCGGTCGTTGGTCATCTGGCGGACAAGACGTGTTTTGGTTTGCCGCATGGCGGTTGTCAGGGCAAGGCAAGTGGGGACAGGTGTTTGCGCGCCCCGCAGAGAACGAGAGAGCGATATGGCCACTGAGACGGAACAACTCCGGGTGCTTGTGAATGGGGAGAAGCCTTCCGCGGAGCTTCTTGCACAGATGACTGCGGCCCTGGGGAATCCGGCGGTCCTGGCGGCGCACGGGGGTTTTCTCCTGCGTGCGGCTTGGGGCAGGGATGGTTTCCATGTCGGGATCGTGCCGGCGGTGGTGGATGGGCAGCGAAGCTATCATTTTGCGATGGACTTTCCGGATGCCGCAGTGTCGCTCACGGGGTTTATGGAACCCGACGGCCGCTTGTCGATCTTTCTTGCCCGTCCCGGTTGTCCCTCCGAGCTTTCGGCGGATGAGCGGGAGCTGGGACGGTCGCTGTATAAGCATTTCGCTCGCTTCCTGCTGGATGCAGGGGTGAATCCAAACACAGAGCTGCATGCACTCACGCAACAGACTCTGCGTGAGGCGGGGATTGCCGACCCAGCTCCCGCGACGCTCGGTGAACTTGCCGACATCCCAGGGTGAGACTGGGTGAACGCCGATGGTGACGCTATGGGTTTACGGAGACGCGCATTGGGCGTAGGCCCATAGCGTCGCCGTACGCGTCAATCGATTTTTCGATATTCTCGGCATGTCGGCATTGCCGGTGATCGGACAGGATAACAATCTGACCGACCAGGAGATCACCAACGCGGTCTCCGAGGAGCTGATGGAAGACACGGGGGGTGATCAGCGACAATATCGATGTCGAGACCGAAGAGGGCATCGTTACCCTGAGCGGCGAGGTGACCAACATTCTCGGCAAACAGCGCACGGAGGAAATCGCCTCCATGGTCAAAGGTGTCAACGGGGTCATCAACACTGTCCAAGTGCAGGCACCGAACCTTCCTGTATGACCCGCGGGTGAACAGCCAGGTGGTCGACGTGGAGGTTGACGAAGGCACTGTCACGCTGCGAGGACAGGTCGACAACCTCAAGACGCGTCGCGCCGCCGCAGGGGATGCTCGGAGTGTCGTGGGTGTGTGGAGCGTCAAAAACCTGCTCAAAGTGCGGTCCGAAGACATCAGTGACGCGCGCATTGAGAGCAGCGTGGAAAACTCGATCGGACGTGATCCGTACTTGAATCGGCACGACGTTACGGTTTCGGTCACTGATGCAGATGTTTATCTGTACGGCAATGTGGACTCCACCTTCGAGAAGTCGAGAGCTGACGACACCGCCAGTCGACAGACCGGGGTAGCCAGGGTTCACAACCATCTGGTGGTGAATGCGCCCACTGCCACGTCAAGTCCGGAAGCTTGGGGATGCTCGAGCGCTTCTTTGAACAACAAATGCCCGAAGGATTCGATTTCAATGGCCCGACCGGCAACCGGTCAAGACGGTCAAGCAATTCCGAAGCGCGGTCCGCTCCTCCAGGAAGGACGGCGAAATACTGCTGCTGGTCAACTCGAAAGGCCAAACCAGCTACGTGATCATTCCCGTTAATGACAAATGATCCCGCGCACAGGGAAATTGACCATGGCCAACGGACTCGATGACGACGAAACCCTGCGACACGCCGATGCCATTCGAGAGGCGGACGCCGAGATGGAGGACTTTCGATTGCTGGCGGGCATCGAGGTGGATGTGCTCAAGGACTTTGTTCCGAACGCCTGATGCCGATGATCTCCTGATCCCCTAACTCACCCGCCGACGGGGTGCGGAAAACCGTCCCGAAAGCAATTACAATGCCGGTTTCTCGGCAGTCTTTTGGGTGAGCAGGGAGACCACGACCAGCGTGATGAAGCTCAGAGGGATCGAAATGATGCCGGGATTGTCCAGGCCGATGGGAGCGGCCGCCCTGTCCAGACCGTACCGCTCGAACATGAAGGGCGATACCAGGATCAAACCAAGTGCCGCCACAATGCCGACCGTAATGGAGGCGGCGATCCCCTTCGAGGTCGTGCGCCGCCAGAAAAGAAGCATGAAAATGGCCGGCAGGTTTGCGGACGCCGCAACGGCGAACGCCAGGCCGACGAGGAATCCGACGTTCAGCCCCTTCATGAGTATGCCCAGAATGATCGCGAGAATGCCGACTGCTACGGCCGCCGCTTTTCCCGCCATCACCTTGCCCTTGTCGGTCATCTTGATCTTGAGAAAGATGTCCATGAGATCGTGCGCCACCGCCCCGGAGGACGCCACAATGAGTCCGCTGACCGTGCCCAGAATGGTGGCGAACGCGATGGCGGAAATGCAGGAGAAGAGGAACACGCCCATAGCCTTCGCCAGCAGCGGCGCCGACATATTGCTGCTCTGGAGGTCGACCACGCCGTTGACCATGGCCCCCAGTCCCATGTAGATGGTCAGGACGTAGAAGAAGCCGATCGCGGCGATGGCCACAATTGTGGATTTTCTGGCGTCCCGCGGGCTGGGGACCGTGTAGTACCGGATTAGAACGTGGGGCAGGGCGGAGGTGCCGAGGAACAGCGCCAGCATCAACGAGACGAAGTCCAGCTTCTGGACCGTCGTGGCGCCCTCGTCGATCTTGAACTTCCCGGAACCCGGACGAAGAATGCGGCTGCCCGACGTGGGCTTTTGATAATAGACCGTGACCGTGTCGCCACCGGTGCTCAGGGTCGCTTTCTTGAACAGAATCACGGTCCCCTTTTCGATCAGCCTCAGGAACTCGAAGGGGCCGACCGGGCCGGTCTTCTCCACGGATTCGCCGGCGACGATGATTTCGGACATGTGTCCAACCTGGTAGAATCGGGCTTCCTCTTTGGGCGCGCCGTTGTAGAGCCAGTCGTCACCTTCTGTTTCGGTAATCGACAGGGTTTCCTTGAGAATCGGCTGACCATCCTCGGAGTGCAGTGACCACCAAGTGTCGTATGTCCCGTCGCTGAGCTTGACGAACGTCCTGCCGTCATCCGTGTGCTGAGCCACCACGGACACCCCTTCGGACTCCACGGACGTGACCGTGCCGTCAACCATCTCGACCGGCAGCGTGGCAAAGTCGTGGTACTCGGGATAGGGTTTTGTGGACAGTCCCTTGAAGCAGACCATGATGGTCAGGATGGTTGAGAAGATGATCAGCAATCCTCCTTTGAGGAACTGCACGTAGGTCGTGGAGGCCATGCCCGCGGTGGCCACGATGAAGATCACGATGCCGCCGACAATGGTCACCCCCATGTAGTGCGGCAGTCCCAGCAGCGGGGTGACCAGCGCGCCCGCGCCGACCATCTGCGGAATCAGGTAGCAGATCGACACGATCAGCGTGCTGATCGCAGCCGTCAGCTGGATTCCCTTGGATTTGAAGTTGGCGTCCAAGGCGTCTGTGAACGTGTAGCGCCCCAGCCGCTTCATCGGCTCGGCAACCACGAACAGCGCCACGACCCAGCCGGCCAGAAAGCCGATCGAATACAGAAAACCGTCGTATCCCACCGTTGCCAGAAGTCCGCAGATGCCCAGAAATGAAGCCGCGGAAAGGTAATCCCCCGCGAACGCGATGCCGTTGACCCCCCAGTGGATCGTGCCGCCCGCCGCAAAATAGCCGTGGGATGACTGCGCCTTGCGGGACAAGTGCTTGGAAAGCCCCAGAACGAAGACGACGAAAAGGGCGAAAATCCCCATGGCGAGAAAGGAGGTTTCGTAAATCATTCGGACACCTCCTCTTCATCCGAGTCGGCGTTCATCCTGTCTTCCATTCGGGTGCAGAGCGCATTGTAGACCAGCCCCAGCACAATGGCCAGAATGATGAGGAACATGCCGTAGGTGATTGCCAGATTGAGTCCGAACAACCCCGGACCCGCCATGATCTCCGGCTTGATCGCGTTGATCAGCACGAATCCTGCATAAAGCACGCAGTAGACACCGAACAACCACAGCCCAAGCCGGGCTTTCGCCGCGAACGGGTCGTTCCTTTGTTCGTCTTGAGGGGCCGGTTCGTGAAG
This sequence comes from uncultured Victivallales bacterium, assembly GCA_964604795.1. Classification (GTDB taxonomy): domain Bacteria; phylum Verrucomicrobiota; class Lentisphaeria; order Oligosphaerales; family CAZSBQ01; genus CAZSBQ01. The sequence continues at coordinate 13,652 of CAZSBQ010000061.1, read as the reverse complement.
CATGCCGTCGTCTCCTTCTGCGTGCCCACAGGCACAACCCCGCAACCGCGCGGTGCATCGCCGACATGGACGTTATCATCTGAGATGTCGTAAACCCTTGAAATCGTGAAAGTATACAGCAGAAAAAAAGCAAATCAACCATAGTATCGACTAGCATCATGTTTTATGCCGGGAACCATGTGGGCGTCGCTGTTCCGCGCGCGGAAAAGTGCGTGGCGAGGGTGGTTCAGGCGTGTCAGGACACGAGGCCGTCCGCATCAATGGAAGTCAAGACGGAGCCGGTCGAGGGAGGTCAGCGCAGGCGGTTGATGAGGCGGTACCGTCCCTCGTATTCCTCGGCGATCCTGCGCAGAAAGCGTCCGCCCTCGCGGTTGATCTGATAGCCGATACTGTGAATCACGGGCGGTTTTTTCCCCTTGTCCTTGTAGTATTCCTCTGCGAGCATATTCAGGTGAGTGAGGAAATCCTGGAGCGTCCATTCGGCGGCTTCCGGCGGTGGCGGCGGGGAGGGGCGCGGGCCGGTATCGTTGATGCGAACCTTTTTGGTCACCCATCGGCCGGGTTGGGCGGGGCGGGGTCCGCGTTGTTTTTCGCCCTCCTTGGGGGGGCCGGCAGGAGTGGGAATGGCGGGTTTTGGGGGAATCCATACGCGTTTGGTTTCGTATTGCGCGTTGGCGTTTTGTTCCTGCCAGCGCTGCAGGTCGTCGGCGTGATTCCGCTGCCAGCTGCGTCGTCGTTCGCGGTATGCCTGCATTTCCTCGCGGCTGACGGCTTTTTCGACCCGCGGCAGACCGTCGCTGATGATCAGAATAGTGTCCGCGCCCATGCTGAAGGCGGCGGACAGAGCCAGGTCCAGGCGGGTTGTGCCGCCCTGACCGCGCAGGCCGACATTGCCGCCGTTGAAGTTGCCGTGATTCAGCCCCCAATTTCCCTCGGTGTTGAAGGGGGCGATGAACTGCATGGCTTCGCGCTTGTTGTTCTCCAGTCCGTCCTGAAGTTCGCTTTTCCAGGTTTTGCAGGCGTCGGCGAAGGCCACCACGTTGAACATCGCGCCCTCGGGAATCCCTTCGATGACGTCGTTGATGCGCTGCTTCACGCGCATGAAGCCGGCGGGGCCGCCGCGCTCCTCTTCGACCATGCTGATCGAGACGTCCATGAGCACGACCACCTTGTTGCCGCGCCCGCGGATGCCGAAGAAGTTGAAGGAGGCGACGCCGCCACCGAACCCGCTGAGGCCGAAGCCGGCGCCGGTTCCGACACCGACGCCGACGCCGCTGACGGCTTTGAATTTGGGCTGGAAACTGGTGTTGATCGCCTTGGGGTCCACCTCGATTTCGGGCAGCGCGAGGTTGGAGGGTTTGGATGCGACGATGCGCGGAACCATGGAGGGGCGGCTCGAGCTTTTCTGCTTGTTGCGCACTTTCACGCGGTGTTCAAGCTCTTTGGGTTTGTAGCGCTTGACCGGCGGCGGCTGCTCAAAGGTCATCGCGGTATCGGTGCGCGGACGGATGAGCACCCAGCCGCCAAAGAGCAGCAGGGCGACCACGTGCACGGCTGCGCTGATCAACAGAATGAGCTTGATCATCCGCTTGCGGCGCTCGCTCAGCTGGATGAAACCGATACCCCACAGCGATTCTTTTTGTTCGTCCTTCATGGGTCAATCTCCTCCGGAACCGGCAAAGGTGATGTTTTCAATGCCCGCTGCCGCGCAGGCGTCCATGACGTCGATCAAGCGTTGGTGACGGGAGGTGTCATGCGCGTTGATGGTGATGAGCGCTTCGCTCTGCATGCTGTCGCAGGACTGTTTGTAGCGGGTGAGGATGGCCACCAGCTCCGGCAGTTCGGGTTCGCCCGGCGTGCCGTACTTGCTGCCGTTGAGGATCACCTGGTTGGTGTTGGTGACTTCGATGATCTGTTCGTCGTTCATTTTCACCGACTCGGTTTGCTGCACGCGGCCCGGCAGCCGAATGCCGAGGTCGCCCTCGGATTTGACCAGGCTGGCGGTCACCATGAAATAGACGAGCAGCAGAAAGACCAGGTCGATCAGCGGAGCGACGTCGAGGTCCGGCTCTTCGATTTCTGGCAGGTTGATTTTCACGGCTTGAATCCTTTAGCGAGATGTCTTCCGGAAAGTGAGTTCCGGCCATCTGTGTTACTCTGGTTGTGGCGGGTGGGTGCGCCCCGCGTTACGTTCAGGTTCAACGGGCACAGACGGCTTCAGCCGTCGGGGATGAAGGCGCCGAAGATGTAGTCGTCGATGCCTTTGCCGGCAAGTTTTTTCATGACGGATCTTATGTGTTTGTGCTCGGTGTTCTCATCGGCTCGGATATAGACTTTCAGCTGCGGGTTCTGCTCGTAGCGCGCGCCGACCAAGTCGGCGGCCTCTTCCGCGGAGGCCACGGGTTGGCTGCCGCAGAACAAGTCGCCGTTCTGTCGGATGTTGACGATGAATCGGTCGGGGCGCTCCTTGGGAACGACCGCATGCTGGGCGTCGGGAATTTCCAGTTCGATGCTCTGGTCCTGGCTCATTTTGGACGCGGTCATGAAAAACACCAGCAACAGAAACACCATGTCGATCATGGGGGCCATGGCGAATTTGGCGTCGTCCTGTTGCGGCAGTTGAATGTTCATTTGGCGTTCTCCGTCGGGTTTCCGCTGATTATTGGTCGTCGCGGCGGCGCGCGGAGGAAACCAGCTGGTGGGCAAGGTTCCCCAGGATGCGGTTCAGCTGGGAGACGTTGGCCATGTACTTGCTTTTGAGGAAGAAGTACAGAAACATGGTGGGAATGGCGATGATCAGGCCGGTGGCGGTGGTGACCATGGCCTCGCCGATGTCCGCAGCGAGCAATTCGGGTTTGCCCATGCCGCCGCTGCCGATCTTGTCGAAGGCCTTGATCATACCGCTGACCGTGCCGAGCAGGCCGAGCATCGGCGCGACTTGGGCAATGATGGACAGGTAGTTGATCGGCTTCATGCCGGTGGTGATTTCATGGACGCTGGCTTCCTCCATGGCTTTTTCCATGCTGGGGGCGTCGAGCACGCCGTCACTGAGCCGGTCGAGCCCAGCGCTGAGCGTGTTGGTCAGCAGCGACGGGGTGTTGGCGCAAATCGATTTGGCTTCGTCCACATGCAGCTTTTCGAGATTTTCCTGCAGCGACGGGACCAAGTCCAGCGGCAGCATCTTTTTCTCCTGCGTGGCGATGCCGCCGTAGATGGCCAGACCCCCTGCGATCACCGACAACAGGCCGAGGGGAAACATGATGATGCCGCCCTGCCGGATGATTCCCCAAAGGCTTGTCCCGCCATCCTCCTCCACTTGTTCGGTTGCGGCCGCGGGGGCTTGCGCGTCGGTTTGCTGAGCAAGCGAGTGAGCCATCGGCAGGGCCAGGCACGCCGCCAATGCGAAAATGCACCACCGGGTTTTGAGATTCATGCGCATACGGTTATTCTCCCTTGTCTTCATTGTTGGTTTCATTGGGCTGTTCTTTGGTGTCCTCTGGTGGGTTGGTTGCCTGGTCGGTGTCGTCCGGAGGCGGTGCCGCGGATTCCTCGGCATCCTGTCCGTTGGTTTCCGCATACTGCACGGACTGGTCCGTCATATCCAGAAAATCCTGAATACGTTCGCGGATGTCGTCCTTTCCGCGGAAAAAGATGCTTTGCGCGGCCTGCTGCTCCTCCTCGTCGATGCGTCCGGATTCGATCAGGCTGATCAGGCGCCGCATAGCCTCGGCACCCGCAGGGTATCGGTAAAACAGGCGGGCGGCTTCAAAATGCGCATCGCGCGCCCGGTACCAGTCTTCGAGTTCTTCGTGGCAGATCCCGTTCATGAAAAGGGCGTAGGGGAACGTGCCCAAGTCCTTGTTTTGGAAAAGCAGCGACCGTGTGGCGGCAGTGGCGGCGGCGCGCATGTCGCCGCGGATATGCTCGCGGTAGGCCACCGCCAGCCAGTAGGCGCCCGCCCCGCGGGCGTCCGCCGGGGGGATGCCGCCGAACTCCAGCCGGTCATCCGCCTCCTCCAGCTCGTCCAGCAAAATCGTGCAGAGCAGGGCGCGGTGCTGCGCGTCTTCCCAGCCCTCCCACCATTGCGCTGTCTGACACTGCTGAAAAATGTGCCGGGAGGCCCGAAAGTAGCGGGACGCCTCCGCGCGCTTTTCCTTGTCGAGTGCCAGTTCGGAGATGCTCATGCCCTCGTGGAAGAGCAAGACACCGGTGCGCAGAGCCACATCCACGGCTTCATGCCCGGGAATGTCGAGGTATTTCAGGTGGGGTTTGACCACGGGCAGGAGAATTTGGGCCGCCTCGCGCCATTCGCCCTCTTGAGCCGCGGAAAAGACTTCGCCCCGGTCATAGTCCAAGCGAACGTAAATGTCCTCGAGTTTGCTCACGGGCAAGCCGACGACCGCTCGGCTGTCACGCTTCTCCTTGAAGCGCACCTTGTCCTCCTCGCGGTCCACCAGATACACCTTTTGCTTCTGCTCGTCGGCAGTCAGGATGGCGGGGATCAGCGCATCGTCGTCGCGCTCCTGCGCCTGGGTGTGCATGGCGCCGAGGATCAGGAGTGCGACGCAGCAGGCGCGGACTCCGCGCAGCATGTGCATGCCGAATTGTGGGAGAAGCGAACTCATGGATTGGATTTCATTTGGTTCAGCAGGGTTTTGGCATCTTCGTAGGCTGGATAGTCGGCCAGGTTTTCCTGGGCCAGCAGCTCCTCGAGGGTTTCCCGCGCCTTGCCGGGACGGCGCAGGCGGGCCAGGCACTGGGCGCGGCGATAATAGGCTTTGGCGGTCCATTCCTCGTGCGCGCTGTACATGATGTAGACCCGCTCGTAGAACGCGGTCGCTTTTTCGTAGTTGCCCTTGACCCGCAGGCATTCGCCGCGCATGTACACCGCCTCCGCCCACAGCGGACGCCAGGCGCGCACATCCATGATCCGTTTGAAGCAGTCATCAGCCTCACGGATGTTCGCCGCCTCGAAATGGGCTCGCCCCAAAATCATCAGCGATTTGCCCGCGGATTCCGAGGAGGCGAAGTTGTTGATGATCACGTTGAACTGTTTTTCGGCCTCGTCCAAGTCGCCCTGCCGGACGGCCGCCCGGCCCAGATGCATCCGGGCGGGAATGACGTAGTCGGTCTCCGGAAAGACCTCGACGATTTCGGCGGCGGCCCGGTCCGCCAGCGGCAAGTCTTCCCTTTCGACGGCTTCATCGAGGATCAGTTCCAGAACTGCGGCGGATGCGTGCGGGATGTTTTTCTCCTTGACGATCATGTCGACAATGTCGTCCTTGTAGCCGTCCTCCTGGCCGGGGCGATGCATGAATGCGCGCAGCAGGCGCAGGCGGAGTGTATGAATGTCCTGTTCGCGGGCTTTTTTGTGCAGTCCGGTCATGGTTTGCCAGGCCTGGTCGATTTGTTCCCGCTCCAGCCGCCGGCTTTTCCCGAGCCACTCGTCGAGGATCATGTCCACGCCCAGCGCCTCGCGGTCGTCGCCGTACTTCTCGACGTTGTCCAGCATGGCGGCCAGAGCCGCCTCGTACTCCTCCTGCTGCCAGTAGGCCTTGGCGATCCAGAATACCGCCATCGGAATGTTGGCGCCGTCGCGGTTTCGCTCCATGTAGGCTGTGAAGTGGTCGACAATGTCGCTCCACCGCTCGGAGTCGGCCATCATTTCGGCCGCCCGGAAATTGCAGTAGTTGTAGTGGGCGATGTTGAGGTGATGGTCGATGGCTTCCTGATAGTGGTTGATGGCTTGGCCGACCCGTCCGAAATTGCCCGCGCAGTCGGCCAGCATCATGTGCGCTTCCCCCAGCAATTGAGTGGCGCGCTCGTCCTCGGCGTAGCGCTCCACGAATGTTTGCAGCTCGTCCTCGGCGGGCTCGAAGCGGGAAAGCCCATACTGACAGACGGCATGGCGGAACTCGGCGTCGACCCGATAGGGAGACTCCGGAAAATCGCGGATGAAGTAGCCGAACACCTCCAAGCCCTCTTCGTACTGGGTGTTGAAGAGGTACCCCATGCCGGTCCAGTAGGTGGCCTCCATCATGCGGTCGTTGCCGGGATACTCCGTGTTCAGACGCTCGAGCCACTCCACACATTGACTGTATTGCTCTTCCATGAAGTGGGAGTAGCCGATCAGAAACATGCATTCGGCAATGGATTCGTGCTCGGGGCTGACTTCGAGAGCATTGACGAGCACTTTTATGACCTTGGGCCAGTCCTTGTGCTGCGCGTGCATCTGGCCGATGGTCAGCGAGACGCGGTCGTAGTACTTGCCGGTGGGATAGGCGTCCATATACTGCTCCCCGATCTCGAACGCGGGGGGCCAGGGGCGGATGTTGAAGGCGGCCAGAAAGGCAAGGAAAAGGCTTTCCTCCCGGCGCGCGGGTTCGATGCTGACCTCGTGCAGCTCCAGGAAGGCTTCGCGCGCCTCGAGCCAGCGGCGCACTTCGAAGTAGGAGCGGGCAATCCGAAACTGCAACTCCTCTGAATAGTCGTCGATCTCGTTGAGCGATTCGAGTTCACCCTCGAGTTCCCCGATGGTTTCCTGGATGCGCAGCAGCGTGCGGTATTGTCCGCCGCCGAAGCGGCGAATCCGGTCGGCGCGCCGCTCCATTTCCTCGATCTGTCGGTTGCAGCCCTCCTCGATGGTTTTTTTTGGGAAGATCAGCCGGTACAGCCAGAGCGCGTGGCGGTATTTCTCCGCGGCGAAGACGCGGTCGGCCGTCTCCAGGGCGGAAAGGTTGAAGGCTACGCTGTGCGCGGCGAAGGATCCGTCCTGAAGGAGGAAGGGGACCAGGTTGTAGACCTTGTCGAAGTTTTCCTGGCGCACGTATGCGGTGGTGAGCAGAGTCGCCGCCCAGCTGGAGCGCCGGCGGTCGGGGGCGGCGCTGTAGGCCTTTTCCAGCAGCGGGATGGCGGTTTCCCAGTCGTCCTGGGCGAGATGGCAGCGGATCAGGGAGCCGAGGACATCGGTGCGCCAATCGGCATTCAGCGAGCGTTTGTCCAGAATGCGCTCGTATTCCCGGATGGCCTTGTCGAGCTGTTCGCGATAGCGCAGGCTGTCGGCGGTGAACACTTCCGCCGGGATCACATTGCGGTTCCTGGGATACAGGCGTACATATCGTCGGAACTGCTGCTCGGTCTTGGCGAACTGGCCGGACAGGAAGTAGCACAAGCCGAGATTGTAGTGGATGCCCTCGAGCATGATCTGGGTGTCGCGCTCGTGACTGTCCTTCAACCGGCTGACCAATTCCTCCAGGTACACGATGGCCTGCTCGTACGCGCCGGCCTGCAAGGCGTTCTGCGCCTCCCGGCGGACTTCCATGATGGTTTCCTGCGCCTGCGAGCGCAGCGGGAAGGCAGCCAGGCAGAGCAACAGAACCAAGGGCAGCAGAGTGCGAAGCCTTGCTGCGCAGGCACCTTGTGCAGGTGGAACCGCTTTTCGGCCAGTAAAAATGTCCGGGGTAAAAATCGTCACTGCCAAACTCTATTCGTGTTTTTTTTGTCGGTAGAATATTCCGTGCAACAGCGTTGTATTCCAGCCTTCTGGCAAGGCGCATCCGCAATGGTTGCATGGTGTCCACAGCCGCAGGTCGCCGGAGAATTTTCGGCAAGCCCGTACTGTACAGACGGCAAAACCAAAATGCAACTCTCCGTGTGTTTGCTTCAATCCAAGTGCCGGGCGCGGCCTCCGCGCCCCGTCCCCCCGCGGGCCGCCGGGGGCGCCGGCCTCTACATGGTACCGGGCGCGGCCTCCGCGCCCCGTCCCCCCGCGGGCCGTCGGGGCGCCGGCCTCTACAAAGTACCGGGCGCGGCCTCCGCGCCCCGTGTTGCTGTTCGGCAATGTGCGGAACTCATTCCGCATATTGCCATGGCCGAACCCGCAGGAAAGGGTATGCCGCCAGCGGCGGCACTGCCAGGATGCACAGTGCCCATCCAAGTCCAATGGAATCGACCAGCGCCCCGAATATGGGTGCGGCAATCGCCACCACAAGGGTTTTCAGCTGGCTTTCGACTGACAATCCGGTGGCCATCACTGTCCCTTTAATCTTTTCGCTCACGTACCCCACCGCCATTGGCCGGCGAAGGTTTTGCAGAACATAAAAACCGATGAAGAGGATCACCGCCAAAAGGGGGACCTTGCAGAGCATGCTCACGCCTACTGCAATCACGGTCAGGACCGATACCAGGTAGGTGAAGTTCAGTCCCGCTTCCGCAGTGCTGAAAAGCTCGGACGCCTTGCCCGCACGTTGCGAGACCGCCGAGGTTAGCATGTGCAGAATAAAATAGAGACCTGCGGTTACCAGCGCCACCCGCTCCTGCTCGCCCAGGGCCAGCATAACCGGGAGCCCCAGGGCAAGAGTCCTCATAATCGGCTGGATGTAGTCCTTCGCGGTTTTGAATATTCCGTCGTACACGCTCGAATTCAACATCAGGCGACGCACTTGCCGGCGTTTGAGCAGCTCGCGGAAATCGCGGAGGGTGGCTGTCGGCGAATCCTGCATGCGGCGCCGGATTTTTGCGCGGACGGTCTCATCGTCGGCGGTGACGCCTTCGCCTGTCTCGGTCACCGCGCTGAAGTCCAGATACTTGGGATAACTTTTGAGAAGCAGAAAGCCGATGACATACGGAATGATGCTGTACAGAAATACTTGATGGTACCGTCCATGGGCGAAGACGATCAGCCCGGCCAGCAACGCCGACAGGGCCGATCCCCGCTGGGACCAGCCGCGGGTATGCCCGTAATAGTGAACTCGCAGGTCGGCCATTCCCTGGCGGGTCAGGTAGTCCAGGATCATCGCCTTGTGGGTGCCGGTTCGGAAGGCCTCCCCCAGGGCGAACAGCAGCATCGCGCCGATGAACGGCACAAAGCCGGGGAAGAAATGAAACGCCAGAAAGGAGAGGATGTAGGCCGCGAAGGCGCCCATCATTGCCCGTCTGCGACCGTAGGAATCCGCAAGGATGCCGGAGGGAATCTCCAGGATGTTGGTGGCGATTTCACGGATGCCGAACAGCACGCCGATTTGAAAGTAGCTGATCCCGACTTCCCGAAAAAACAAAATCAGATACGGATCGAAAAACCGCAGGTTCTTGACGAATCCGTAGAACGAGAATTTCCAGAATTGCAGGTCTTTGCGGAATTCTTCCATGGGACAACTGCTCCGGCAGGCAGATCATATCCTGACCCTGTTCAAGGATTCAGGCAATACTGCTTGAGAAAACGGTCGCGAAACGCGCCGAATTCCTCGGCTTGGATGGCCGCCCGGATGCGCTTGATCAGCGTGATGTAGTAGTGGATGTTGTGCAGCGTCATCAGGTGAAGGCCGAGGATTTCATTGACGTTCAGCAGATGCCGGATGTAGGCGCGCGTGAAGGTGCGGCAGGCATAGCAGGTGCAGGATTCCTCGATGGGGGAGAAGTCGTCCTTGAACCGCCCCGCCTTGATCTGGATCATGCCGCGGTCGGTGTACGCGCTGCCGTTTCGCCCCACGCGCGTGGGCAGCACGCAGTCGAACATGTCCACGCCGGCGGCGACCGCATCGACGATCTGCGGCGGGGTGCCCACGCCCATCAGGTAGCGCGGATGCTCCGCAGGCAGGTGAGGAACCGTGGCGCGAATGATTCGGCTCATGTCCGCTTGCGGCTCTCCCACGCTCAAACCGCCCAGCGCGTAGCCGTCAAAACCCAGGGCGATCAACTCTTGCGCACTGCGCCGGCGCAGGTCCTCGTGCATTCCTCCCTGGACAATGCCGAAAACGAGTTGGCCCGCCGGACGCGGTTGTTCGAGGCAGACGCGCGCCCACTCCAGGGTCAGGTTCAATGAGGATTCCGCTTCCTCGCGGGTGGCGGGGTAGGGGGTGCATTCATCGAAGGCCATGGCGATGTCCGAGCCCAGATCGTGCTGAATCCGCATGGCTTCGACCGGCCCCAGAAACAGCGCCGTGCCGTCCACATGCGATTGAAAATGGACGCCGTCCGGAGTGATTTTGCGCAGTTTCGCCAGGCTGAACACCTGGTATCCGCCGCTGTCGGTCAGAATCGGCCCGTCCCAGCCCATGAACCGATGCACCCCCCCCGCTTTGCGGATGATCTCGGTGCCCGGGCGGATGTGCAGGTGATAGGTGTTGCCCAGGATGATCTCGGCCGCCAGGGAGGAAAGGTCCTGCGGGGAAAGGGTTTTAACGGTGGCCTGCGTGCCGACCGGCATGAACACCGGTGTGCTGACCTCGCCGTGCGAAGTTCGCAGAATCCCCGTTCGGGCCGCAGTTGTTCCGTCGGCATGCACTACGCGAAAACTCATATCACTATCCTTGCTAGTCAAAAGCAGAGCGGACCGGTCATTGGTAACTGATCAATGGTCACTGATCACTGGCAACTGGTAACTGGTCACTGGCAACTGATCACTGATCACTGATAACTGACAACTCCCCATCCGACTCAGGAGTCCATACCGTTGCGGAGTTCGCGCACGAATCGCTCGGCGCGGTCCAGCGCGTCGTTCTCGTTTTTGCCCTCCTGGAGCGTTCGAATCAGGGCGCTGCCGACCACCACGCCGTTCGCGGCCGCCCCTGTGGTGCGTGCCATTTCCGGGCTTGACACGCCGAAGCCGGCCACCACGGGAGCGGGACTGTGACGGCTCACCTCCTCGACGTGCTCGCGCACATCCTTCGGCAGGACCGCCCGCGCGCCGGTGACTCCTTTGACCGTGATGAAATAGGTGAACCCGCGGGCATTGGCCAGCACTTTCTCCATTCGTTCGGCGGGTGTGGTCGGCGCCACCAGATTGATCCAATGGATGCCGCGGGCTTCGAGCAGGGGCAACAGCTCGTCGCGCTCCTCCGCGGGCATGTCCACCACCAGGCATCCGTCCACGCCCACCTCGGCGGCACGGGCGGCCAGGCGCTCGACGCCGTACTGCAACAGCACGTTGCAGTAGCTGAACAGGACAATCGGTGTTTGCAGCCCGGTTTTGCGCAGGCGCCCGATCATGCTCAGAATGCCCTCAAGATTCGTGCCTGCGGCCAGCGCCCGTTGACTGGCTTCCTGGATGGTCGGACCGTCGGCCATCGGATCGGAAAACGGCACTCCCACTTCCAGCACATCCGCCCCGGCCTGCGCCAGACGGGGCAGCAATTTTTCCGTGAAGGGCAGCGAGGGGTCCCCGGCGGTGGCAAACAAAACCAAGGCTTTGCGCTCCTCGGAGCGGCACGATGCAAAGGCGGTGTCAATGCGATTGTCCATACGTTCAGGTGTCCATGTTCCATTCGGTTTCCGCTCCACGGCGCCGTGTTGCGACAAATCGCAGCGCCAGGGCGATGAACCCCAGCCCGATCAGACCGATCACCGCGGCGCAGCCGACCAGCAGGTTTTGATACACGCTGTCGGTGAGCCATGGACGCCCGGTCAGAAGCACGGCGGCGACAAACACATACCATACCACGTCCCCCAGCTCGTGTCCCAGCAGAAAGTGCCCTGCATCGCCCGCACCGCGCACGCCCAAGGCCGCGAGATTGCCGCTGCCCACCGTCGCCCACCAGCCCGTGAAATACGGGTTCGACAGCGAAACCCCCGCACCCGCCCCCACCAGCGACAGCAGACCGAGAACGTCACGTTCCCCCATGCCGTACAGCGTCGCGGACTCCGCATGCATCCATAAATCCCAGCCCATCCAGCACATCACCAACCCACCGACCAGACCGAGACCGCCGCGCACACGGCGGTCCCGCAGCGGACGAGACAAGCCGCCGAGAATCGCGCCGACAACCACAACCTCCAAAAGCGCGTGCCCCAAAAGAATCGCCCAGACAGCGTCAAATCCACGCGCCAAGGTCTGGCTGACCACCAGCGCCAGCATCGGACCCGGCGCCGCCGCGCCCGTGAACGCAACTCCAAACGCCGGTAGAAATATTCGCAAAAATTTGCTTTTGAACGACATATTTATCATCTTCACAGAAACTCGATATCAACATCCTCGACAGTGCAGCCGCGGATGGTCTCGAGCAGCTCGGCCACTTTGCTGAGGACTTGATTGGCATGTTTTTGCTGGTTGGTTACCACAGCGACACCAAGGCGGCTATAGTTCCAGACGTCATGCCCGTCCACCTCCGCCAAGGAGACGTTGAACTTGTGGCGGACCCGGTCGCGGATGCTCCGGAGCACCATGCGCTTTTCCTTCAGAGAAAAGGCGCCGTCGATGCCGATGTCCACTGTAAGTACGCCGATAATCATATTCGAAGCAATATACGAAGCCGCAATCCGCCTGCAACCCCGCGTGGAAAAATGAACTCCGACAGCAACGACAATTCCGACGCACCGCAATCATTCCCCGTATCCCCGGCAGTGGTCAGGGCCTGCACTGTGCTCATGGCGGTGGTTGTCTCGGCTCTGCTGCTGGATGAAACCGGTCCGCTGGAGGGATGGATGGGGCGATTCACCTCTCAGTCCTCGGAAAGTCGACCGCCCCCCTCCGAGACGTTTCGCACCCGGGGGCACTCCACGGCATTGGCGAAGGAGGAGAACTACCCGCAGCCGCCGGAAACCACGCCAGACGAAATGCGTCCCTCCGTGCAGGCTTTTTCCGAATGGCTGGAAGTGCAGCATCGTCGAGTCGGCGGCAAGATCGCCGACCGAGTCTCCGGGGATCGCCAGGGACGGCGCGCGGTACTCTACCTGACCGTGAACCCGGCTTTTTTGGAGCAGGAGCGCGAACTCCGCATGCAGATCGCCGAAGGAGTCTGGCGGTACTGGGCGGAGCGCGCCACCGCCGCCGGCCTGGCACCCCGACTCGGCTCGGCTCACGTCGTCTTTCTCGATCACAACAGCGAAATCGTCGGCGGCTCGAAACCCTCCTCAGCCTCGAGCATATGGGTGCAAGGTAAGTCCTCTTCTTCGTGAACTCGGGCCGAACCGCCCGCGCAGACAGTGATTGAGAAAACAGAAACCAAAGCCGCAACCTCAAAGGGCGCGCAAGTTAAACGATATGTTTTGATCGCAAATTTGACCATAGTTGCCCTCGGACTTACACCCAACAAAACGGAGGATATCCTGCGGTCGAGCGAAGTACTACAGGCATCCCTGCCTGTAGCCCCCCCGACAGTACCACGGGCATCCCTGCCTGTAGAACCAACTTGACTTGTTCTTCCCATTCCCTTTGCGACCTTCTTAACAGGCAGGAAGCTTGGGGACAGGCGATTTGTCACACTGGCGAACTCACCCACACCGACTACTCCGACTCCACCACCGACATCACCACCACCCACACCCGTCTGGGGCAGAAGAAGACCGTCACCGACGCCACCGGCACACGCACGTTTGCGTACTCCGCAAACACCCTCCAGCCCGAAACCGAAACCATCGACGTTTACCTGGTTCCCATTCACACATGCTGAAGCATGAACTCCGACTACGTTGACCGCCCGAGTCGGCGTAGGGAGTTCACTCTGTAATCTAACGGGGTCCCGTACTGTTTTGATATAAGGCAATCGGTGTTCGGGTTGCCCGAAATGCCCCCCTGAAGAGGGAACTACAAGCTGCCTCACTTGGGGATGGGCTGGGCTGGGTTGGGTTGGTCGGGACCTTGGGTGGAGGCGAGCTTGAGTTCTCTACAGGCAGAGATGCCTGTAGTACTGAAAACCCCACGCCTGAATCCGTTGGAT
>CAZSBQ010000060.1:0-18622 GCA_964604795.1 uncultured Victivallales bacterium | reverse complement strand
GAGAGGGCGAGACTCCGTCGAGCCCCGCCGTCGGACGAATGGCGGCGCAGGCCGCATGCACCGGGGGAAGTAGAGGTCGGCGCCCCGACGACCGGGCGCGGGTCGACGGGGCGCGGAGGCCGCGCCCTCTACTTGGCGGGGGCCGACACCTTCGGGGAACACCCGGGGGGCCAGTGTCCGCCATCCCGGCTCGACGGGAGTCTCGCCCTCCGTTGCGCCATCGACATATTAACGCAAACCATTCCCTTATTGAAAATAGCGCGAGAAAAGATATCTTGCTCTTTCTATAAATGAATTCACAAAGACGAGGATTGAACATGCTGGAAGGAACACGTGAGATTCCGATAGTCGGCGAAGCGGACGTGGTGGTTGTCGGCGGCAGTACGGGGGCTGTGGCGGCAGCGCTTGCCGCCCGTCAGAAGGGTGCGTCGGTGTGGCTGGTCGCCCCCTACACGTACTTGGGCGAGGATTTGTGCGCCACGCTGCGCCTGTTTTCCGACGCGCCCGAAGCGCCGAGCAGCGAACTGACCCGCCGCTTGTTTCCCGAGGATACCCCCGTCACGCCCATGCACATCAAGCGCACCTTGGACGAGGCGCTGCTCGATGCCGGGGTCGAGTTTGTCTTTGGTAGTCGCGTCTCGGACCTGATACTCGACGAGGAAACGCGTCCCGCCGGCGTCGTCATAGCCAACCGCTGCGGCCGCCAAGCCGTGACGGGCAAGCACATCATTGATGCATCGGAACATGCCATCGTGGCACGCATGGCCAACGCCGGCTTCACCGCCTATCCGTCCGGCGTGCATGATTTCACGCGCATCGTGGTGGGTGGCGAACCCGTTCACGGCAGGGGCGGGGTTACCCACCGCATCCTCGAACGCACAGTGGTTGACGATCAGGGAGAGGAACACTCCGTGATCGAATACTCGATCCCCATCTTCATGCGGGATGGTTCCTGGGCGGACCTCGCCGAAGCCGAGCAGAGCGCGCGCGACCTGACATTTCATCCCGGCCAACTGGACGCGTCCGAGACACTGTTCGAAGTCTCGCCGCGCCGCATTCTCGGCTGCACGCATGTCCGAGATTGGCCCGGCGCGGAGGAGCTGGACCTGACGGTTTTCGAGCCGGACGGGATCATCGGCAATGTTCATGTGCTCGGCGATCATGCCGACGTGTCACGCGAAGCGGCCCGCGAGCTGCTTAGTCCCGATGCGTTCATCATCTGTGGCGCACGGCTTGGACAGCTTGCTGCGGAGTCCGCAGGACGGCGAAGCATTGCGGGCAACCTCCATGTCGCCGGTAACCGATACGACACGGATTTTGCGGACAGCCGCGAGCTGCTCAACGGTCTGCGACCAACGGACCATCCCTTCCGCAGCGTCGAAGCCGATACAAAGGACCTACCTGTGATTGCCGAAACCGAGGTGCTGGTGGTGGGGGCCGGCACCGCAGGCGCGCCGGCGGCGCTCAGCGCCACGCTGGACGGTGCGCGCACGTTGGTCATCGAGCCGCTGCACGAGATTGGCGGCGTCATGACCGCCGGGCTAATCGGCCGATACTACCATGGCTATCGAGGCGGGTTTACCGCACAGATCGATGCGGGCGTCCGTGAAATCGGCGCAAAAGTGGACACCGTCGGCAAAGCCGAGTGGCTGCGCCGGCAAATGCGGCAAGCAGGCGCAGACATCCGGATGGGGGTGACCGCCTGCGGCGCCGCAGTGCGTCACGACACCGTGACCGGCGTAGTCGTCATCACCCCGCATGGCCGGGGCCTGATTCGCGCGAAAATCATCATCGACGCCACCGGCAACGCCGATGTCGCAGCCGCCGCCGGCGCGCACTGCATGTACATCGGCGACAAGGATGTCGGGCTGCAGGGATCGGGCCTGCCGCCGCGCAATCTGGGCAAATCCTACACCAATACCGACTACACCTTCGCCGACGACGGCGACCTCGTCGACGCCTGGCGCATGTTCGTCGTCGGCCGCCAGCGTTTTGCCGACGCCTATGACTTCGGGCAGCTGCTCGACACCCGCGAGCGCAGGCGCATCGTGCCCGAACTCCTGCTCGATCCGGTCGACCACATCAACCATCGCACCTTCCCGGACACGATCATGATCGGGCGCAGCAACTTCGACAGCCACGGCTTCACCGTCCATCCCTACTTTCTTCTCAATCCGCCGGACCGCTCGCAGCTCACCGTGGACGTGCCTCTGCGAACCCTGCTGCCGCGCGGCCTGCGCGGGATCGTCGTAACCGGGCTGGCGGCGGGCGGTCACCGGGACGCCATGCCGATCATTCGCATGCAGCCGTGCCTGCAAAACCAGGGCTGCGCCGTCGGATTGTTGGCTGCCGCCGCAGCGCGACAAACCGCCGACGTGCGAGACGTGGACCTGCGCACCATCCAAAATCGCCTCGTCGACATGTGGTGCCTGCCCAAACGAGTGCTCACCGACTCCGACTCCTATCCATTCAGCCGCGCGGAACTTCGCGAAGCGGTCAAAACCGTGCCCGAAAACTGGGACGGATTGGCCAAACTGATGACAGACATCGACACGACCATCGAACTGCTGCGCGAAGCTCTCGAAAAAACCGATCCAAATGATGAAAACAGCACCGAAGCCGCATTGACCTACGCGCACATCCTCGGCATGCTGGGCGACATCACCGGCGCGGACATCCTGGCCGACGCCGTTGCCGCCACCGATTGGGACGAGGGCTGGAACTACCGAGGCATGGGCCAGTTCGGCCCCAGCATGAGCGAACTGGACACCCGCATCGTCGCCCTCGGACGAACCGGCGCGACCCAGGCAGTCCCCGTGCTCATCGAAAAAATTCGCCAACTCGGTCCCGATCACGCACTTTCGCACCACCGCGCCGTTGCAATGGCCGCCGAAGCCATTCCCTTTTCCGACCTGGCTTCCCCCCTGGCCGACCTGCTCAAAAAACCGGGAATGACCGGCCACAACATCGACAAATCCGACGTTCACAAAGAATTTTCCGACACCGATCCCTGTTCAAACACCCCCCGAACCCTGTGCCTCCGCGAGCTGATTCTGGCGCGCGCCTTGTTCCGCTGCGGAGACCGGGACGGACTGGGCGAGCAAATCCTGCACCGGTATCAAACCGACATCCGGGGGCTGTACGCCCGCCATGCCGATGCCGTGCTGCAAAACCGCTGCGGAGGGTTTTGAGCATTGCAGTACTACAGGCATCCCTGCCTGTAGCCGCATCTCCCCCCAGTACAGCGCGCGGCCTCCGCGTCCGGCACGATACAGCATTGCTACCTGTAACCGGACCGGTTGTCGAAATATCGGTTGGTATATCGGCAGCTACCGGATGCCGCCGGTTGCTGCCGGATGCTGCCGGATGCTGCTGAAATTATTCTCCGAAGAGCCTCACCCGAGGGTGCCCGGGTCGCCCGAAATGTCCCCCCCCTTATACCGCGCCCGGTGCGATGGAGAGGGCGAGACTCCGTCGAGCCCCGCCGTCGGACGAATGGCGGCGCAGGCCGCATGCACCGGGGGAAGTAAAGGTCGGCGCCCCGACGACCGGGCCCGGATTGACAGGGCGCGGAGGCCGCGCCCTCTACTGGGTGGGGTCCTGCACCTCTTTACCGGCCGGGTTAAAAAACGCGCCAGCGGCGTCCGTCGTTTTCGAGCAGCTCGTGCGCGGCCTCCGGCCCCCAGGTGCCGGCGGGATACGCGTGCAGGGGACAGAGTGACTGATCCGGCGGCTTGTCCCATTCGTCGAGAACCGGCTGGATGATTTGCCACGCCTCCCGGATCGTGTCGCCGCGCAGAAACAGAGTTTGGTCCCCGGCCATGGCGTCCAGCAACAACCGCTCGTACGCGTCGTGCAGGGGGGTGGAGAAGGCTTCCTCGTAGTTGAAGTTCAGGTTCATTGAGCCCATGCACAGCTTTGGCCCGGGATGTTTGACCTGCAGATGCAGCTCCACGCCCTCCTCGGGCTGAACCCGCAGCACCAACGCGTTCGGCTCGAAATCCTGCACCATCAGCGGATGAAACAGGGAATAGGGAATATGCTTGAAGACGATCGCGACCTGGGTCAGCCGCTTGGTCAGCCGCTTTCCGGAGCGCAGATAGAACGGCACGTCGTGCCAGCGCCAGTTGTCGATGAACAAGCGCAGAGCGGCAAAGGTCTCGGTCTTCGAGTCCGCCGCCACATCCTCCTCCTCGCGATAGGCTTTTATGCCGCCGTCGTCCGAGGCTTTATACTGGCCTCGAACCGCCCAATCGGAAACGGCTCCGCCCACCGGATAGCTGCACACGCTGCGCAGAACCTTGGCCTTCTCGCTGCGCACGCTGTCCGCAGCGAAGGATTCCGGAGGCTCCATGGCGATCAGCGCCAGCAGCTGCAGCAAGTGGTTCTGAAACATGTCCCGCAGCAATCCCGTGCGCTCGTAGTAGCCCGCGCGTTTCTCGATACCGATGTCCTCGGCGACGGTGATCTGCACATGGTCCACGTAGTGGCGATTCCACAACGGCTCGAAGATCGCGTTGGCAAAGCGCAAAACCAGAAAATTCTGCACGGTGTCCTTGCCCAGATAGTGGTCGATGCGGTAGATTTGGCCCTCGCGAAACCGCTGATGCAGCGCCTCGCCGAGACGCCTCGAGGACTCCACATCCTCCCCGAACGGCTTTTCCAGCAGGATGCGCCGCCAGCCGTCGCCCTCGGCATCGTCGGCGAGTCCGGCACCGTGCAGGCGTTCGGCGATAACGCTGTACAAGCGGGGCGGAGTCGAAACATAGAAAAGGACATTGCCGCCGGTTCCTCTCTGCCGGGCCAGTCGTTCGAGCATGTCGCCCAATCGGTCGTAGGCCGCCCCGTCATCGTACTGTCCCACCACAAAGAAGCAGGCATTTGCGAACTCCGCAATGGTGTCGGGCTCCGCGGCGGCATCAGCATTTGCAATGGCGTTGCGCACCTGTCCGCGAAAATCCTCGTCACTCATCTCGGTGCGCCCGAATCCGACCACGAAAAAGCCGTCGGGCAACAGCCCACGCGTGTGCAGACTAAACAGGGAGGGCAGGAGCTTGCGGCTTGCCAGATCGCCGGATGCGCCGAAGATGACTGTGCCGCAGCCGCCCACCGCAGTTTCCGCGCATAGGATTTCATTGCTCTGCCGGGGCTCACTCATGGCTTCGTTGCTCCCTGTGGGGGTTGGTTCTGGCTGCGGACTCCGGAGTGGACGGTTCGCGGATCCCGGTCCGGTCAGAAACTGTAGCGCAGCGCGCCGTAGACGTTGCTGTTGTTCTCGAACTGCCCGAAAAAGGTGTGCTGCTCCTCTCCGAGGAAGACATTGGCGCCGAGGGTGACGTCCCACTCGTCGGTGAGGGCGTACGAGGCGCGGGGGCGCAGAAACGCATCCCGGTCCGACGGCGAATAATAGGTGAACAGCGACAATTCAAGGTTCTGCCGGAACATCTGCCTGGTGAGCCGCAGCGTGAACACGTGCCGGTCCTCGTCGCGCGCTGGACCAGCCCCCGGATTGGCGATATAACCCCCGTAGTCATCCATATATTCGAGATAGTACTGCACGGCCACGGTGAAATCCGAGGCGATGTGGCCAAGGTCCTGCTCGTATCCCAGCAGAAAGCGCCATTCGCTGTTTTTGACGGACGGATCCGTTCCGCTGCGGTCGTCGCGCGAATCCATATATCCGATCTCCACGTTGCCGAGACCTTCGGCAAAGGGGCCGCGCACACTGGCGCCGTACACGTGCAGCGCCGGAAACGCGGCCGCCCCGCCCTGCTGGCCGCCCGGACTCTTCCAATATCCGAAATAACCGTAGGCGGCGACCTCGTAGGCCCCGTATTTTCGATAGGCGCGCAGGGCAAGCTCGTCGTCGTCGAACGCGTCGTCCGGAATGACGGCGGGCATAACGTCGTCCTCTCCCGCTAGCCGCCCGAGCCCCGCATTGTAGTACGAATTGCGCGATCCGTCGATGAACCGGTCCGGGTCAAACTGCGGTGTGTAGACCACATCAATATTCATCGCGGGAAAAAACATCGCCGCCTTGACCGCGTCCGACGGCGCCTTGAGGTACTCCACGTCCCGACCGGCAAAGAACGACTGCCAATCCTTGGGGAAATTGTCGTTGATGAACAACTGATCCCCGGTTCCCCACGTCAATATCTGCCGCCCCGCCTTGACGTCCATCCAGGACAGCGGCGAAAACAGGACATGGGCCTCGCGCAGGTCGACCCAGCCGGTGCCGCGCGTCAAATCCACATGATCAAGATTATCCTGAACGTGATCATACAGGAAATCGGCGGTCACACGGAATCCGAACGAGCTCCAGCGCCGGTCGACACCAAGCTGGAGGCGAGTTTCGCCGAGGGGTTCGCCCGCGTGATGCGGATCGTCCTGAGTGCGCACCCCGCCGCGGGCATCCAGAAATCCATACACATTGAACGGCAGCGTCAATGTCCGCGACTCGCCGCCGTCGCTCTCGGCACGCCCCTCCCCCGACTCCGTCGCGTCACCGAGGCCGGTCGGAAGCGCGGGTTCCCCATCGCCGCCGTCGGCGCTGTCCTCGGCCCCCTGCTCCGATCCACCTCCCAAGCCAGCAGGCAACGCGGGTTCCTCCCCCTGAGCCATTGCGAAGTTCGCAACCGACAAAAATACAATCAGCCACAAAATGCTGCATCCCATCATTCTCCTACTCATTAACATCCTCCTTCCGTTTGACATGATTCAGCGTTTTTCTCGGCGGCTTCGGCGAATTGCTCGGCCATGTAGCTGCTGCGCACAAAGGGCGCGCTGGCCACGGAGCTGAAACCGTACTCCTGCCGCGCCACACGCCCCCATTCCTCGAACTCATCAGGAGTCACGTAGCGGTCCACCGGCCAGTGCGCCTTGGACGGCGGCAAATACTGCCCGATGGTCAGAATGCGCACGCCCGCACTGCGCAAATCCGCGAAAATCGTGCGGATTTCCTCCGCCGACTCTCCCAGACCGAGCATGATACCCGATTTCGTCTGCACCGACTCCGCCGCGACTTGACTCGCAAACGTCAGCACATCCAGACTGCGCCGGTAGTCCGCACCGCTGCGGATCGCCTCGGTCAGACGCTCGCAGGTTTCAATATTGTGATTGAAGACCGTGGGCTCTTCGGCCAACACAGTCCGCACATCCTCGTGCCGACCACCGAAATCGGGGGTGAGCACCTCGATGCCGACATGCGGCATGCGCGTACGCACCGCGCGGATGACTGCGGCGAAATGCGCGGCGCCACCATCGGGAAGATCGTCGCGGGTAACACTGGTGACGACGACGAATTTGAGGTTCATGCGCTCGGCGGCCTCCGCAACGCGCTCGGGCTCGTCCGGGTCCGGCGGCACCGGTGCGCCGACATGCGGCACGGCACAGAACCGACAATTGCGGGTGCAGTGGTCTCCGAGGATCATCACAGTTGCCGTTCCCTTCGCCCAGCACTCACACATGTTCGGACACATGGCAGACTGGCAGACAGTGTTCAGCTCCAAATCCCCGAGCAGCCGCCGAACCTGTTCGCGCTCGGCGGCGCCGCGGGTGGATATCTTCAGCCAAGGCGGAAGACGACGATGAGAGGAAGTCTCGGACATGAATGCACCCTTGTCGAATAAAAACGGCAACCCGCGCAAACCGTCGACGCGAACCATCGCGACCGACCGAGCCGGATTCTTCACGAATAAAATTCAAAACCCAACGTAGCACAAAAACCGCCGAAGAAAACCGAGCCGCACCATAATAATGCAGGGCACTTCGTGTGGGTTTGTGGGTTTGTGGGTTTGTGGGTTTGTGGGTTTGTGGGTTTGCGGGTGTGTGGGTGTGTGGGTGTGTGGGTGTGCGGGTGTGCGGGTGTGGAGGACGGCACGCGCGAGGCGCGATGAGAGGGCGAGACTCCGTCGAGCCCCGCCTTCGGACGAATGGCGGCGCAGGCCGCATTCACCGAGGGAAGTAGAGGTCGGCGCCCCGACGACCGGGCGCGGGTTGACGGGGCGCGGAGGCCGCGCCCGGTACGGGGTAGAGGCCGGTGCCACGACGGCCCGCGGGGAACGGGATACTTCCGGAGAAAAACCGAACCGCCAGTATCAAGCACCCCGGCTCGACGGGAGTCTCGCCCTCCAGGCGGACGGCACGCGCGAGGCGCGATGGGGGTCGGGCTCACACCGGCACATCCTCAGAAAAAAAATTGTCCTGATTTTACACCCTCTCCATTTTTATGTCCCACATATTTCTGTCAATCTCGTTCCCGCTTTCGACTTTGTACGGATTATTCCGATCTGCCAACGTCTGCCTTCACAGGGCGAGACTCCGTCGAGCCCCGCCGTCGAACGAATGGCGGGACGGGCCGCATGCACCGGGGAAAGTAGAGGTCGGCGCCCCGACGACCGGGCGCGGGTTGACAGGGCGCGCAGGCCGCGCCCTCTACTTGGCTGGGGGCGGCACCTTCGGAGGACACCCGGGCCGCCAGCACCAAGCACCCCGGCTCGGCGGGAGTCTCGCCCTCCACGAGGGCGGCGCGCGCCCTGCGAGTTGGACGACGGCACACGCCCGGCGCGGTCAGCGGCGGTGGTTCCACTCGCGGAGGGCATATCGCTGTTCTTCGATTTCAGCGGCCAGGGAGAGGAATTTCGGGTCCGGGCGCCACGGCTCGAACTGGGCGTTGAGGACCGTGCGGAAGCCGTCCTGCAGCTTGCTTTTCACCTGGTCTCGCGACACGGTGTCGGGACCGGCGTGTTCAAGGTTGACGCTGCCCTGGTGCAGCAGGCCGTCCCGTGTTCGCCGCTGGGCGCTGCCAGCCACTTTCACGTTATCGGCCATGATGTCGTAGCGCGTTGGGTTGGTGAAGCAGACCATGGTGGCGCGGTCAACGGATTTGGAGATGGAGTCGTCGGACAGCGACGCGGCCATTTTCAGGGCCTCCAGGGCTGCCTGCACTGCGCGATTGATCCAGCGGTAGCTCACCAGGCGGTCCTCGTCGTCAATCCAGTGCCCGGGAGGAATGGCCACGGTGTAGGTGACGTCGTGATCGTGGTAGACCACACCGCCGCCTGTGGGGCGGCGCACCAGGGTGCGGTCTCCGCCGTTCACCTCCGACGCCTTCTGCACATAGCCGATGGAAACGGCTGGCCGGTCCCAGTCGTACAGGCGCAGCAGTGGGCGGTCGCGCTCGGCAGCACAGGTCAGAAGGGCTTGGTCGAGGGCCATGTTCATGTACGGCGAGCGTGCGCCGTCCAACCACAGGTCCCACGGTTCGGGCGCAGGGGTACTTCGCGCGACTGAGGATTCGTCGGCAGCGTTCACAACAACCCCGCGGTTTCGTCAAGCCCGCCCATGATGTTCATGCATTGCAGCGCTTGTCCCGACGCTCCCTTGGTGAGGTTGTCGATGGCGCTGCTCAGAATCACGGTGCCGGTGGCTTCGTTGCAGGCGACTCCGATTTCACAGACGTTGCTCATAGTCACGTGCTTGGTGTCGGCCAGCTTGCCCTCCGCGAGCACACGCACGAACGGCTCGGCGGCGTAGCACTCGGTCCAGGCGGCGCGGATCGCCGCGGCGTCCACACCCGCAGCCGGGACGGCGGTAATGGTGGAGTGAATGCCACGGGAAACGGGAATCAGGTGCGGAATGAAGGACAGAGCGACGGAGCGCCCCGCCGCCAGGCTGAGTTCCTGCTCCATCTCGGGGACATGACGGTGGCCGGTGACGTTATACGGACGGGCGCTCTCGTTGCACTCGGGAAAGATGAACGGCAGGTCGACCTTCCGGCCGGCGCCGGTCACTCCGCTCATGCTGAACGAAGTGAGCGGCGCGGACACCAACCCCTTTTCCAGCAGCGGCAAGAGAGGCAGCAGAACGCTGGTCGGATAGCACCCGGGACAGGCGATCAGGCGGGCGTCGCGAATGACCTGACGGCGGCGCTCGGGGAGACCGTACACAGCTTCGGTCAGCCACGCGGGAGCCGGATGCTCCAGGTTGTAGTACTCACGGTACAACTGTGGATTGCGGAGACGAAAGTCCGCGCTGATGTCGATGACCCGCACCCCCTTTTCCAGCAGCGGAACTGCGAATTCGGCCGCCAGCCCGTGGGGAAGCGCCAAAAACGCCACGTCTGCGGACTCCGCAATCGCCTTGACGTCCGAGTCGGAAAAGCGCAGTGCGGACTCCGCAAATCGCGGAAACACCGAGCCAATGAACTGCCCAGCGTAGGTCCGCGAGGTGATGCAGGTAAGTTCGGCGCTCGGATGCCGCAAAAGCAGGCGAATCAGCTCTTCGCCCGAGTAGCCGGACGCGCCGACAACGGCGGTTCTGAGAGAGTTCATGGCACGTATCCTTTGGTAGGTGGTCCGAAGTCGGAGGTCCGAGGTCCGAGGTCGGAGGTCCGAGGTCGGGGGTCGGGTTTTGGACAAAAAAAGGCGGACCGCAAGCTGTTGAAGCTCGGGTCCGCCTGCTGGGAAAAAAATCGGCGAGTCTGGTTAGCGTTTGGAGAACTGGAACTTCTTCCGCGCGCCGGGCTGACCGTACTTCTTGCGTTCCTTTTCGCGGGGATCACGTCGGAGCATGCCGCTTTCCTTGAGGACGCTGCGCAATTCGGGCCGGGCTTCGGCCAGAGCACGGGCAATGCCATGGCGCAGGGCACCGGCATGACCGGAGAGACCGCCGCCGCTGATGTTGGCGTGCAGAGTGTAGTCCTGGCCAGTGCCGGTCAGTTCAAACGGCTGCATGAGGTAGCCTCGCAGCGCGGCGTTGGGGAAATGCTCCTCGGCGGCGCGTCCGTTGATCTTGATTTCGCCGCTGCCGGGGCGAAGCCGCACGCGGGCACTGGCGCGCTTGCGTCGTCCGACAGTCCAAACTTCTTGTGTAGTCTTTGCCATCTGTAGCCTGTTCCTCTGCGGGGTTATTTAATGCCTTCCAGGGACAACGGTTCGGGCTGTTGAGCTTCGTGCGGATGCTCGTCGCCCGCATAAACCTTGAGTTTTTTGAACATTTCGCGTCCGAGCCGTCCTTTGGGGAACATGCCCCAGACGGCGTCGCGAATCAGCCGTTCGGGCTTCTTTGCCCGGACCTCGGCGGCGGTCTGCTCCTTGAGCCCCCCCATATAGCCGCTGTAGTTCTGGTAGATTTTGTTTTCTTCCTTGCGCCCGCTGAGGCGAATCTTGTCCGCGTTGATCACGACCACGTTGTCGCCGCAATCCAGGTGCGGAGTGTAGATCGGCTTGTTTTTGCCGCGCAGCACATCGGCAATACGCACTGCCAGACGTCCAAGCACCAGGTCGGATGCATCCACCACCCACCACTTTCGTCCCTGTTCGTCAATTTTCGGTAGATATGTTTTCATTCCATGTGCCTCAACAACCGAGCAGGTTAAACTGTGAATATGATTCGCAAAGGGAGTACTATAGCGGCCCGTTTTTCGTGTGCAACCGAGAATTGCGCGAATCCGCGGGCAAATTTTTTGTGAGGGGGGTGTCGTGCCTCATCTCATCCTCGGGCCGTCGTGGGCGCCGGCCTCTACCCTGTAGCGGGCGCGGCCTCCGCGCCCCGTCAGCATGCGCTCGGTCGTCGGGGGCGCCGACCTCTACTTTCCCGGTGCACGCGGCCTGCCCTGCCATTCGCCCGGCGGCGGGGCTCGACGGAGTCTCGCCCTCTCAGCGCGTCCCGCGCGGGTCAGCGGTTATCGGGGTGCTATGAAATCGCTGCTGTATTGGTGGGACGGTTGGGCGCGGTATTCGGATGGGATTTCGTCGCCGGTTATGTCCCGGTAGGCTTCGGCGAGGGGGGAGTCGGCGTGCACGCGCCCCATTTCGTGCATAATGCGATGCAGGTTTTTCACAACCTGCTCCTTTTGGCCGTCCTCGGTCAGGACCCGGGCCATGATCTCCAAATTATCCGCAGTATCCATGGGCCGGATCATGCGCATGAGCTTGCCGAACACATCCAGGGCTTGTTCGTTGGCGATGGCGGCCAAGGCCTTGATGGCGGCTCTGCGCCCGATACCATTGTAGAAAAAGAAGCGGATACCACCCTCGGTGCGGGTCTCCTGCACGGCATCGGCAAGTGCGGGGACGGCGTCGGCATAGCGGGTTTCGGCAATGGCGCGGGCGGCATGGAACTGGGTTGCAGCATCCTTTTTCTGCAGAAACCAGGGGATGGTCTGCGGCAGGGCCGGTTGATGTCGACTTCGCTGGACAACCCACACCACCAGCCGCGTCTCGCGCAAATCGCCGGGTTCAAACTCCGTTTCCTCGTCCTCCGGCGGCGGAAAATCCCGGCGGGCAAGTTCGAGGATATCGGGGAATCCCGCTTGACTGCGCAGCTTGCCGAGCATCCACAATCCCTCGCGACGCAGTGCGGCGCGGTCTTCGTCCATGCAGAGCGAGACGGCGTGCCGCTCGACCTGCCGGCGGGCCGCGTCGCCGTCCCTTTCCGCCTGACGCGCAAGGGACATGGACGCCATCCGTCGGACTTCGGCGTTGGGGTCGCGCTGAAGCCTCTGCAGCACCGGTCTTGCGTCGCCGCCGAACGGAAACTGTCCCAGGGTGCGCGCCACAGCTTTGCGCACCGTGTGGTCGGCATCGTCGGACCGTCGCGTCAACCAGGCGGCGTTGTCGGCCGGCGCCATGGCGGCGACGGCTTCGACCGCCGCTCTGCGCAAAACTGCAGGTGCCGAATCGTCCTGGGCCAGCACCGCATCGATGAGTTTTTCGTCGGCAACCTCCGACTTTTCCGCCTGAGTCGAAAGACAGCGCAATGCTTCCAGGCGCTCAAGGGGTACCCCCTTCGCCAATGTGCGGCGCAGAATCTCGACGGGCGGCATCACCGAATGCAGACGGTAAACCCGCAGAATTTGCGCGCGCAGATCGGGCTCTTCCTCCTCGTCAAAACGGGAGCTCAACCGCTGTGTCAGCGTCGAACTCAGGGACACGTTTTCGACTGCCTGCAGGGCTGCCAGCCGAACGTCGGGATTCTGGTCGTCGAACGGCAGACGGGTGGTTCCGCCCATGTCTGCGGCGGCCACCGCACAACAAGCGGCAATGCGCACCTCGGCGTCAGGATCGTTGAGCGCTCCAATAATCCAAGGCAGTGTCGACCTGTGTCCAATTTGTCCCAAAGCGTACAGGCAGGCACTGCGCACGGCCGAGGCATCGTCGTCCATACCGGTGTGAAGCGCCTCGAGGGCAGCGGGTATGGGCTCGGAAAGTTGGGCGAGTTCCATGGCGGCGCGGACTCGTTCGGGGCCGCTCTCACTGTCCAACACCCGGACCAGTTCGGAGACCAGGCGCTCGGGCATCTCCGCGCGGTCGCCGGCAAACGCGACACCGCCGATGCTTGCGCACACGAACAGCAAAACCACAAACGCCAAAGGACGGCACTCAACGACGGTGACAGCTGACAGAGACGGATTGTTCACGGATTCATGCATCATTTTGACGGCCTCATCATGACGGCAACGCGCACCCAGGCGGCAACACCGAACAGGACGCAGGCGGTGAGCAGCAGGCGGATATTGGTGAGCCACAAATCGGCCTGCAGACCGGCGGTGATATCGGCGGACACGGCGTCGGCGGCCGCCACGAACGGATTGAGTTGGAGCGAGGCGTTGACCACGCTTTCCGGCATGCTGCCCGCAGCGAAGGCGGGCAGCAGCGTGCCCACCGCCCAGGCCAGCACCAGCGCATAGGACAGGGCCGTCGCAGTGGACGTGCGCCGACACAGAGAGCTGACGAAAGTGGAGGCGCTGACCGCAGTCAGCATGGCCGTCAGTACAACGGCAAATGCCGCGCCCATTTCCGACAGGAAGCTCAGATCCACCTGGGACAGATGCGCCCAGCCCTCGCGGAACTGAAAGCGAAACGGACGAATCAGGTTCAGCCCTTCGCTGAGGTGCTCCATTTCCGAGGGCGATGTCGAGACGTACGCCAGCACGAAAAAGGTCGGCAGGGTGGCGGCGAGAAGCAGCACCAGGAAGAAGCAGGAGACCTGCAGCTTGCCTGTCACGATCATGCGCGGGCGCAGCAGCGTGCAACGCAGCATGTCGAACACACCCTTCTCATGCTCCTCGGCAATGGCGGGAGAACTGAGAACGGGACTGACCAGCAGGATCATTCCCAGCGGCAGCGACACGCAGGTCATGACCACGGTGTCGATTCCGATCACGGCAATCTGCCCCAACGGCAGAAAGGCCAACAGCAGCGAGGCGACGATCAGCGCGTACATGCTGCGGATGACCCACACGCTGCGGCCGAAGGCCTTCGATCGCATCTCCTTGGCCAGGATAATATTCAGGATGCCGCCGATCATGCGCTTGCGCTTTTTCGGATCAAGCAGGTAGAAGGGGAACTTCACATGCCGCTTCATCAGCTCAAGCCGCTCGTCGATCAGCTCGGTGTCCCGCCGCTGTTTCGGCTGGGGAGGCACAACGATGCGCGCCAGGGCGACGGCGGCAATCCCAACGGCGCCCACTACGGCAAAGCCGAGAAAAATCCACATGCTGTCTGCCAAGCGGCCGAAACCGCCGGGAGTGAAGGGATGCTCCGCCGCAAACTGGGCGGGCTGAACAATGCTGACCATCGCGGCGTACGGACTGAAGCCGCGGACAAAATGGATCGCATGCACCCGCTCGGCCCAGGCCCCCAGCACGATCGAGGGCACCCACGTCAGCCCGCAGACACCGAGGATCACCCCGTAACAGATGATCAGCGACTGAAAACTCGAACGCGCAAACGTCGAAACCAGCAACCCGACAAGACCGAATAAAAGCGCGGCGACAACGACGATCACATATACGCTCACAAACGAGCGCACCGCAATGCCGCCGAGCATGAAGCAAGCCCCCATCATCGGCAGACTCGAGGCGATAAACAGCAGAATGGTCCCAACACCCGCGACCAGCTTGCCCGTCATGATCTGCCAGGGGCTCAACAGCGTGTGGTACAGAAAGTCGTAGGTGGCTTGCTCCTTCTCGTGCGTGATGCTGACCGCGGTAAACGCCGGCGCGCACAGGCAAACCAGCGTGAGCAACGCCATACTGAGGCTGACGAAAAGCTTCTGGCTGGACTGAGCCGCCATCGAGTAGACACCGGCCTCCGGCCACAGCAGCAGGACATACGCACCCAAGGCGACCATGAAGCCGCTGACCATGGCCAGCGACCGCCACGTGCGCAGGGCGCCGACGAACTCGCGTGCAAGAATGGGATTGCCGGTTCTCATGCGTCAAACCTCAGGCTAAGCGGAAAAACTTTTGCCACTACTGCGGCGGGCGCCGGCGGCGGCGCCGTCGGTGACGCGCAGGAAGGCCTTTTCGAGATCGGCCTGTTCCTCCTGGTAGCGCGTCACCGCCACGTCCGCCTCGATGAACCGCCGGAGCAATCCCGCCATCTGTTGGTCGTCGCCGCGAATCTCAAACTGCAGAATGTCGTCCTGCAGACGGGGGTTCTCGATCTCGCCGGAAGCCTCCAGGGTTTCGGACAGCGTGCGCACGGGGGCCTTGTCACCCGCGAACTGCAGTTCGACCAAGCGGTGCGGGTTGACCTGTTTCATGATTTCCTCGATTGTTCCCTGGGCGAGCATGACTCCCTGTTCCAGGATGCCCACGCGGTCGCACACCGAAGCCAGCTCGGGAAGAATGTGGCTTGAAACCAGGATGGTCTTGCCCAGGGCGGCCAGCTCCTTGATCAGGCTGCGCATCTCGATGCGGGCACGCGGATCCAGGCCGTTCGTCGGCTCATCCAGAAACAGCACCTGGGGATCGTGCATCAGAGTCTTCGCGATGCCGATGCGCTGACGCATGCCGTGCGAGAGCGTATCGACGAAATAGTCGCGCATGGCTTCGCTTTTGGTAATGTTCAGAACCCGTTCGATCCGTTCGCGCCGCTTTCGCCTCGGGATGCGGAAGCACGCCCCGAAAAAGTCCAGGTACTCCCAGACCCGCATTTCCTCGTAGACCCCGAATCTGTCGGGCAGATAGCCGGTGAGGCGGCGCAGTTGGCGGACGTTGCCGGAGATGTCGTGATCGCCGATGACCGCGCGCCCGGAGGTGGGCTTGAGCAATCCGCACAACATGCGGATTGTCGTGGTTTTGCCCGCTCCGTTGGGCCCCACATAGCCGAATATCTCGCCTTTGCGGATTTCCAGGTTGAGATTGTCCAGGGCCACGAAATCGTTGGCATATCGTTTGGTGAGATTTTCGGTGCGGATCATGGGATCATTCCGGTTTCGCGGGTTCGTCTGCGGACGCCGCAGCGGTTCCGCGCAGGCGCAGGTCGAACTCGCGGATTTGCCAGCTTGCGGTCGCGCGGGTGTCAAAATCCTGCCTCAGGCCGATTCGCACACGGAATTCGGGCAGTTCGCCGTCGGGACCGAGCAACGGCTCGACATTTCGGATCGTGTGAGTTGCGCGGGTTCGTCCGAGTTCGGGACCGAGAATCACCTGATAGGCATCCTCTCCCGGCCGTCGCACGCCGATTTCGGCGGTCATATCGTCAAGTCGGAAATCGGCGATCACGTCGATCTGCTCGATGCGCAGTGTTTGCAGCCAATCCGGTCGGACGAACTGCATCTCACCCACCGCAGTGCCTTTTCCCTCAGACCAGCCGGGCGGGCGAACACGGTCCTCCATCGCGAGATGAGCTCGCCCCTGACTGGTGACGCGCACGCTGCGGGAAGCCTGTCGCTGCATGCCGGCAATTCGCTTCACACCTCTGGTGCGCACATACCGCCCGCGCCCCAGCGGCCTCCCTCGCCGGGTCTCGAGCAGGAGTCGCGCGCCGCTGTTCAGTGTGCGGATGCCGCACGTGCCTTCCGGAACCACAACGGCACCGGTGCGGACGTGCGGACGCGCAACCGGAAGAGTCAGCAACTGCAGCGCGCGTTGGCGAGGCTGCTTGTCGACGCCCTCGGGAACGGGCACGGCCTGCGGAGTCCGCGTCCATCCGTACAATGCCACCGGCCAGTCATAAACCACCGCGCCCCCCCCTCCGCCGCTGCGAAGGCTGTGCCGACGACTGTGCAGGCAGTCGGCCAGAATCCACTGCCGCAGCTGGTCCTCCTCTCCGGCGGCGCCAACCGCGTAGGATTCGGCGCGCAAGTCCCAACTCGGCGCGGCATCGGCCAGGTTCACGCTTGCGCCGTCCTTGATCGCGCCGATCCGGTACGTGCGCCGATTCAGCCGCAAAAGACAGCCGGCGAGAGTTTCCCCGGTTCGATTTGTCACCCGCCCCTCCAACCCGTCGGGGCCGAGTCCCGCCTCCACTTCGATCCCCTCGTCATAGCGCACCAAGGTCATCGCCCGAGACAACTGCAGATTGCCGGGCTGAAGCTGAACCGACGGGAAGGTGAAGTGACCATTCTGATGCACGGTAACGGCTTGACGCAGCGCGCCGCCGCCGTCAACGCCGGCGGGCTGGGCTGTGGCCAGCGTGTCCGGGTTCGGCCAGAGAATGTCCGTGGTGCGTTCGCGGGGCGAATGCATCCCGACAAAACTGGTCACCGAAGCATGGGATTCCCCCTCGCCGAGTACGGTCACTCCCGCCTCGCCCGTCACAAACCCGACGTCTTTATGAACCGCCAGCCCCGCCGCCATGGCGAGCAGCGCACCAACAACCGACAAACCCAACAGGGCGGGCCACCCCAACTCCGGACGCCCGGCCAAACGAGTCAAAAACAGAACGCTGATCCCCAAGATGATGTAGGCGAAAATAAGCTTTACGATCACGCCGCGCTTGGGCGCGGCAGCCCCGGCCAGCCGGGCCAGAATTTGCGGCGCGTCCGCGGACAGCGCACTCTTCAGGCCGGGCACGGGATCCGGACGCGGCGCGAACATCGCTGACCAATACTCCGGCCCGCCTGCCCAGGACATCATCGCTTCCCCCGGAATCGCGGAGAACCACACCTCTCCGCCGCCCACCTTCCGGCGCGCCAACAGCACCTGTCCCTGCGAGGCAAGCAGCACCTCCCCCTCGCCGGGCAGCGCCTCGGCGATCTTCGCCGGCATTTCGCTTTCCGGAGTGTACTCCGCGCCGGTCCGGCGGGCAAGCGCCTCGGGCGCCGTGCCGAGCAGGCGTGTTCCCGTCAGTCGAACCGGCAGAAGCTGTCGCCAAAACGCATGGCGGTAGATATCCGGCGAATGCACCGGCGCAATCACCAATCGTCCCCCCGAGCGCACCCATCGCAGCAGACTGCGTCGCTGTTGCGGGTTCAGGCCGGCCGACGGAGCGTCATCCTTGGCCAGCGACCCGAGAAAGAGCGTGTTGACCCCCTCGTAGAGAGCCCAGCGCGGCGGCAGATCAGTGGCGCGCGTGCGCGCCAACCGAACGCCATGGGGGGCGTTTTCGGTCCCCGGCACATTGCGGACGGAAATGGCGGTGGACTGCGGATGGCGCCGCTCCCCCCTGTACGCCTCGACATCCTCGTCGTATTCGCCGAGAACGTAGTCGCAGCCTTTGAGCGTGTACTGCTCGTCGGACGTGAACGTATCCACATCCTCGTCGGTGACCACGGCAAACACCTCGTCGGGATGCACCGGCATGGCGAGCAGCGGCTTCTCGTCCAGCTTCGCCCCGGTTTCGCGGTCGATCAGCTGCACCTGCACCGCCAGATTGCGGCGGTTGTAAGC
>CAZSBQ010000059.1:0-18707 GCA_964604795.1 uncultured Victivallales bacterium | reverse complement strand
AATTGGCACACTCAATCCCGCCCACTATGGTGCATTATTAAATCGGCGGTGACAACCCGAGCAGTTCGCGGCACTGACTACGGCGAGCGCACCATCACCCTGGTGCCGCAGGTGAGCATTACCGAAGAGCGAACCCAGCCCGGCCGGCAAATTCCCGGCGAGGGCGCGCCCGACAGTCCGTGCCATCAGGAAACGCGCGGCCCCAAACGCTATGCCCACCAATCCCTGCATGTATGCCCCCACGCGAGCATCCCCAAAACAATGGTCACGCGGCATCTTCCCGAACACCAGGAGACCTCCGTGGCACTGGGCGACAAGCACAAGGACTGGGATTTCCTCGAACGGCACCGCGACCTGGTGCTGGACAACAAGGGCTTTTCCCTGCACACCTCCGTTGCCGACAAAATCGAGGCCCTGGCCGAGGACATCTGGCGGTTCCGCCGTGTCATCCAAAAGCCCGGCGGCAACACCTTCTCGCAGTGCATCCCCTGGAGTCATCCGGTCGACACGCTGATTTACGGCAGCTGGTGCCTGGGGGGCGCGTTTGCCTTTGTCGCTCTGTGTGCCACGTACGGCATTCAGGCCAGACACGTGTCAATGTGGGGGCATTCCGCAGCCGAGGTGCATCTCGGCGGGCGCTGGCGCTACGTGGAAAGCATCCAACGCTTCGGAGAAAACGGCAACAACCTCCCGTCTGCATCGTTTGCCGAAGTCGTCCTTGATCCCCTCAATCCCGAGTACGGCTTCTGCCCGGAACAACAGTGCGTCTACTGGCAGACCTGGCCGCAGTGCTATTCTGTCCATGCCGACGGCTTGTGGCTGCATGAAAAACGAAAAACCGTTCTCTGCCCGCAGACGGTGCGCAGCCTGTACCCGGTATGGGAATCCCCCGGCTTCAAATCCAACAACGAGTACGCCTACGAACTGCTGCCGGCAGCGGACGCGGAGGTGTCCCATGAATTTGTCCTGCGCAGCGGACAGGCCATGCGCAGACGCTTCTGGATCGGTGCTCTCGACCAGACCCGACGGCTTACCGCCTATTTTCACGGCGGCAGCCACGGCAACTGGCCCGGCAGAAAAGTGTCCGATGACGGGGGCGACTGGTTTGCGGCCGTCAATGGCGGCGTCCGTCCCCTGAAGGAAAACGGCGGATGGCGCATCCAGCAAAAACCCGGCAACAGTTGGGCGCTCGAAGTTCCCCTGCCCCTTGAAAATCTGCAGGAAAACGCCTGGAACACCATCACTCTCGGCTGCCGGGGCGCAGGCGACAAGTATGTTTGCCTGGCCGGATATGCCCCCCTTGAACATGAGGCTGAAGCCTGTTTCTGCGCCAATGTCGCCCTGGACGAAGTGCCCGCTCAAGCAGATTGATCTTCGCAACCTGCTCCCCCGTCAGCACGTGCCCGAGAGCGTGCGCCACCACCAGCGACCGGCAGGGCCGGATTGTGGTGGCGCCGGCTCCGTGGAACGCCGGCGCACGGATTCAGGTCTGAAACCAATCCTGCCCCGGCTGCTGCCAGTTGACGGGCGGCCGCCCGGCATCCGCCAAGGCGGCATTCGCCGCACTGAAGGGGCGACTGCCGAAAAAGCCGCGATGGGCGGAAAGCGGCGACGGATGCGGGGCCGTCAGCACGGTGTGGCGCTCGACATCGATCAGCGCCCGTTTCTTTTGGGCCGTTCCTCCCCACAGCAGGAACACCACCGGATGCGGGCCCTCGTTGACCGCCCGGATGACGGAGTCGGTCCATTGCTCCCATCCTCGCCCCTTGTGCGAGTTCGCCTGATGCGCGCGCACGGTCAGGACGGCATTCAGCAGCAAAACGCCCTGCTTCGCCCAAGCGGTCAGACAGCCATGCCGGGGCAGAGCAATGTCCAAGTCGGCGGACAGTTCCCGGAAAAT
Organism: uncultured Victivallales bacterium; assembly: GCA_964604795.1. GTDB lineage: Bacteria > Verrucomicrobiota > Lentisphaeria > Oligosphaerales > CAZSBQ01 > CAZSBQ01. Next base: position 16,807 of record CAZSBQ010000059.1, on the reverse strand, counting down.
GTTGCGCAGCGACGGCGGCGGCCTGACGCCGAGCGGGACGGAAAAGGCCAGACCGTGTGCCTGCCCTTCGCCATGATAGGGGTCCTGCCCAAGCATAACCACACGTACCGCTTCAGGCGGCACCTGAGCCAGAGCCTGAAACGTTTGCTCTTCGGACGGAAAAATTGTGTGCTCCCGGCGCTCCCGCGCCAAAAAGGCGGACAGCCCCCGAAAATAGTCTTTTTCAAATTCCGCCGCCACTTGTTTTCGCCAGGCGGCAGGCACTTGATCCGCCAACTTCATTTGATCTCCATCCTAAAGTTAAAACGTGCGAGAGAGTCCGGGAATATACCATGCATGCAGTCCTTGGAGTTGCAAATGGCGAAGGGGCACAGAGCAATTCCTTTCTGAGTTCTGTGTTGCCGTTGCGGAAAATGGCGGTGTGGTACAATTGTGGTGGCTCAGCCTGGTTCTCGGTCCAACGGCCCGGTCCATGTTAGCCCAGGGTCCGCGACCCTGGGGTAAATGCACGCATAGGAAGTTGCGGGCTGAAAGTCCGCTCCAAAATTCTTTGCCGCAACGGCTTCCATTGGGGCGAGCCTTCAGCCCGCAATTATCGGTATATCTTCTACCCAGGGCTGCGAGCCCTGGGCTGGGTTTGGACCGGGCTTTCAGCCCGAGAGCAGCCACGCACAAAATTTCATCCAAAACTATGTCGTTCAACTTGCGCGTCCCTTGAGCCTACTGTGCCGAGTTCTGGTTCTGGTAGTACTTTTATGGTACCTACTGCAGGCAGGAGTACTGCAAAAACTGACCACTGAAACCTCCCCTCTCTCACATGAGCCTGCGGCTTCAGAGCAGCAGCATGCAGTCGCCGTAGCTGTAGAATCGGAAGCGCTCCCGCACGGCCAACAGGTAGGCGGCCAGCACATGGTCGACCGTGCTGAAGGTGCTGACCAGCATGAGCAGGGTCGAGCGTGGAAGATGGAAATTGGTGAGCAGGGCGTCCGCGACCACGGGGGTGTTGGGCGGATGCAGAAACAGCTTTGTGCGCCCCTGCCCTGGCCGAACCGTTCGAGTTGCGGGCTCCGCACAGGTCTCGAGAACGCGCACGGTGGTGGTGCCGACGGCGACCACGCGCCCGCCCCGTCGGCGGGTTCGACGGATGGTTTCGGCGGTTTCCTCGGAAAGCTCGTAGGCCTCCTCGTGCATTTCGTGCCTGGTGGGATCGTCGACCTGCACGGGTCGAAACGTGCCCGGCCCCACGTGCAGGGTCACGTTCGCCCGCTCGACACCTTTTTCGGTCAGCTGGTTCAGAATCCGCTGCGTGAAATGCAGCCCCGCAGTGGGAGCGGCCACGGCACCGGCCTTCTCTGCATACACCGTCTGATAGCGTTCCCGGTCCTCGGCCTCGTCCTCCCGCCGAATGTAGGGGGGCAGGGGAACGTGGCCCGCCTGTTCAATGGCCGCATCCGGATTCGCACAGTCAAAGCGCACGCGGCATTCCCCACCGGCGGTTTTCGCGCTGACGACGACCTTGCCCGCCTCCCCCGCCAGGGCAATGCGGTCCCCGGGTTTGAGTCGGCGCGCCGGTTTGAGGAAGCATATCCACTCGCACTCGCCGCAGCGCTCGACCAGCAGAATCTCGATCTGCCCGCCCGAGGGGATGCGATGGCCGAACAAGCGCGCCGGAATCACCCGCGTGTCGTTCACCACCAGGCAGTCGCCCTCTTCGAAATAGTCCGCGAAATCCGCAAAACTGCGAAGCTCGCAGTCGCCCGTATCACGGTGCATCACGAGCATGCGCGAACGGTCACGCGGAGTCACGGGCGTTTGAGCAATCAGCTCTTCGGGAAGCTCGTAGTCAAAATCGGACGTCTGCATAAGCGGGAAATCACGGGGCGCCCCGGAGCGCGGCCGCGAGCGAGTTCAATGGTCGAGGATCGACGGACGTTCAGAATCTGGCCATGTATCGTTCGTCCACCGTGTGGGGGTGTGTGGGTGTGTGGGTTTGTGGGTTTGTGGGTTTGTGGGTTTGTGGGGGGGGCGGATTTCAGGTTTCAGGTTTTGTTCACTGGTCACTGATCCGCACTGCCCGGGTGCCGGATTTTTCCGGCCCCGGGGACATTTCGCTCAGCAGACCAGCACGACAAGCGCATGGCGCCGGGGCGATGGATCAGCGCACGATAAGGTGAACGAAATCGCGCGCGGGAATGTCGATCCGGAAAGTGACGCTGCCGTCGCTAACGACCGTGAGTTCGTCCAGGTCGTAAGGCGCCTGTCCTTTCCATGCGACCAGATCCCGACCGAGTTCGCCGTTGATGTCCACACCGGGATCCTTGGCGCCGTATTCGGATTTGCGGTCGGCTTCCCGCAGGAATTCCTCGCGGCGGACGAAGGCCGGCATGGATTCCAAGTTGTACACCTTGAAGTCCTTGCCGACCCCCAAACGCTCGGGATCGAGGGTGATTTCGACGGTGGATACGCCTTCGCCGCGATAGTGCATGTTCATAACCTGAAGCAGCGCGGTATCGCTCTCGGGCTGGTCGTCGCGCGGACGAGTCCAGTAGCTGGCCAGGAACTTGTCATTGTCCGGTGTGACCGCAGTTTCGTCCCAGTATCCGCGGAAGGTGATGTCGTCGCGGTCGATTCCCCATTGCTGGCGATACTCGACCAGCGGGCGTCCGCGATTGTGGGTGTGCACTTCCGGGACACTGTCGTGAATCCAGCACCATCCGAAGGTCTGGCGTCCGGCGAGGTTCCATTGAGCTCCGCCGCGGCCGGCCATGGTCATCCACACGGGGATGAATCCGAACTTCTGCGAGCGCCCGAGGATGCGCATGTAGGAGGCGGAGATATTGTCCATGATATCCTGCTGGGGGGTGGGAATATTTGGCTCGCCGAACATGGCGATGTCGGCTGCGCCGATGGCGTAGGGCGCCATCATTCCGGAGGTGTGGACCCAGATGAAGGGCGGCACATTCTGGTCGACCATGCACTGGCGCGTGCGGTACAGGAGGCGACGCTCGTGCATCAACCCCAGAGAGGGGCGGATCGAGCCGTCGGGCATGATTTTGCCGTGGCCGTTGAAGACGTTGTAGTCCGGTGCGAAGTAGGTTTCGTCATAATACATGCCGGGGACCGCCCAGAACTTGAGCTGCTGAGTCAGGTGGAACAGAAAGAAGTCCTGATAACTTTCGACTGGACGCAGGTGAAACCATCCGCCGGTGGGAACGATGGTCCATTCGCCCTTGAAGAAGGAACGGAATGCCTTTGAGCTGTTGCCCTCGAAATACATGCTGGCATTGTGGAAGAAGCAGTGTTTGGTGAGGGTGGGGTCTTCGTAGCAGCGCAGCCCTTTGCGGACAAAGTCATGCCCCTTTTCCTGATTGCCGTATTTTTCCTTGATGGCGTCCAGATCAGGATACCCCTCCCCGCTCATGGAATCAAGCACGGCCTGCGCGCTGCGGTCTGCGGGGACTTCGATGCCGTTGGCCTCGGCCAGCCCCTTGCTGTCGTGCCATTTGAACGGTCCGGTGGTGCCGTGTCCGGGGCCGTAGAAGAAGTTGATCTTGCTGTTGGCCATCGACGAATAATGCAGCACAGTGTTTCGCCACGTGGAGGGCAGCGGCTTGATCGGAGTGGCAATCAGGCCGAACTCGGCCTGGAGGGAATCGCCCCGACTCGGTTGGCGGACCAGATTGATGCGCATCTCGATCTCGCCCGGATTACGGATCAATTGACTGCACGGCACGTCGTCACCGAGCACCCAGTCGTGATCGTGGTCGGCGAACCACTGGATGGCGCGGTCGTCGTCGCAGAGTCCGAGATACGGGGTGAAGTCGCCCAGCGAATCGGAGTCCCAGATCACACCGTTTTCCTGAGGGAACTCGCTCAGAAAGTTCTGATATCCGCCGCCCGCTCCGCCCCGTGTGGTCCACATGGCCTGGGCAACCGCGTCTCTGACGGGAATGGACAGATAGAGGCGTTCGACGGTCTGCGGCTGTTCGCCCGGCTGGGCGTCAAGCTCATACAGCAGCGCCCCGTCGTAGAACAGCTCGCCCTTCAGATCAAGGGTCAAGCCGGCGACTTGATACTGGCCTGCAAAGTTGATCCGGGTCTCGGTGGGCTCGCCGACCACTGTGAACGGCTCGGTCATGACAGCCTGTTGAGGTTTGCCGTCGACCACGGCCACGAAGTTGATCGGACGGGCGAGCAGCTCGCGTTCCCGGCTGAGCATGCGGGACGGGAACGCGCCGCCCATGGTGTATTCGCGTCCGTGGATTTTGGCTGTGCGCCCGTCCAGCTCGATGGGCTCGTACGGCGGATCGACAGTAAAGTCCTCGCCGTACTTGTCGCTGTCCAGCCAGACGAACTCCTCCGAGTAATCCTTGTGTTCGAAGGTGTCCCTTTTCGAATCGAGAACCTCGCCGTCCGCATCGACGAAGGCGGTGGTGATGGTGTAGGTGCCGGGCTTGAGATCCTCGGGCATCCAGATGTGGACTTCGGCGGAGTCGAGATCGAACGTGGTGTCCTCGGCTTGTTGGGCAGTCTCGCCGCGGGGATCGGTGACGGGCACGACAGCGCCGTCCTCGTCGGTGACCCGGAAGGTGGCTTTGGCGATGCGGTCGCGCATGGGGGCGTCGAGCAGGTCCGTCCAACAGCGCGCCGCCTTGCTCAGAGGGGCATAGCTGACGCGGGTGGACATCGTCCACGGTTCGGGCTCGACGACTTCGGTCTTGCGCTCGTCCACCTCGAGGGGGCGGTACATCCAATCGCCTTCGACAAGCACCGTGTCGTCCTCGGTTGTCACTTTCAAGTTTACTTGGTTGACTTTTCCCTTCCCCTCGGGCAGTTCCCCTTCGATGTCCGGATCCGCGATGCCACCGGCCGGAACCGTCACGGACTCTTCGATCACCGTGCCGTCACGTTCGGCGCGAATCGTGAAGGTCAGCTCGTGGTCCTCGCCGTTGACCAGTTCCAGAGCGGGCGCGAAACGATTTTCGAACAGGCTGCTCATATCCAGGAGTCGTGCACAGGTGCTGTCTCCGCTCATGGTCATCTTCGCATGAGTGTCAATATTGTGATACCAACCGTACGTGTAGGGCCAGGAGCGCTGAGGCCAGGCAACGGCGACCATGCCGCCCCAGGGCTTCTCGGGAGCGAAGTGATCGGGATCGGCAACCGCATCGAAGGGAATGGCGATCTCGGCAATCCAGTGCTTGCCCACTTCAAAGGAGTTTTCAAATTCCAGGTCGGGACTCCATCCGGGGTTCTTGACTCCCAGCGACGGCACGTGTTTGAGATCATAGAGCGCGCCGTAGGCATTGCCGATGAGCTGGTAGGCCGCCACGTGCCCCTCGGTGGGCGGCGTCAGCCACAGTTCGAACTGCTGCCGGTCCATGTACACCATGCTGTCGCGGCGGCGGTACTTCATGGTTGGCTTCTCGCCGGGCGCCAATTCGGTCCACACTGCGACGTACAGGGTCTCGCCGTCCTGGGCCAGATAGATTCGCGACTCTTTGGGCGCCATCACCTTTCCGAAGGTTCCGGTTGCACCAATGAAGCCGGTAACTGCGGCGGCGCGCTCCCATTCGCCTTCGGCCATGGTGCCGTCGATGGTCGGCGCCGTCTCCAGCTTCGGGACCATCAGTTTGGGGCGTGCGACGTCATCTTTGCTCCAAGCCCAGCTTGCGGCGAACAACACTCCGAGCGCGGCGCGGCGCGCCACACAGCTCAACGACGGAAAATTCTTGCCACATCTGCGGGCACGGGGGAACACGGGGTTTGCAAGAGTCGTCTTCGCAGTCATCATTTCACCTCTTTGATTGCAGATCCAATACCAATGCGGGAACACAAACATTCGAGTACTATATCATGTGTGCAGGCATTCGACAACTCCAACTCGCCGCGACAACACCGACCTATGTCCACAGAATTTGGTTGGATCCGGTCATTTGAGATCGCAATGGCTTCAGTATCAACGGGCATCCCTGCCTGTTGTGAAGTTCTCCGCACCCAGGATGGCCGCAGTACGTAAGCAATCCAACCAAATTCTGTGGACATAGACACCGACACCTGCGACAGCGGACACAATTATTTCGGCAATCTCTCCCCATGCCTTGACAAACGCGACAGATTAAGTATAATCCCGACATTGTGGGGAGACGTTTGATGGCCCGCCAAGATCCGCAGGAATGCGCGCATCAAAGCGGAGCAACGCAAGCGGCGGCGACAAACACAAAACGGAGAGAGCAAAGTATGAAGCTGAGCACCGAACTCAAGGAACTGCCGATCATCAGCATCGCGCAGGGCGAGGAATTCGGCACCGTCAAGGACCTGATCGTGGATCCGGAGGCCAAAGCCGTCGTTGCGCTCGTCATCGCGGACCGCACCTGGTACGAGGGCGCCAAAGTGATCTCCTTCTCCGACGTCGACAGCATCGGGGACTACGCCATCACCACGGAAAACACCGAAGCCGTGGTGGAGCTGACCAGCACACCGGAACTCATCGACCTGCTGAAACGCGAAATCCGAGTGGTCGGCGCACGCGTCATCACCCGCGGCGGACGCCTTGTGGGAACCGTCGCGGAATTCAGCCTGGACTGCGAAACCGGCGCGGTCCTCGGACTGGAACTGAGCGAAGACTCGGACATCCCCTCTTCGGAGGAAAGAGTGGTGCCGTCCGCCGCCATCGTCACCATCGGCCGCGACGTCATCATCGTCAACGACGAGGTCGACGGCGAACTCAGCGCCGGCCATCCCGAAACGGCGGCGGGCCGCTCGACGGCCTCTCAGCTCTTTTCCCGGCGCGGCACAACCGCGACGGGCGAGGCGGCACCGGCGCCAACCGCTTCGGAGTCCCCTTCCGCACCGACGACCGAGCCGCCCCCCCAGCCCGTGGTCCCAAGCGAGCCACCCGTTCAGCCCCCTGCCGCACCACCGACACCCTCGGTCGGTCCCGACTCCGAAACCGAACAGGCGGCCTCCAATCATTCGGCGAACCGCCTTTTTCAAAATGCGCCCGGCAAGTATGTTCTGGGGCGTATCGCCGCCGCGGACATCGTGGCCGACGACGGCACGCCCATCGTCTCCAAAGGAGAAACTGTAACCCAGGAGGTGGTTCATCGAGCCAAAAGCGCAGGTCGCTTCTTCGAGCTTTCGGCAAGCTTGGCCGAGGAGTAGCTTCCCCCCCCAGACGCTGCCCTTGCCTGCACTTGCATACTCGCAGAACAAAAATATATTCATAATGTTTCAAGGCTGAGAGAATAACGAGAGAGACGGTCGAGATTTCTGAGGTTTATGGAATTAGGTGTCCTTCCGTATCCTCGCGTCTGGCGAGAATCACCAGTTCCGCAGCTTGAGTGCTGACCAACCCGGACATGCGTTGAATGTACGAAGCCTATTACCACATGCAGTCCAAAGCGTTTCCGGCCCAGCCAACGCCTGCTGTGTTTTTTGAATCCCGGATTCACCAGGGTGCTTTCCACTACCTGACCACCGGTGTCGAGGAGCACGAGCCGTTTCTGCTGCTTTTGGGACGCTACGGCATGGGCAAGACCCTGCTTTGCCTGCGTCTCCTGCGCCATCTCCGCAAAGAGGAGCATCCCTTCCTCAATATCCCCACGCCCGTTGTCAGCTACCGCGAGTTGCTTGAGCACATCCTTCACAGCTGGGGCGTGACGCCGCTGGGCGACTCGGACGAAAGCCTGCAGACTCAGTTGTTCCACTACATGGATCGGCATCTTACGCCGGGGCGCCACTTCTCGATTGTGCTGGATGAAGTGCAGGACTACCAACTCTCCACCCTGGCCAAAATCCGCATGCTGTCCAACTACAACTGCGACGGATTCTATCCGTTTCAGTTCATCTTTTTCGGCCACCCGGACGTTCTCGAATTGCTGAACACCCCTCCCCTGGCCTCCCTGCACCAACGAATCCGCCGGCGCTACACGCTGACGCCGTTCTCGTTCGAGGAAACGCGCGAATACATCTACTACCGGCTGCTCGAGTCCGGGGCGCGAGGTTCGCCCTACTTTCCCGACGACACACTCCGGATCATTCATGCCCGCAGCGAGGGTATCCCCCGGCTCATCAACAACCTCTGCGACACATGTCTGCTGATCGGGGCGGCAAAGGCATCCTCCGCCATCGACCGCCAAACCGCGCTCGACGCCGCGGAAAACCTCGGATTGGCCGCACCCCAATCGGTGTCCGACATCGCCGAGGACATCCTCGGCACGGGGGTGCGAACGACCGTTGACGAAGACAAAAGCGAGGACGAGGAACCGGCGGCGGCCTCGCCCGCAGAAGCATCTGGCGAAGACAGCGATAGGGCCGACGCTGAAGACCAAGCCAAGGACCGCAACCGCTCAAAACAGGCGCTGCGCATCGCCGCTCAAATTCTGCCCCCCTGGGCCTGGCGAACCGTCGGCGCCCTGCTGATTTTCCTGCTCGGCGGGATTCTGACCCTGCGCATATCACGCCTGATCCGTCCCGATGCGCCGCCGCCGAAACAATCAACCAACAGCCAGCATCAACAACCCGCGAATGCTCAACCACAAAACCAGGGGCAAGAGCCGAGACAGGAGCAAATCGGCGCCGAATCAAACCGACTGCAATCCAAATCCGAGTCCGCGCCGGCGGACCAAGGCCGCCAAACCGCCGATCCGGCATCACCCGCCGACCCCCTGCCCGGAATGCCGTCCAATCGAAACGATGCAACCGCCTCCACACCCGACAGCGAACCCGCAAGCGCGCAGCACGGTCTGCTGGGATACTTCCGCGTGAAAAACTCCGACCTTGATCTCCGCAGGCACAACACCGATAAACTTTCCGAAACAATCACCGACACAATTGCCCAAACCGACGAAACAACGCCAATCAACACGACCATGGGCAACACGGCGGGAGGCGCCGCCACCGAAGCAGCGAACACCGATGCGCATCCCTTCTCCCTGCAACTGCACACGGCCGCCGAGCGACGGCAAACGGTCGAAATGCTATGGCACTTGCGCGAACAGGGGATCCCTGAACTGCACGTCGGACGCATCCACGACCGAAACGGCTCGCCCGTCTGGGCCGTGCTCCAAGGGCACTATTCAGACGAATCCCAGGCGCGAAAGGCCAAAAAACGCCTGCAACAGGACGGTGCAACACCGGCCAAAACCCCCTACGCAGTCGAAATCCCCGTGGCGGACACCGACGACGACACCATCCGAAAATACCTGCGCGAAGCAGGATTTTGGCCCTACAGCATCCCCAATTTTCAGAACGGCGACCGACTGCTGGTCGGGGCCTTTGAGACCCGCGAACTGGCCGAGAACTGGAAGCAGGAAATGGAAACCCGCGGCTTCGAAGCGCAAGCCGTCAGCCGCTGACCGCCAGGCTTACCCCAGGAGCAAACCACTATGGCAGCAAATCCATGGATCCCCGGTGCCGGTTCGCCCCCTCCGCCCCCGGACCGGCAGGACAACGACGAACGCTCCACAGCGCCGACCGACGATGCCGAGGGCGCGCCGGCCGGAAGCGCCTCCTATGCGGACCGATTCCTCGCCGCACGAAAATCCGCCGATCAAACAGATCCCCATGAAACCGAACAACCCTCCGCGAACTCCGCGGAATCGCAGGCCCCGCCCGACATCAACTTCGGCACCGGCGCCGAAACGAAAGCCGACCGTCCGGCATCGGGGAAATCGCGCGCCCAAACCGACAGGCGCGAGGAGGAAGCCGCCCGACTCCAGGAGCGGCAAATTCAAGCCCCTCCGCCGGAAATCCCGCACCCCGCACCCGCTCCCGCCGACAAAGACCGCAAGCTGTTGCATGCGCTGCTCGGAAAGCGTGAAAAAACGCCAAACGCCAAACTCGGCAAGCTCTCCCGCAAGCGCGAGCGGCACGCGGTCGCCAACCTGCGGGAGCTGTCCCTGGTGGAGGGCAACCTGATGGGCCTTGGCACTGCCGCCCGCACGCTCTACTTCACCAGCTGCTTCGCAGGCGAAGGCAAGACGACCGCGCTGCTCGAAGCCGCCTACGGCCTGGCGATTCACGGCTCGCGCACCACGCTGCTGATCGACGGCAATTCCGACAATCCTTGCCTGCACGGCGAATTCGGACTGCCCAACCGAAACGGCTTCAGAGATGTGCTCCGCAATGCCGCATCCCTGAGCGAAGCCATCCACCCCACGATTCACGAAAGTCTCTACGTCATGCCCTGCGGGAGCGGCAAATCGACCCCGGACCCGGCGACGCTTGCGGACATGCTGCGAACTCTCGCGGACAACTTCGACTTTGTGCTGATTGACGGCAAACCCCTGCTTTCCTCGTCCGAAGTGAGCGCGACAGCCCCCAAGATGGATGGCGTTCTGCTGGTCGTCGAATGCGAAAAAACCAAGTGGGAAGTGGTTCAGCTCGCCCAGGACAAGCTCAGTGCGGTGGACGCGAAAAACACCGGCGTTGTTCTCAACCGTCGACGGTTTTATATTCCCAAACCAATATATCGACTGATGTCACGATAATCCATGAGGCGGAAGCGATGAACATTTCAATGATGTCCAATCAGCAGAGCACGCCTGCGCCGCGGCGCACAGCCCTGTTCGCTCTGCTCGCGGCGGCCCTGTTCGCCGCCGGCTGCGCACGCAAGCCGCCCGCCATCGAGCCGGGATGCGAAGCGCCCCTGACCAGCACGACCTTCTCCTTCGATCAGGGCACCTACCCCTCCGAACTGGACCTGTTCAACAAATACCGCATCGCACCCGGCGACATCCTCGACGTCATCTTTCAGATTCGGCGCCAAAAGGTCGACCGCTTTCCCATCACGCTCTACCACACCATACGCGTGCAGTTCGTGGATGTGCCCCAGCTCAGCGAAACCCAGGAGGTGCTCCCCAACGGCACCATCGTTCTCCCCTATTTGGGCGAAGTCAAAGTCCTCGGCAAAACACCGCAGGAACTGCAGGAGGAGCTCACCGAACGCTACAGCGATCAACTCCGCGATCCGCAGCTGTATGTGACCGTGCAGAACTTCAACGCCCGCATCGATCAGCTGCGCGAGGACCTGATGACCGCGCCGCGCGGCCTGAGCAAACTGGTCACCGTCCGGCCCGACGGGTACGCCATGTTTCCGCTGATCGGCGAGATGCTGGTCGCCCGCGAGACCCTTACCAGAGTCAACGAGGTGATTCAGAAGCGCTACGAGGACTACCTGCCCGGGCTCAAGGCGGACCTGTTCCTGCACGAGCAGTCCGGTTCGGTCATCTACGTGCTCGGACAAGTACGGGAGCCCGGCGCCTACGAGATCAAAAAACCGGTCACCGCCCTGCAGTCCGTCGCTCTCGCCGGCGGCTACACGCCGCAGGCCGAGCTGCGCAACGTCATCGTCTTCCGCCAGCACGAGGAACGGCGCATCGCACGCAGCCTCAATCTCAAGGACGTGACCGGAGTCAAGCGCGATTCCGCCTTCTTTTACCTGCGCCCGGACGATATCGTCTATCTGCCCGAAACCCGCATCTCGACGCTGGCGCAACTCATGCGCGACATCGCCGACATCACCATGTTCCAGGGCTGGGACTACGGCATCGGCGACCAAGTCGACTGGGTCGGGCCCAACCCCTGAGTCGACGCAAACCGCCTGGCCGCAACCGCAACCCCAAAAACCGAGACCCACGCGATGGTTAGAACCCAAGACTACATGCGCGAACTGGTGATGATGGTCTTCATCCGCAAGGCCATCATTTTGACCACTCTGATTCTGTTTGTGATCGGCGCGCTGCTGGTGGCGTTTTTCTGGCCGCCCACCTACGCCTCGGACGGCACGGTGCTGGTCAAACGCACCCAGCCCCTCAAGAGCCCGGAAAGCGTCGAGGACGTTCCCGCCGAATTGATCATGATCACCGAGGAACACCTGCATTCCGAAGTGCAAATTCTCAACTCGCACACTCTGGCCAACCGGGCGGCGGACACTCTGCTCGAAAAAGGGGGGATCACCCTGCCCGACAGTGAGGACGGCGGCGACGGACCCGGCGACCGGCGACGGCTGCTGGCCACCCGCATCCGCGCCAGCATGACCACCGAGCTGATCCCTACATCGAACGTCATCCACGTCCGACTCACCTGGGATGATCCAGACGAAGCTGAACGCATCCACCGAACATACTTCACCGAATACCTCAACTTCCGCTCCGAACTCTACAACCCCGACGAGGCGCACGACTTCTTCAAAACCCAACTCGAAATGTTCGACAAAGCCCTCCAGGAGCGCGAAAGCGAACTGGTCCGGCTGGCCGAGGAGTCCTATCTCTCCGCCCCCGACGCGCAAATCCGCTCGAACCTGCTGATCGTGGAAAACCTGATCAAGGAGCTGAGCACGCTGCGCAATCAGCGCACCGAAAGGAAAAACTACATCGAGTCCATCGAAAAAAGCCTGAACTCCGCCGACATCACCTTCTTCACCGCCGTTGACGACATCGAAATCGGCGACTTTGGCCAACGACTTCAGGACCTGCATATGCAACGCCAGGAGCTGCTCGCAAACTACATGCCCGACAGCTCGAAAGTCCGACGCACCGACGAGCAAATCCGCGAAACCTACGACTCCATGAAGCAGGAGGTTCTCCGCTACCTCGAGGGGCAAAAAGCCTCCCTCGAGGGCATCAACCAAACCATCCGCGAAACACGCGCGCAAATCGCCGAAATTGAGGACAGAAACATCGATCTGTACCGCAATCTCGTCGAGAACAAGCGCATCAATCGCGAGATAGAACTGCTTGAAGACTCCTACAACACATTCGGCAAACGCCTCGAGGAAGCCCGCATCACCAGCCGAACCAAAACCGACAAGCTGTTTCGCGTCAGCATCCTCAGCCACCCCCAGGCCGAACAACGCCCCGTTTTCCCCGACAAGGCGCGCGTGCTGGCTCTCGGCGTCATCCTGGGACTGCTCGCAGGCGGCACGGTCGGCTTCATGCTCGAGTTCTTCGACCACAGCTTCAAACGCCCGGAGGATGTCCAAAACTACACCAGCCTGCCGCACATCTACTCGATCCCGCAACACTGAGACGGTTCATCGCTGAACCACCCTCGGATTGACAATCACCTGAATTCATTCGCGTCACCGCCATGGCCACAACCGCCGCCCACATCGACAATGTCCCCGCCGCGGACGGCGCGCCCTTCTCCGCCCTGAGCGCCAAGCTGCCCCAGCTGCTCTACTACGCCGTCATCTTCTCCATCCCCTTCTTCCGGTTCCGGCAAATCTCCGGCGCGGCCCCCTTTCTCAAAGTCGACTGGCTGCTGGTCATGGCCCTGGCGGTGATCGTGCTGCCGTACCTGGTCATGCAGAAGTCGTTTCCGTCCTCGTTCGCCAGCAATCTCTGGCCCTGGTTCGCCCTGTTTTTCATCATCAACCTGGTTTCGTCCCTTCTTTCGCCGTATCCGGATGCGGCATCAGCGGGCATTGTTCTTTTGCTGATCGACTTCGCCTTCATCTCGATCAATCTGATTATGGTGGACCGTCGCGGTTTTCGCACGCTCATGCCGCTGGTGCTGACCGTTGCGGTCACGTTCAACGCCTTTCTAGCCTGCCTGGGGTACTTTCTGAATGTGGCCTCCTTTCGGATGGGCGGGCGCGGCATCGGCGGCACCATCGGCGCCAACAACGCCGCCGTGATGGGAATTTTCGTGCTGCCCCTGATCATGTACTGGGTGTGGCATTCCCACAAGCCAGTTGTCACCAATATGGCCGTTGCCGCCCTGGGCATCAACATCCTCGGCATTGTCAGCACCGAATCGCGCGCGGGCTTTCTCAACATGATGCTGATTCTGGCGCTGGCCCTGTACACCGAGCGCCACCGTTTCCATCCCCGCTATCTGGGCATTGTCATGGCCGGTGCCGGCGTCATCACCATGATCGCGGTTCTCGCGGTCCCGGAAGAATACATCGCACGCCAGGCCACCATGCTCGAAGGAACCCAGGCGGACGTGTCCACCCGGCGACGGGCGGCCTACATCGACGTGGGCATCCGCTCCTTTCTCCACCACCCCATCATCGGAACCGGCACGCAAACCTTCAGCAAGGTCTGGTTCAACTCGCAGGAGAGCTTGCGCTTCGCACGCGAAGAGCGAGGCGCCCACAACACCTACATCGAAGTCGCCGTCGGCAGCGGCCTGCTGGGACTGGCGTTCTTCGGCCTGCTGCTGCTCCAAACCCTGATGAACTACACCAAGGCCATCCACCTGTATGGCGATGCGGACGAGCCGGACAGCATGTCGCTGGTCAAGGCCTACCGGCTCAGCTGTGTGTCCGTGCTCGTATACTTTTTCTTCAAAAGCGGACTGGACCACAAGATGTTTCTGCTCGCCCTGCCGCTGTCGCAAACCGCACTCAATATTGCAAAACTGGACACCCAACAAGAAGCCTTGGGGACAGGCACTTGACGCCTTTTGAATATCGAATATCGAATTTTGAATTCTGAATATTGAATGAAAAAACCCTGCGCCAGCGTCAACCCGGTTTTCGCTTTGTTCCGAACGGCGGTGCAAGCCGCCTGCACCGGCATACGCATCGTCATCGGGAGGCTGACACGGGGCGCGGAGGCCGCGCCCTCTACTTGGTAGGTGTCGGCGCCTCGAAGGGCCGTGGGGGGGGGCGCGTTTTCTTCGAAGGGACACCCGGGGGACCATTGTCGGCCGCCACCCGGCTCGACGGAGTCTCGCTCCATCGCGCCCTGCGCGCGCCGCCCCACACACCAGTGCACCAGTAACCCATACACCCACACACACCTCCTGGAGGGCGAGACTCCCGTCGAGCCGGGGTGGTGGGCACTGGCACCCCGCGTTTCCTCCGAAGGCGACGGGTTTCCCGGTGCAGGCAACCTGCCCCGCCATTCGTTCGAGGGCGGTGCTCGACGGAGTCTCGCCCTCTCAACGTGGGACGGGGGCACGCCAGTCTCCCTGAGAAAGGAATTGCCCTGTTCCGCTTGTCGGGGCGGCTTGCATTCTTCTCGGAATCCGGTACAGTGCGCATCGCAAGCAGAGAAAAATATGTAGGAGTACCGGAGCTGTCAGATTTCAGTGTTCAGGCAATTGACACCTGAAACCTGACACCGGAAACCTGACACCTGAAACCTGACACCTGACACCTGAACAACTCTCACAGGAGCGAGCGCAGTGGAACAACTCATCTACGGGCTTGTGATAGCGGGCGTCATCATGGTTTTGGCCGAGGTGCTGATTCCCGGCGGCGTCATTGGTGCGTTGGGCGTCGTTCTGCTTGGTGCCGGGATCGTTCTGGGGTTTTCGCACGATCCGATGTTTGGCTTCGTGCTGCTGATCGGATCGGTGATTTTCGGAATCGTCGTTTTTTGGCTGTGGGTCAAGTACTTTCCGACCAGCCCCATGGGGAAGAAAGTCTTTCTCAGCCAGGACGCCCACGAATGGTACAGCTACGACAATAAAAACAGCGATCTTGTCGGCGCGGTCGGGGTGGCTCACACCCCCCTGAGGCCCAGCGGAACCGCCGTAATCGACGGGCGCCGGCTGGATGTGGTGACGCGCGGGGAACTGATCTCCGGAAAAACTCCTGTGAGAGTGGTCGCCGTTCACGGAAACCGCGTTATAGTGGAAGCGGCGGATGAAAGCGAGAATGAAACCGCAAAGGGCGAATGAACAGGTCCGCTTCGCAGGCGGCAGGGCTTGCCTTTCCGTCTGAGTATTCGTACAATCCGGATCAGCGAGCAAGCCGGTGCGGTTCGCCGCAGGCAATGGCGCGGAGCGCCAACGCTTCGTTCAAGAATTCAGCGTAAAACAGCCTCCAAAGCCCCACAGAACCGCGGGGAAAAGCGGTTCGCCAACAAAAAGGTGTTGCCATGGCACAAGTGCTTCTGTTCATTCTGATTCCCGTTCTGATCATCGTGGTTTCGGTGGTCGCATACTTCTTCAACGTGTGGATACGGGCGTTCGCCTCGCAGGCGCACGTTTCGTTCGGCACCCTCATCGGCATGAAGCTGCGGCGCGTGCCGCCCACCCTGGTGGTCGAAGCGCTCATCCGCTTGAAAAAGGCGGGGCTGGTGGAGATCGACACCGATCCGATCGAGGCGCACTACCTCGCCGGCGGCGATGTGCTCAACGTGGTCAACGCATTGATTGCCGCGGACAAGGCAGGAATCGAACTGAATTTTGAGCGGGCTGCCGCCATTGACCTGGCCGGGCGCGATGTGTTCGACGCCGTCCGCGTCAGCGTCAATCCCCGCGTGATCGACTGTCCCGATCCCGCCAAGGGAAAGAGCACCGTCGACGCCGTGGCCAAGGACGGCATCCAAGTCAAGGCCAAGGCGCGCGTGACCGTCCGCGCCAACCTCGAACGTCTCGTCGGCGGCGCCACCGAGGAAACCATCATCGCCCGTGTCGGCGAGGGCATCGTCACCACCATCGGTTCCTCCGCCTCCTACAAGGAAGTGCTCGAGAATCCCGACCTTATCTCCAAGCGGGTGCTTGAAAAGGGGTTGGACAGCGGGACGGCCTTCGAAATTCTGTCCATTGACATTGCCGACGTGGACATCGGCGACAATATTGGCGCCCGTCTTCAGGCCGATCAGGCCGAAGCCGACAAGCGCGTCGCCCAGGCTCGCGCGGAAGTGCGCCGCGCCGCCGCTGTCGCGGCCGAGCAGGAAATGCGCGCCCGCGTGCAGGAAATGCAGGCGAAAGTCGTTGCCGCCCAGGCCGAAGTTCCTCTGGCCATGGCCTCGGCGCTGCGGGACGGCAATCTCGGCGTGATGGACTACTACCGCATGGAGAACATCAAGGCCGACACCGAAATGCGCAACACCATCACCGG
>CAZSBQ010000058.1:0-18896 GCA_964604795.1 uncultured Victivallales bacterium | reverse complement strand
ACAAAGTACCGGGCGCGGCCCCCGCGCCCGTCCCCCCTCGGGCCGTCGGGGCGCCGGCCCCTACAAAGTACCGGGCCCGGCCTCCGCGCCCGTCCTCCCGCAGGCCGTCGGGGCGCCGGCCCCCACAAAGTACCGGGCGCGGCCCCCGCGCCCGAGGGTCCGCGGACAGCCTGGACGACGGAAAGACCCAGAACCATTCCCAGGACGTTCCCGCAGCAGGATACTTGCGCTCCAGAGCGTTCGGCAGATAGACGCCCTCGATGTCCCGATTGCGATCCTCCTCCCACATTATTGTGCGCACACGCTGCAGATGCTCCCGCAACTCCCCCGTCACCGATTCGGGCAGCAAAGTGGTACGGTCCTCTTTCGTTACCACATTAGACGAACTTCGGATAGCACATATAATACAGCTACAATGCGAAATTTCAATCCGTTCGTCGCGACAACTGGCAAGATGGACAACCCCATGCTACAGTGTGGCTTGGGCAACCCGGAGACGCACCCGCTCCCGCATCCCCAACAACTGCGGCGCCCCCGCCGCCCCGGCAATTGCGAACTTCGCCCATAACACGTTCGGCAAGAGAAATGAAAGACCCCCTTGAAGTCAAGTGGCCTTGGGAGATGGTCTGGACGGAATATGCGGATCAGTTCATCGCCCAGATTAGGGACAATCTGCCGCCGACTCATGAGCTACAAGGACACGATCTATTTCCAGGAATCAAGTGGGATGGACGGGATATTTTTATTGTGGATGACGATACCACAGGACACTACATCCTTATGGACTTCGAGGACATGAAACGCTGGAAGAAAACAAAGTTCAGAGTTCCAGAGCTGACCGTCTTCAAGACTGCCGCCGAGGTTGCCGAGCGGATTGAGCGTGATCACGTGGCTGAATGCGCAAAATACAACGAAGACGGAACTCCGAAATGAGAGCCGAACAAGCGGCTGCTACGGACGCGCTATCGCGCGCCGCAGAGCCGCGACGTTACCTCTGGGAACCATACGAGCATGAAGCCATCCGAGATAGCGACAATTGCCTTGAGGATCATGGGGGTACTCGCGATTGTCCTGACGTTCCAGCAGTTCCAGTCGCTAGGCATACAGATCGGTTCAGCGATTGCCGCCGGGTCCGAAATGGAAATCAATCTCACCCCTATACTGATAGGCTCAGCCGTTTCCATTGCTTTGTGCATTGCGCTAGGCGTTGTCCTGATCGTTTTCAGCAAGCCATTCGGGAAGGCTCTTGTGCGGGGCATCGGACACGGCGACGGTTGCCGGCAACCGACTTCAGAACAGGTCCAGGCAGTGGCCTTTTCCGTTCTCGGAGTTTTCTTGGTCGCAGCAGCGATACCGGATGTTTTTCGCATGGCTCAGCAGTTGATGGCGATTCTTCAGAAGAACCCAAGTCCAGAGCAGATGCAGAGACGACTCGGCCAGATCGTGCCGTATCTGCTTGGGGTCTGCATTCAGGTGGCCTTGGGCGCAGTCCTGTTTTTCAGGGCAGGAGGAGTCGTGAAATTTTGGCATTGGTTGCAGAAGGCGGGAACAACGCGGAGGACAGAAGGTAACGAATAGGTGCTGACCGACCTCGCAGGCCCGGCGGCAGACCTCAGCATTGTGCGAGAGAAGATGGAAAAGAGAAAGATCATTGCAGAGCTGAAGCGCCGCCGCACATGGTTCATCGCCTGCCTCCTGTTCATCCCGATGATCTTCCTCACCGTGCCCGCAGTCTTGTGCGCCTGTGCGGTCGGCAGCGCCAAGGGGCAAGCGTTGTTCATTGCTGAACTCTGTGTGGCGGGCCGCTTGCTGGTCGGCCTCGCACTCGCGGAGAAGAACTGGAAAGCATGGTTCTACCTGCTCCTGCCAATCGGGTTGACCGTTCTCACAAACGTGTTTGCAGGAATGGCAGGACATTGACCGCACAACAACACTGTCCACTCGAGTTCCTGAAAGGCCGCGGACGGCCTTCCAAGAAACGGTGACGGTGGGCGTTGGAAGATCAGGATGATCCCGTGCGGAAACTAAAGAGGAAATGCGTTTGACAGGAATATTGGGGACAGGAAAATGGGAGAGGATGGATGGAAGGCGGAGTCTTGGCATCCGCTCGTTTCGGCAGTATGGTGGAAGTGTTTGCGAAGTCCGCAGTAGAGAGAGACAGAAAGAAAAATTCCAACAAGCAAGATGCACAGGACGCTCGTACCTCGCGCCGCTGATGCCGGGCGTTCTGGACTGGGTCGGTCTCGTGATTTTGGTTAGCCACCGAAGGGATGTATAGTGATGACATGAAGTCTGTCTATGTCGAGACATCCATATTGAGCTATCTCACGGCCCGTCCTTCGGCCAACCTTGTGTCGGCTGCCCGTCAACGTCTTACTTGTGAGTGGTGGGACAACTGCCGGCCCCGTTTCGAGTTGTACGTTTCACCTCTGGTTGAGATCGAGGCTTCCAGGGGGGATCCATCCGCAGCCGCACGCAGGCTTGCGGCCATGGAAGGCCTCCCATCTCTGGCAGTCGGTTCCAAGGTGGGGGAACTAACATCTCTCCTTCTGCGTGAAGGCGCCCTGCCTTCGAAGGCAGAAGACGATGCTGCCCATGTTGCCCTGGCAGCTATTCATGCAATGGACTATCTGCTTACTTGGAACTGCCGACATATCGACAATGCTGAGAAGAAGCCCGTTATCCGGTCGGTCTGCGCCATATATGGTTCCCCCTGTCCGGAGATCTGCACTCCAGAAGAACTGCTCGGAGATTTTTACTATGAGGGATGAAGTGCTTTCAGAGCTGTGGGAGACGAAAGATTCTATTGCCCGGGAATCCAACTACAACGTTGATGCATTGATGGCTCGTCTTAAAGAGGCACAATCTTCGTCTTCCCGGAAAACCGTAGATCTCTCTCAGAACAAGCCCCTTGCACCTGACGAGAATTCCGCTGCGTTGCATTCCCGCAGGTGAAGGGCGGCGTTCGGCAAGAAGAGATGGACAAGGATGACGATTATCTGGACTGAATACATGAGGTATCGCGCCAGTCTGAGAGGGTTTGACCTCGCGGTGATTGAGCGTATAGTCAGAAATGGTGCCGAGCGTTACCATGATCGCTCAAACGGGCGCAGAGTAGCCGTTGGGCGTCATGGCGATGGCCTTGTGCTCGTGCCGTTCGAGCAAGAAGGTGAGGTCATTACGCCTGTCACTGTGCATGCTACAACCCGTCAGCAGATTCAATTTCGCCTAAACTCCGGGAGATTTAGCCATGGATAAACCACGTATGAGCTACTTTGACGGCAGTGATATTCTTCACATGATTATTGCTGAGGGTACGGAGGCCTCCAGCGTCGAGATCAGCCCGAATATCACGGCCGAACTCGATGAGGAAGGCCGCCTGCTGGGAGTTGAGATTCTGGAGGCCAGCAGTTTTCTCAGGGACTCTGTTCTTGAGTCAGTTGAGGCCAAGATTCTGCATCTCTCTGGTACTGCAGCGTAGCGCGAGAAGGGCTCCGAACGAGTTGGTCCAGCTTACGCTGTGGCCCGCCGCGCTTCGCGCACCGGGCCACAGCGCAGCTGACCACGGCGTTGGAAGACCAGATTAATCCCGTGCGGAAAAGAAAGCGGAATTCGTTTGACAGGAATATTGGGGACAGGAAAATGAGAGAGGGCGGAAAAGACAGGGCAGTCCCGTTCCGATGGGGATCAAAATGGTCCCGACCCATGTAGGGCGAGACTCCCGTCGAGCCGGGGTGCTTGCTGCTGGAATCCCGGGTGTCCCTGATGGCGACGCGTTTTCTGTGCCCAGTCTTCCCCGCGGGCCGTCGGGGCGCCGGCCCCTACAAAGTACCGGGCGCGGCCTCCGCGCCCGTGCCGCCCGGGCCGTCGGGGCGCCGGCCCCTGCAAAGTACCGGGCGCGGCCTCCTCGCCCGTCGACCCGCGTCCGGTCGTCGGGGCGCCGACCTCTACTTCCCCGGTGCAGGCACCCTGCCCTGCCATTCAGGAAAGAAGATGTTTTGCGAGACAATTGTTTGAGCTTGGCACCGAGTCGTTTTCGGCAGTATGGTGGAAGTGTTTGCGAAGTCCGCAGTCGAGAGAGGCAGGAAGAAAAATAGAGAGTTGCATAAATGGAAAAGCCCAACATCCTTCTGGTTATTTCCGATCATTTGTCACCACGCGTGATTGGCGCGTACAATGAAGACCCTTGCAGGACCCCGGCCATGGATCGGGTTGCGGCTGAAGGCTTCTCCTTTGGCATGGCCTACACCAATTGTCCAATCTGCCAGCCCTCAAGGGCTTCCTTCTGGACGGGCTGCTATCCACACGAAACCAATGTCCGTTCCAATGGACGGGCTCATGAAAACGGTCCGTTGCCAGAGCACCTGACAACGCTGGGCGAACAATTTTCCAATGCAGGATATGAAGCGGTCCACTTCGGCAAAGAACACGACTTCGGGACTCTGCGCGGATTCAAGAGAGTGGAGAAGGGGTCCATTCCACTGGTCGAAGAAGCGCATCCGGCTTGGAAGGCCAATCAGGAAACCGAGATTGACAACGATACCACTGCCAAGGTGACCGATTGGTTGCGTGAGCGGTCAAGCGAAACCCCCTTTATTGCGGTGGCAGACCTTCAGAATCCCCACAATATTTGCAGTTGGATTGGGGACCACTCCTGCGAAGGCGGCCCCGTGCAGAATGTTATGCCGCCCGACGGACAGCTGCCGGAACTGCCGCCAAATTTTGAAACTGAAGATATGGGCCAGCGACCGCGGGCAATCCAATATCTTTGCTGTTCTCATCGTCGCCAAAGGCAGGCCGCCAAATGGAATGCCGACAACTTCAAGCACTATTACGCAGCCTATCGACATTACACCGAAGTTGTGGATGGACATATCAATCAAATACTCGAAACCCTGGAGGAACAGGGCTATAAAGAGGACACGCTCCTTGTGATTATGGCTGATCACGGCGACATGATGGCCTCTCATCGCATGGTAACCAAACAGGTCTGTTTCTATGAGGAAGTAACGCGTGTGCCTTTTATCTGCGCAGGACCCGGCGTGGCACCGAAAGGCGTGGTTGACCGCGATTCTCTCGTATCCCTGATTGATCTGCTCCCGACCCTGTGTGATTATGCCGGAATCCAAAGCCCCAACCAGTGCAGGGGGCGAAGCATTTTGCCACTGCTGAACAACCAAGACTTCGAGCAGAATTCCTATATTGCCTCAGAATGGCATACAGAGTGGGGGTTTACGGTCAGCCCTGGGAGAATGATCAGGTCCAAGCGGTTTAAGTACACTCGATACCTGGAAGAGAATGCGGAAGAACTCTATGATTTGGAAAATGACCCCTACGAAACCCGTACGTTGGTTCATGATCCGGAGTATGCGGCAGTGCTTCAGGAACATCGCAATTTGCTTGATCAGCATATCAGAAACACCGACGATGATTTCTGGCAGTTGGAATGGGTGGCTGATCCGCAATGGCGGTCTCATACACCGGGGTTCGAAAATCACGAAGGCCCCTCTGCCCCCCAAGCTGTCGGCGGCGCCTGAAAAGGCTGTACTGCAAAGACAGCGGTGCCAACTCGGCACCGCTGCGCGGCAACGAGTAGCACACCTCCACATTGAGTGCATAACGATATGAGACGAATCGCAGCAGCCCTAGTGATCCTTGTTGCAGCAACCGCCGCCCAGGCGCTGGCGGACGGCAAGCTCTTCTGGCGGGAGAAAATCCCCCCAACGATTCCCTATCAGCGGGCGCTGATTCTCTTTGATGATCGGCTAACGCCCGAGGAGATGACGGAGGACATTGTGTTCACCGAAGCCGAGGACGAAACCTCCTACCGAGAGCATATCTTCAAGTGGTAACGTGACTTCCCCACGCATTCCTAGACATGCGCCGTGCCATCGCCCCCGGGAGACTTCTGAATCGTATGTGAGGGCGCTACATTCAACACGTGACCAGTGGAGGACGAAAGTCCCCTTGAGACGCGACGACCGGGATAGTACCGGTCGGCGCCTCGACGAGCGGGATAGTAGCGGTCGGCGCCCCGACGACCGGGGGGGGGCTGACCGGGCGCGGGGGCCGCGCCCTGTACTAATGGAGTACCGGTCGGCGCCCCGACGACCGGGGTCGGATGACCGGGCGCGGGGGCCGCGCCCTGTACTTGGAGAGGGGGGGATGGCCGGGCGCGCGGGGCGCGCCCTCTACTGGGAGGGCGGCCCGGTTCGATCCGCCGCGGGGGGGGGCTACCGGCGGGGGTTGCTTAGGTTGAGTTTGAGGGCGGGGTCGCCGATGAGGGCGAAGGTTCGGACGGCGTCTTTGCGGAGTTCCTCGGGGCCGACGGTGGCCAGCCAGCGTTCGGCGGCGCGGGTTGCGGCGTCGCCGAGGCGGGCGGTGCCGTCTTCGTAGGCGGCGGCGCAGAAGGCCTGCAGGAGGGCTGCGGAGTTCGCATTGAAGCCGAGGCCGGTGGGTGCCCAGACGGCGATGGCGCCTTCGTTCTCGGCAAGCACGAGGGTCTCGGAGAGGGAGGTGCGTCGCGGTTCGGAGAAGTTGGCGGCATGGCAGGTGGCGGCCAGGACGATGGGCAGGCTTGCGCCATTGTCGAGCCCGTCGACCTGCTTGCCGGCGAGCAGTTCACCGCGGGCGAGCTGGTCGAATCCGCCGTGTCCGATGTAGAGGGCGAGACGGCTGCCGTCGCGGAGGGCGTCGCGGAGGTCGGAGGCGCCGCGCGTGGGTTCGGCGTGGTCGAGATAGACGGTGCGGACGGTTTTGCCGGCGAAGAAGCGGTTGCGGATGGCTTCGGCGTCGGCGGTGAAGTCGCCTGCCAGGTCGAGTTTGTCGGCGGCGATGACGGCCTCGTTGGCGTAGGCGTCCTGAGCGCTTTCGTAGGCGATGATCTTGGCGATCATGGCCTGGGCCTGAGCCGGTGTGGTGGCGGGGAGGCGTCCGACGGCGATTTCCGGGACGGCGTCGGCGCCGACCACGTCGCCGAAGAGGAGGTCGGAGGGTCGCATGCCCTCTTCGGTGCGGGTGAGCAGGGCGGGGACGAGGTTGTCGTTGCCGCCGTCGGCGTTGCGGTAGTCGTAGGTGCCCTTGCCGAGGAGGACGGCGTACTTGGGTTTGGTGCTCCAGCGGCGGTAGGCGGTGTTCAGGAACTGCTGGATGGCCTGCGGGGTGGGTCGTCCCTGGGCGAATTCGCGGGCGATCTCGCCCACGGTGACGATCTTGACCGTGAAGCCGTCGGCGGCGCGCCAGTCGGCGAGGGCCTGCGCGGCGTCGCGGAGCGCGGCGGTGGTGACGATCAGGTAGTCGGCTGCGTTGGCCGGGCTGGCGAGGTTTGTCCGGCTGACGGGATCGCTAGCGGGTTCAATCACGGCCTCGCCGGCGAAGACGGCGTACTGGCCGTCGGGATCGGTCGGGGCGAAGGTCGCGGCGTAGCCGCCGTCGCCGTCTGCGGAGACCGCAACGCCGTCGAGGCGGACGATGCGGTTCGGTGCGGTCACGTCCAGAACAGTGATGTCGGAGGCGGTGAAGCCGCCCACGGTGACGACGGGATTGCCGTCGGCGAAGATGGTGGCGGCGTTGTCGGTTGCGCCGTAGCTGCGCGGGTAGAGGAGGTCGAGGCTGTCCACGTAGACCATGCTGGTCGCCACGCCTTCGGGCAGGACGGCGGCGACGGTGACCTGGTTGGTCCCGGCGTTCAGGATGTCGGCGTCGAACTGGACGGCACCGGTGTGCGGCACCTTGCCGTCGAAGGTAATGTGGCCGACGGCGGTGCCGTTGATGCTCACGTCGAGGCGGTGGTCGGGGTTGGTGCCGCCGTGCAGGTTGAGTACGAGGATGGCGTCGCCCTCGGCGGGTGCGGCCGTCTCGATTGCGAAGTTCGCAACGGACTGGTCGGTGTCGGCGACGACCTTCTCCCAGACCCAGAGGCCGTCCTCCACCGCGGCGATGCGGTGGGGGATGGCCTTGTTGTCCTCTTCGGCGTGGACGATGTCGACGAAGACGGCGTTCGGGGCGGTCCCGGCGGCGCTGCCGTCCGCGGAGTCCGCAAGGAGCCCTGCGCCGGGCTGGAGGGTGTAGACGGCGTACGCGGCGTACGGATCGCGCAGCTCGGGGGCGTGGAACAGCAGGGCTGCGCCGTCCGTCGCGGGCAGGTAGGCGACGGTGCGTCCACGATGGCGCAGGGAGACGTCGCCGGCGAGGATGGCTGCGCGGGCGTCCTCCTCGCTCAGGCCGACGGCCGCGCCGAAGCGGGCGGCGGTGACGCGCTGGACACCGCTTTCACGGACCTTGATGCTGAGGGCGTCGCCGGTGGTTTCGCCGGTGGCTCGGGTTGCGGAGACCGCGGCGTTGACCGGGCGTTCGCGGGCGCCGGTCCAGAGTTCGCCCTCGGCGGGATCATGCTGGACGAGGTCGGCCGTGAAGGGGCCGTAGGTGCGGGTGCCGCTGTCGTCCTCGGTTTCCCGGATGATGTACTGGAGCGTGCGTTCGGCGGCGGCGCGAGCGTCCTCGACGCGGTAGATGCCGCCGGAGGGTTCGCCGGTACTGGGCAGAAGCTGGGTGTTGAGGGGGGGCCGTTGACCGTCGGGGCTCACGCCGTGGAGGTGGAATCCGACGGTTCCGGATTCTGCGCCGGTGGTCCATTCGACGACGCGGCGGTCGCCGGACTCGATGGCGCGGAGGTTGACGATGAAGGCCAGGGTTCCGGGCGGATCGTAGGTGTCGAGGAAGTCGCGGTCGGGCACATGCTGACCGGGGCCGAGGTTGACGGCGATGCTGTTCCAGGAATCCTCGTCGATGCCGCCGTCGGCGTCGTTGGTGCTGCGGAAGTCGGTGTCGGGATCCTTCTCGAGGACCACGTAGTTGCCGGCGGGCAGGCCGGTGAATTCGTAGTTGCCGTCGATGTCGGTGGTGGCGGTGTCGACGAGGGTTCCGTCGCTCGGATCGCCGTCGCCGTTGGGATCAGTCCACAGCTCGAGGGGAATGGCGGCGCGCCCGTTATCGGAATCGGTGAGGTCGCCATCGGCGTCCACGTCGAGTCGGACCTGACCGCTGATTGTGCCGGGGATTTCGGCGAAGTCGTAGTCGACGCCGTCGGTGTCCTGCTTGCCGGTGAGGTCGATGGCGGAGAAGACGTCGTTGACCGAGTCGTCGCCGCCCTCGCTGCCGAGGGTGTCGATGCCGTCGCCGTAGAGGACGGGCTGGGTTTCGGTGAGGGTGTAGGTGCCGGGGCGGAGATTGTCGAAGAGATAGTCTCCGTTGGCGTCGGTCTGGATGGTGGTGCTGACGGGATTGCCGCGGCCGTCGGTGCCGGTGAGGGTGACATCGACGCTCTCCAGGCCGAAGTCGGCGCCGTTGAGGATGCCATCGTTGTTGATGTCGGCAAAGACGGTGCCTGCGAGGCTGTTGAGTTTGATCTCGCCGAAGTCGTAGCCGGCGCCGCTGGTGGCGGTGGCCAGTCCGGTGGGGATGGTGATGTCGGTGGTGACATTGCTGTCGGCGGTGTTGTCGACGGTGCCGCCGAAGTTGGTGCCGACGGTTTCGTGGTGGTCGAGGTAGTCGGCGGGCTGGGTTTCGGTGACGGTGTAGTCGCCGGGCAGCAGGTCGTCGAACTCGTAGAATCCGTTGGCGTCGGTCTGGAGGGTGCGGTTGACGGGCGCGCCGTGGATGTCCGTTCCCGTGAGGGTGACGGTGACGTTCTCCAGTTCGACGTCGGTGCCGACATCGTAGTCGCCGTTGACGTTGATGTCGTGGTAGACGGTGCCGTTGATGAGGTGGGCCGCAACGGTGAGGGTGTCGTCGTCATCCACGTCGGGTTCGTCGCGCTCGTCGGGATCCGCGCCCGGGAGGGTGGTGGCCTGGGTGACAGTGGCGGTGTTGTCGACGGAGTCGCCGTGTGCCACGGTGTCGGTCAGGTCAACGGTGTAGGTCATGGTGACGGTTGCGCCGTCCGCGAGGGTGCCGCCGGAGTAGCGGACGGTGTCGCCGTCCAGCTCGGCGGTGAAGTCGGCGGGGTAGTCCGTTCCGGACGCGCCCTGGTCGACGGTGGCGCTGTCGAAGTGGGCGGGGGTCAGCGGATCTTCGACGATGACGTCAAAGGCGTCGCTGGTGCCGGTGTTCTCGACGGTGAGGGTGACGGTGATGGTCTGTCCGGGGGCGGCCGGATCGGGGGACATGGACTTGGTGATGACCATCCGGGGCTCGACCACGGTGACGTCCACGGGGCCGGCGCCGACGGGCGGCTCGCCATCGGTGCTGATGTCCAGCGTTGCGGAGTTCGCAAGGGTGGTCTGGCCCGGCGGGTTGACGCCGACGTTGCCGGGGACGTCCAGGACGCGGAGGGTGACGAGGATCAGGAAGCTGTTGTTGTCCGCATCGTTGTCGCCGGTGACGGTGATGGCGGGCGGACCGGCGTCGAAGGTGAAGGTGACGTCCGCGCCGTCGGCGGCGCCGCCGGTGATGTCGGGTTCGCCGGCGTCGGTGAAGCTGCCCGCGAAGTCGGCGCTCAACAGCCCGCCGCTGCCGGCCGCGGTGCTGTGCAGACTGGAGGAGACGTACTGCATGCCCGCCGGGACCTCGTCCACGACCGTGAGATCGGGAATGCTCCCCTCGGGGAGGGTGACCTTGAGTGCGTAGGTGACGGTTTCGCCGATGGTGACGTCGCTGCCGGGCGTCGAGCCCTCACTGGTTTCGACCAGGGATTTGGCGAGCGCGGGGCCGCTGACATTGACGTCGGCGGGGGCGGGGGCGGGGTTGTCGGCGTTGCTGTGGCGCTCGGTGCTGTCGGGGTTGTGCGTGGAGCGCTGGGTGGGGACCTCGTCGGCGGTGGTGCCGTCGTCCATGCTGGTCCAGTCGACGGATGCGGCGTCGTTGCGGATGAGCTGACCGGCTTCGACGGTGTCCGCGAGGGTGGCCTCGAAGACGATATCAACGCTTGTGCCGGTGGGGACGGTGATGCCGTCGGGGTGCGCGGCGTCGTCCACCTGGACCACGCCGGATTCGACTTCGAAGTCGCCCACGCCGAAGCCGCCGCCGGAGACGCTGTGTACGGAGGCGCCGGTGAGGCCGGCGGGGAGGGTGTCCTGGAGGGTGACGTTGTAGGCGTTGGTTTCGCCGTTGCTGACGACGCGGAGGCGGTAGTAGATGGTGTCGCCGGCGTCGAGATCGGCGACGGAGGCGGCGAAGTTGACGGCGTCGGTGCCGACCGTCTTGGCGATGGTCATGTTGGGTTCGACGACGGTGATTTCATCGGCGCTGTCGGTGAGGGGTGCGCCGTTGTTGGTGTAGTCGAAGGCGACGCTGTTGTCCAGGGTGGTTCCGGAGGCGTTGGCGGGGATGTCGAGGGCGACGGCGTCGTAGGTGATGGCGATGGTATCGGCCACGCCGTCATCGGTGTTGGTGTTGGTGATGTCGCCGAAGTCGAATTCGAGCGCGCGTCCGCTGTCGGTGACGGTGACGTTTGCGGGGTTCGCACCGGTGCCGATGGCGTTGGCGCTGGAGACGCCGGCGGAGAGGGTGACGTCGGTGATTTCGACGAAAGCCAGGCCGGCGTCGAGGGTGTCGGTCAGCACGGCGTCGGCGGTAACGCCTTCGGGGACGGTGATGGTGACTGTGTAGGTGACCTTCTCGCCGATGACGGCGTCGTCCGCGGCGTTGCCGGCTTCGACCAGCTCGGTTTCGATGAGGGCCTTGTCGAGGGCGGCGACGTCGATGTCGACGTCGGCGTCATCGCCGGCGTTGTAGTCGTTGACGCCGCCGCTGCCGCCGCGTTCGTCGGGGTTGGCGCCGTCGGTGCTGGTCCAGGTGATGTCGACGGAGTTGGTGATGGTTTCATCGGCCTGGACGGAGGCGTCGAGGGTGCCGCTGACCTTGAGGGTGATGCTGCTGCCCGCGGGCATGTCGACGTTGGCGGCGGGCTTGCGGTGCAGAACGTTGCTGCCGGCGTCCACGAAGATCTCGAAGTCGTCGGCCGCGGGGATCGCATAGGCGCCGTACTCGGCCCAGACGATGGGGTCGGTGCCGACGCTGCCAAGCGTTTCGGTCTGGCGGAAGACGGTTCCGGCATGCGTTGCGCCGTTGTCGACGCGAGCCAGATAGCCCTGGGTGACTTCGGCGGCTTCGTCGAAGTCGGTCCAGCGCACGAGGTCGGCGGTGCCGGCGACACTGTCGACGATGTAGATGCCGTTGTCCACGGGATCGGCCTGGTCCTTGACGAGAACGAGGTCGTCTTCGCTGAGGGCGTAGCCGTCGATGGTTGCGGGGGCGGTTGCGAGGTTCGCGATGTCGGCGGTGGTGGCGGCCTGGACGGCGGCGTCGTAGAAGCCGGCGGCCGCGAAGTTCGCGCCGGTAAGGATGGCGGGTCCGTTCAGCTTGTCAGGAAGCGTGTCGAGGAGGTCGACGTCGTAGGCCATCTGGTCACTGGTGTTGGTGATTTCGAAGGTGTAGACGACGGTATCTCCGGCGTCGGCGGTGCTGGGATCGGCGGTCTTCTCGATTTCGAGGAAGGGTTCGACGACGGTGACTTCGGGATCGTTCCCGGCGTTGGCGTCGGGCAGGGTTTCCTCGCCGGTGTCGGGATCGTCGAAGGTGACCGAGGCGGTGTTTTCGCGGTCCACGCCGCTCTGATTGCCGGCGATGTTGGTGACCGTGGCGGTGAGGCGCAGGACGAAGGCGTTGTTGGTCCCGTCGTTGTCGTCGACCACGGTGGTGGTTCCGAAGTCGAATTCGACGGAGGCCGCGCCGTCGGCGGGCAGTGCCGGGCTCACGGCGGGCGTGTCGGTGACCGTGCCGTTGAAGTCGCCGCCCAGCAGCGTGGTGTCCGCGGCGTCAGTGAGAACGTCATAGGAATCGAGCCGCAGCCCGGCGGGCAGGGCGTCGTTGACGCGCAGGGCGTCGGTCTCGCCCTCGGGGACGGTGACGAGCAGGTCGAAGACGACGGTTTCGCCGATGACGACGTCGGCGCCGAAGCTGGTCGCGACGTTGGTGTCGTCGTCGGTGATGCTGCCGTCCTGGAAGCTCTTGTCCACGCTCGGCTTATCGCCCTCGATGGGGGCGGTGTCGGCGTCGTTGTAGTCGTTGGCACCGGTGCCGCTGCCGTTGCGTTCGCCGTCCTCGTCGCCGGACGCGCCGGGGGTGTCGCTGCCGGTGGGATTGCCGGTGGTGCCGGCACCGGGGAGGCTGGTGTAGACGACGTCGGCGTCGTTGACGATGTCGGTTCCCGCGGGCAGGTCGGACTCGATGGTGGCGCTGTAGACGATTTCGATGGTTGCACCCGCGTCCATGGATGTGGCCGTGGCGGTCAGGTCGTTGCCGGCAAAGGAGGCGGCAAGCCCGACGACGGTGCCGGTGGTGGCGGTGGAGTCAAGCGCCGGTGCGACCAGTTCCGCGGGGAGGGTGTCGGCGATGACGATGTCGAAGGCGGTGGTGGCGTTCGCGCCGCCGGCGTTGGTGACGGTCAGCGTGTAGGTGACCGTGTCGCCGGCGTCGTAGGGGCCGGCGGAGACGCCTTTGCTGATGTTCAACTGCGGCTCGGATATGCGCACGGTTTCGTTCGGCGAGGTGCCGAGCACGGTGCCGCCGGTGCGGACGCGGAAGTTGTTGCGGCGGTTGTCGCCCGCGTCGTTCTGGTGGGTCGTGTCGTTGTGCACGAGGGCGTTGAACTCGATGACGATGTATTCGCCGTCCAGGTCGCGGTCCGCGTTGGTGACCGTGCCCAGATCGAAGGTGACGTCCGTTCCGCTGTCGAAGCCGGCCGGGGAGATGGCGCCGGCGGGGATCACGAAGGTCGGGGTGACCGCGCCGGAGTCGCCGGAGATGTCGAGTCCGGGACCGCTGAGGGCGGGATCGGCGGAGGACAGGCCGCCGGATGGGTCGTTGCTGACGAAGGCGAGCTTGGCGGTGCCGTCGTCGAGGAAGACGAGTCCGTTGGGGATGCGGTCGAGGAAGTTGAGGTCGGTGGTCTGGCCTTCGGGGATCTGCCAGGCGATGCGGTAGCGTGCGATTTCGCCGACGGCAACGCGGTTGCCGGCGGTGTGGGATTCGGAGGTGGCGACGAGAGTCTTCGTCGGATCAGGGTTGCGGACGGTAATGCTGGCGGGGGTGTCGTCCACGTCCTCGTAGTCATCGACTGCGCCGCCTTCGCCATCGTCTCCGGAGCGCTCGACGCTGCTGGTGTTGTGGGTGGAGCGTTCGGGCGGATTTTCGGGGGTGGTGTTGCCGTCGTCGAGGCTGGTCCAGGTGACGGTGGCGTCCTCATTGTCGATGGGCTGGGTGGGTTCGACGCTTGAGCCGACGATGTTTTCCAGGAAGATGTCGATGGTCTCACCCGGACTCAATGTGAGGCCGTCGGGATTCTGCGAGGCCTTGACCTGGACGGTGCCGCCGAGGATTTCGAAGTCGGAGGCGTCGTAGTTGTCGGCCGTCACGCTGTGGATCACGCTGGTGCCGAGCGCGGCGGGGAGGTCGTCGGTGAGCAGCAGATTGTAGGCGACGGTGGAGTCCGCGGCGGGGTTGGTGATGCGGATGCGGTAGTAGAAGGTGTCCCCGGCGTCGAGTTCGCCGTTGTTGTCGACCCAGGGGCCGCCGACGTTTTCGGAGACCTGCTTGTCGACGGTCACGACCGGCTCGATCACGGTGATGGTGGCGGATGCGTCGGTGATGGGCGCGCCGTTGTTCTTGTAGTCGAAGGCGGCCACGTTGTTGAGTTGGGTGCCCTCCTGGTTGCCGGCCACGTTCAGAACGACGGCCTCGTAGGTGATGGTGATGGTTTCGGCGGTGCCGTTGTCGGTGTTGCTGTTGGTGATGTCGCCGAAGTTGTATTCGACGGTTCGCCCGGCGTTGCTGACGGTGGCGTTTGCGGGGTTCGCGCCGGTGCCGATGGGGTTCTCGATGGTGAGGTCGGCGGAGGCGGTAACCCCCGTGACCTGGATGAAGGCCAGGCCGCTGTCGAGCGTGTCGGTCAGCACGGCGTCCGCCGTGACCCCCTCGGGGACGGTGACGGTGAGGGTGTAGGATGAGATTTCACCGATCACGGCTTCGCCGTTGCTGTTGTGGCCGGTGGTGCCGGCATCGTCGATTTCGGTGGTGTCGAAGACCTTGTCGATGGCGGCGGGCCGGAAGTTGACGGTGGCGTCGTCGGTGGGATCTTCGGCCGTGAAGTCGTCGCCGCCTTCCACGCCGGCGTAGTTGGTCAGCGCCACGGTGTTGGTGGTCTCGCCGAGGGCTTCGGCGCTGCTGGCCACGGTGAGGTCGTAGGTGACGATGACGGCGTTGGCGCCGTTGGTGACGTCGCCGTCCACGCCGGCGTTGTAGCCGCGGCTGAGGGCGCCGGAGTCGTCGTCGCCGCCGAGGTTGCCGGCCGTGTAGTTGTCGGTCAGCTCCAGGGAGAGGTTTCCGGACCCGTCAATGGAGGCGGTGTAGTCTGCGCCCTGGGTCAGGAGCGTGCCGTCGCCGCGGCGGACGGCGAGGTCCATGGCGGTCAGGTTGGCGGGGATGTCGAAGCCTGCGGGGACGGCGTCGGTCAGGCTGATGTCGAAGGAGTCGCTGCGCCCGCCGTTGCGGACCATGATGGCGAAGCGCACGTCGTCTCCGGCGTCCACTTCGTTGGTCAGAAGATCGGAGGCGCCGATGGCGCTTGCCTGGCTGGGGCTGTAGGCGGGCGTCGGGGCGAAGGAGGATGCGGTATCGGGGGCCGTGAAGGTGATGCCGCCGAGGGTGAGGCCGGTGTCGCGGTAGCCGACGACGCCCTTGTGGATGGTGACCTCTGGCTGGTTGAGCACGAAGTTGACGATCTTGTCCTGCTTGGTCGCGGTCGCGTCGGTGTCCTGTTCGCTGGCGCGGACCTGATTGGTGAGGAAGAGCCCGTCGGCGAAGGGATCGTCGGCGACGGTGACCGTGAACAGGATGTCGACCGTGCCGGGGGTGTTCGTGGGATCGTCGGCGGTGCCGTAGTCGAAGATTAGGGTGTTGTTGCCGTTGGCGGTGTTGATGGAAACGGCGGGGTAGGCGCCGCGGATGGGATGGAAGGATTCATCGGGGCCGAACTTGGCGTGGCCGGCGGCCGGCGGGGTGGCGTCCCCCGGATAGACGGCGTCGAAGGTCCAGGCGGGGCCGGCGGAACCATCCTCGTCGGGATCGTCCACGTGGAAGACGGGCAGCGGGACGTAGTCGGTCAGCGAGAAATCCTCCAAGTCGCGCGAGGGCAACTCGTATGTCAAGCGGAACGTTACCGTGTCGCCCGGCTGAACGTTCGGATTCCCGGAAGGATCGACGACCCAGTTGTCCGAATCGGTGTCGCCGTTGATGGCGTGGAAGCTTTTGGCCAGTTCCGGCAGGGGGATGCTGAAGCCGGCGCCGGAGTCGTCGTCCTCGCGCGGATCACCGGGGTAGGGATTGAGGTTGTCGGCGGGATCGAGAAGCCGTCCGTCGAGGACGACGCTGTTGCCGACGCCGTCGCCGGGGTTGAGAGGCGCGTCGCCGCTGGGGTAGTCGTCGGAGTACTCGTCGCTGACGATGGCGCGGTAGGTGATGGTTGCGGTGGTTCCGGCGTGGGGTAGGGGCGGATTGTTGTAGGGGCCGCCGGCGAGTCCGGTGGTTTGGCTGTCGATGCCGCCGCCGGTCAGGTTGGCGTTCAGGCCGCGCGCGACCAATTCGTCGGAGATGCGGAACTGCAGCGCGGTGGTTCCGTCGTTGGGGGCCGGATCGCCGTCGGCGGTGCGGTTCGTGGTCTCGGTGTAGTTAGCGATGTCGAAGTCACCGGAGCTGCTGCTGCCGTGCTCGCTGATGGAGAGGGTCGGCGTGAAGCTGTCGTCGAAGACCTGGCCGTCGCCCAGCAGGTCGTCCACGATCAAGTCGTCGAAGGCGAAGTAGTCGGAAATCTGGATCTCGAGCGTGTATTCGACGACGTCGTCCGGGGTGAATCCGGCGCCGCCGTTGTCGACAATGATCGCCCCGCCCTTCTGGATGGCGTTGGACTGGTCTTCGAGGGTGTGCTCGGGATCGGCATCCGGGCCGCCGGCGGTGGCCTGGGCGTAGACGTCAAGTTCGGGATCGCGGGTGTCGATGGGGTCCCAGTGCCCTTCCGCCCAGGCCTGGTTTTCGGAAAGCACGTCGTCGCCGGTATTGGCGGCGATGATGACATCCGAGTTGGCGTCGAGGCGCGGGATGAACCACTTGAAGGTCACCGTGGCGTCGACGCCGGGGCCGCCGGTGATGGTTCCGAAGCTGTATTCGAGCGTGCCGCCGGGGATGCTCGTGGAGGGCAGTGTGGGAGTTGGGTCGGTGTAGGCGCCGCTGTTCTTGGTGGCGTCCACAATCTCGACGAACTGCATCTCGATGGGCAACTCGTCCGTGACAATGACATCGTCAATGGTCTGGCCGTCCGCGATGTCCACCTTCAGGACGTATTCGCGCGTGAAGTTGGGGCCGGTGGCCGTCTCGTCCTCCGGACCGATGTAGACCTTTGACAAGTCCCAAAGGGTCGGCTGCAGGTCCGCGTCGTCGGGGGCGGGCTGGGTAATGCTCGGGTCGGTGGACGGGTTTTCGATGGGATCGTTCCCGTACTGGAATCCCCCGCGGGCGCTGAAGTCGTGCGTCTTGTCCAAGTCGGCCAGGTCGCTGAGCGTGGCGTCGATGTTCAGTACCGCCGCGGGCTGCTCCGGAGTGAAGCTGCCGAAAGGAAGGAGGGCGACCAACAGGATGTCGCCGTTCTCAAAGGTCCCGCCGGGAAAATCGGTGGTCTTGACGGTGATGGGATTGCCGCCGCTGTCCACTGCGTAGGGGTGCGCAATTCCCTGGCCGCCGTTGGCGTCGTCGTCGAAGGTGAGAAGGTGGTACGTTACAGGCGCGCCCAGGTGCGTGACCGCTCCGGAGGCGGCGATGTCGATCCCGTCCAGCGGATCGGCGCCGGGGTCGTCGGGGTCGCCGTCCGGCCCCGACGCGTCGATGGCAATGTCGACATAGGGTCCGTAGCCGGTCTGGTCCGCCGACGCGTTGTCGAAGGCCGCCGTGAAGGAGAAATCGCTGCCCAAACGTGTGCTGCCGGGCACGCCCAGGCTGACGTCCGGGACGGCGTCCGCCGCACGCAGGTCGGCCGCACCTGTCGCCAGAACGGCCAAAACAGCCACAGCCATGGTGAGCCAGCCACCGCGCGTCGGCGGTCGGGTGCGTTTTGCGCTGCGAGGACCATTCTGAACCCAGACTTTCATCGTGCGATCTGTGGTTTTCATCTCTTCCTTCTCCAGTATGTTGCTTGCAGTGACAACTCCAATTTCCATCAAACGTTTTCGCCTTACCCCTAAATATAGTATTAATTCTCAATAATGAGTCCACTCTAAAAACCCCTTGTCCAGAAACGAACATGTTCGAAACTGCCATTTCTCGGCGCCCAGCTGAATATAGCAGCGCAGAATGGGCACTTTGGATGGCTATCGAATGGCGGCTTTATGCTGCCATAAATGTGTCATTCTCCTGTTTTGGACTTTTTAGAGCGGACTCAATTCTCATTAATGCAAGTTGACAAGCGTCCGAAGTGTACGAATTTGGATATCCGCGCCAACACAAGACCACGGATGGAACAAGAGGAATTACCATCGGGAGATCGAGACGGGGCGAGGAGACGGGGCCCTCTACTTGGCAGGGGCCGGTGCCTTGACGGCCCGTGGTAGGAAGCCGCCTACGACGGGACACCCGAGACTCCAGTGTCGGCACCCCCGGCTCGACGGCCCCCCCCCTTTCAAGAGAGAAATCATGCCGCACCCCCCTCCCTGAAAAATGAATTGCCCTGGGTATCCTCATTTTTTTTGCTTGACATTTTGGACTTTCGCAGTATTTTGGTTGGCGTATGAAAATCGAGTTGCCTTCCCGCGGCGAGGGTTCGCCCTGACCCCAAGGTTGGCCGGAATATGTAG
>CAZSBQ010000057.1:0-18921 GCA_964604795.1 uncultured Victivallales bacterium | reverse complement strand
CAGGAAATCCACGTCCATGGTTGCGCGCACATGCCCGTGGAACCCCACTGCATGGCCTCCGACGAGAACGAAGTCCACCCGATGGGCCACCATGATGGCGACCAGTTCCCGAATGTCTTTGCCTATGAACGAGGGGATTTCCATGGCACTGCCTTGCTTTTGGCGATTCTCTGGATGGTCTGCGTACCACGGAAGCAGTCGTCCCGCCAATCCAGGAGCATTTGCAGACGCTCGTTCGGCGTCATGCGCAGCATGTCCTCGCGCCGCCAGCGGTCCTGGTCCTCGGGTTTGCCGACACGAACGGTTTTTTCAATTGGGGACACGGTTTGTCTCCTCTCTCGGTGCAGCTCAACGCAAGGGTTTTTCATGAGGGGGGGATCACCGGAGGGTTTCGATGGTGCGTTCGAGGTCTCGTCGGTTGATGAGGGCTTCGGCGACGAGGGTGCGGTCGTCGATTCGGAAGAGGAATCGGTGGTCTCTGCCGACGCGTTGGCGGATGATTTTCGGGTTGAGTTTGAGTTTGCGGGTGCCGTGGAAGGCGTTTTGGTCGCCTGCGGCGAGTTGGCCGAGCAGTCGGAGCGCTTTGCGCGCGGTGGGTTCGGGGACTTCGTCGAGACTGTCCTGGAAGCGCTCGGTCAAGTGGGGGATTCGGGGCGGCTGTCGGTCCTGCGGGCTTGATTCCTCGAAGAGATTCTCTTCGGTTTGCTCGTGCGGATCGGCTTGCGATTCTTCGCGCGGGGCGGTTTTTCGCTCCTGTCGGATTTGCCTGCGCGCCTGTCCGAGTTCGTCGCGGAGCTGCTGTTTTTCCTCGTGTCGTTCTTTGACCTGTGATTTGAGCACGCGCAGCCGGGTTCTGAGGTCGCTGATTTCGCGGTCCTTGGTTTCGGCTTCCTGTTGCTGTTCGGCGTTTGCGCCGGCGCGTTCGCGTTCCCGGTCGCGTTGTTTTTCAACGGTTTTCAGGTTGTGGCGCAGCTCGTTCAGCTGCTTCTGCATGGTTTGGACTTCGCTTTCCTTTTCGCGGATTTCGGATCGTGTCCGTTCGAGTTCCTTTTCGGTCAGCGGGTCGCGCGCGGGTTGTTCGATGAAGCTCGCCGTTTCGTCCACCAGCTGTTCGACGGGATCGTCGACGGGCAGCCCCAGACGATTCCTGGCCTGGAGAAGTCGTTCGATCAGCAGGTCCTGCTCGAGCGGCGGTCCGACGAGGATTTGTCCGCGCGCCACGAGGATGCCGAGGGCGGGGAAGCGACTGTCCAGGAGCGCGTAGGCCAGGTTTGCGATCATCGCGGGGGCGTTTTTTCTCAGTCCCCGGTGCGCTTCGGCTTCGAGATGCGCCAGCATGGCGACTTCCGAGTCCGAGGCTTCGGCCAGCTTGAGGCCGAGTTCGATGTCGTCGACGTGCAATTCAAGGCCGTCAATCCCCGGCAGGTGAACCAGCGCCGCAGCCAGGTCATCCCGCTGACGGGAGAGAAAGTGCGCGAGAGCCTCCTCGGCATCGTAGGTGTAGTTCGGCCAGGACTGGCGGGTTTCGAAGACGCGAAAGGCCGCGTCGTCCTCGTTGACGAGCAGCAGCTCTTGGACCAGCCAATGCAGGAGGTTCTCGTCGACCTTGGCGGGATCGATGCGCGCCAGTTCATAGCAGCGCATTTCGGCGATTTTCTCCTGGGTCAGGTAGAGTTCGGGGTGTTCGCGGATTTCCTCGTGAGTGACGCCGGCGACGTCCGAGGAATGCCGCAGCCGCTCCTGGTCCTGGTCGTGGCAGCAGCGCTTGTACTTTTTTCCGCTTCCGCAGGGGCAGGGATCGTTGCGTCCGACCCGCGGGGTGGCGCGGCGCATGGTCGAGCCGCTGTGAACCAGGTGGGCGGGGCGGTTGGTGAACAGTGAGAGCGGGGGGGCGACGGCCTCTTTGACGATTCGCTTGTATGCGTGCTCGAGGGGTGGAGCGCTGGGGCCGGTATCCTCGATCATGGCCGGGTACTGGAGCTTTTCGGCCAGCAGTGCGAGGAAAATTCCGCCCTCGAAACTGAAGCCTCCTGTTCGAGCGGCCAGACGGGCGGCGTTTCGCAGCTCCATGGGGATGGCGCCGTCGCGGTGTCGTTCGCACCACGCGTAGGCCAGTAGGAGTGCGACCACCTCGCGTTCGCCGCCCAAGCGGCCGTCAAGGGACGCGCGAACGAGCGCGCCCGGAACGTCCCCGGTGCAGTGCATGGCTGCCGACGCTAGAAAGCTGGGATCGTACAGCAATGCCGCACCGCGTTCCAGGATGGCGGCATCGACCTCCCGCCCGGCGCCGAGCGCGGCGAACAGCAGGTTCGCGAAGGCGGTCTCGTCGTTGCGGTCCACGGCTTCGCGCAGGACTTTGGCGAGTTCGTCGTCCTCGCCGGGCAATTCCGCGCTGAACGCCTCCAGTGCCGTGGCGGAGGCGTCGAGCCGGTGGGCGCGGTCGATCAAGGATTCCTGAACGAAGATTTCGGTCGTCATGGGGGAGGGGACTGGGTGGGGCTTTTCGGGTGCTGTCGGGTGCTGCCGGATGCTGCCGAAAGCTGTCGGGGCTCGGGTGCTGTCGGGATTTTTCGGGAGCTTTCGAGTTCGGCGGCTGCCGATCATTTGCCGCGCAGAGCGCCGCGGGTGCGTTCTCCGGCGCATTTACTGTTGGGCTTGCTTGAGGATGCCGGCGAAGACGGCGGCGAGGTTGTCGAGGGATTCGCGGTCGGGGAGGTTGATGTTGAGGTTGACGCTGCCGTCGTCGTTTTCGTTGGAGCAGAGGCCGAGCTGTTTGGCGAATTCGGCGGTGGCGGGATCGGTCTCCGGGGTGCCCGCGTTCAGGCCCGCGCTTGCGCCGAGGAACTCGAAGGCGGCGGCGACAAGTTTGCCGCCCGCGTCGGCCGCGCGGCGCCGCTGTTCGAGTTCGGCTTCGACCTTGGTTTTCCGGCTGACGTCGAGGGGAGCGTCGTCGGGGGTTCCGAGCAGGACTTCGAGGCGTTTCTTGAGTTCGTCGATGCCGCTGGTGAGCGCGACGCTGTCCTCTTCGGCACCGGATTCGAGGGTTTCCTGAAACAGCTCCTTCTTCGCGCCCAGGGTGATCAGCATCTTGTCCTCGATGGTGTCGGCGGTGACCAGCAGGTAGACCTGAACGGGGCGGGTCTGGCCCATGCGGTGGGCTCGCCCGATGCGTTGTTCGAGGAGCGCGGGATTCCACGGCAGATCGATGTTGAGCACCGTGTCGGCTGCCTGCAGGTTGAGTCCGGTGGCGCCGGCGTTGGTCATCAGGATCAGTCGGCATTCGGCATTTTCGGAGAACTGCTTGACCAGGGATGCGCGCTTTTTCTGCGGCACGCTGCCGTCGAGGCGGACAAAACCGGTGCCGGCGGGAATGGCTTCCTGCTCGATGAGGTCGAGCATGGTGGTCCATTCAGAGAATACGATGATTTTACGCTCCTCTTCGAGCAGGTCCGGCAGCAGTTCGCGGAGGGTGTCGAGTTTGGAGCTGTAGTGCGGGGTCTGCTTGTCGACCAGGAAGGTGCCGTCCGCGGCCATGCGAGCGACCAGGAGGGCCTTCTGAAGGCGCAGAAGGTCCATTTCGGTCACGTATTTTTTGCCGAGGATCGTTGAGATGATGTTCCGCTGGCCGGCGTCGATGTCCAGCTGTTCCTCGGTGGGGGGGATTTTGATGACTTCGGTTTGGCGCGGCGGCAGTTCGGAGAGCACCTCGGCCCGGGTGCGCCGCAGGAGTAGGGCGGAGAGCAGGCGCCTGAGTTCCTCGAGGTTCTTGTAGCCGAGGACCTTGCCCTTTTCATCGACGATCCGGTGCTTGTTGAGGAATTGGTAGGCGGGCCCGATGTGCTGGTTGTCGACGAAACTGACGATGTTGTAGAGTTCCTCGAGCCGGTTTTCCAGCGGTGTGCCGGTGAGGACCAGGGCGTAGCGCGAATCGAGTTCCTTGATGGTCCTGCTGGTTTTGGTCTCCCAGTTTTTGATGCGCTGGGCTTCGTCGAGGATGATGAGGTCCCAGCTGACCTCCTCGATGGCCTTGATGTCGCGCAGAATCTGCTCGTAGTTGCAGATGGTGAACAGGCATTCGTTGTCGTACTGTTCGGCGCGCTCCCTGGCGCTGCCCAGAACAAGCTGTCCGTCGCGCTCGGAGAAGTCCCGAATTTCCTGACGCCACTGGGCTTTGAGGGAGGCGGGGCAAATGATCAGCACCTTGGAGATGCGCGCTTCGCGGACAAGCAGTTCGGCGACTCCGATGCCCTGGAGCGTCTTGCCCAGGCCCATGTCGTCGGCGAGGATGGAGCGTCCGCGGGACACGGCAAAGGCGATGCCGTCCAGCTGGTACGGACGCAGCTCCGTCTTGAGCAGGGACCTTCGCAGCGGGTGGCGCTCGGGATCGCGGCGAATCTCGTCGGTCAGTGCGCGCAGGCGCAGCTTGAACAGCTCGGCGTTGATGTGCTCTTCGGCGTCGGGGTAAATATGCACCGTGTCGCCGGCGTCCGAGACCTCCTGCACCGCTTCCAGCAGCTCGGCGAATTCGGCGGAGGGGATGTCGCGGTTGAAGAACGGTTCGATCTTCTCCTTTGCGGGAGCGGACAGGCTGCGTCCCGGCAACAGACGGACCGTCGGCGTCTCGCCCTTGTAGTCGACGGTGAGGCAACTGCGCTCGCGCACGAATTTCCGTGCCAGCTCGGCAATGGTGAATTGCTTTTTGACGTGGTCGCCGACACGGATGACGTGCTTGCAGGTGCCGAGACGGTTGACTTTGAAGTCCGGGCAGGAGCAGAAATTCTCGCCGGAGTCAAGCCCGCGGAGAGCAACCTTGTAGGTCTTTCCCGAGGCGTGATTGGTGACCGCGTAGTCGGTCCACGGCGTATTCGGATCGGCGCTTTGGATGTCGAACGGCTCCTCGGCGGCCCGTTCGGCCCGTTCGCGCAGTGCTTCTTTGCGAAGCTCCGCCGGCGAGAGGCTTTCAACGGGCACGCGTTCCGGCGGCGGTTTGGACAAGCCCAGGGCCATCTTCTCCTCGAGAATCAAGGCCAGCACGGCACCCACCTCCGGGCAATCGACGCGCCCCGTGCTCGATGAGATGCTGAGCGACTTGGATTTCTCCGGATGCAGCGTGATGTCGACGGAGAACTCGCCGGTGTCCACCGAGAAGCGGTCGGAGGTCAGCGTGACATGCTCGTCGATGTCGATGTCGATTTCCCCGCCCTTGCGGATCAGGTCGGCATTTTGCGTGCCGATCAGCGCGTTGGCCTGGGACAGAGTCAGCCGGGAAAGAGTTTGCTTGAGTTTTGACATGGGAGAGAGGTGGGTGTGTGGGTGTGTGGGTGTGGTTTAGAAGTTTCTTCTACCCCGAAGGGGTTTTGTCCCATAGCCCAGGGTTGTGCCGACAGGCGCTACCCTGGGAACGGAATCCAGCCAAAAATGTACCCTGAAGGGGTTCCGTCGCTTCCGTACGTGCGGCATGACGCAACCCCCGTTGGGGTTGAAATTGGGGGGGCGTGTTCCCAGGGTAGCGGGTGGCCACCCGCAACCCTGGGCTATGGGACGGAATCCCGTTGGGATTCGGAACTGTGGCCTTCAATCCAGGAACTTCTATGAAGCGTGTGGGTGTTCACTGATCACTGATTACTGGTTTTGGGAAATCTGTGCGCGCTTCGCCCGGTCGGTTATGCGCTGCGGCGCATCCAACCGGGAAGGAGGGGCGGGAAAATCTCTGAAAACATAGCACGGAAATACTGCCCGGAACAGTCAGGGAATTGCGGTTCGACCGTTCGGCGCAGCTGAATGCGGT
Source organism: uncultured Victivallales bacterium (assembly GCA_964604795.1). Lineage (GTDB taxonomy): Bacteria > Verrucomicrobiota > Lentisphaeria > Oligosphaerales > CAZSBQ01 > CAZSBQ01. Next base: position 13,133 of record CAZSBQ010000057.1, on the reverse strand, counting down.
GTATGGGGATGGAGGGGCGGTGGACTCAGGGACTCGCAACCAGATTTCGGGGGGCTTTTCAATGCCGGTGCCGCGTTCGGCCGCAGGTCGACATCGAGAAAGTTCTTTAGTAGCTTAACTTGAACAGGTTTAGTGGATGGCTGCGAGTGTATGTGTGCATGGCGGTGTCGGGAAGGAGGTGAATGTAGGTTTCCTGTTCGAAGCCGGTCCAGTCACTGCGCCAAGTCCATACGTTGTGTTTGATGTAAAACTCTTTCATGCGGGCGAGCAGTTCCGGATTGGTGGGCGTTGTAACCCAACTGGATTGATGCCGAAATGAGGTGCGGCGAAACAGCTTCAGGGATTTATTGGTGGCATAATTTGTGTGCCAGAGATGGAACGAATGTTTGCGGGCCAGAGTGTGCAGCACAGTATGCACCTGCACGTGCTCCTCGTGTCCGTAGTCGCCCCAGGGACTGTGCGTGATCACGGATGTGCCGGAAGAAATTCTGCGTGCTAAGCTCTCCCGCAGTCGTCGAGCATTGCGCCGATAGCGCCATTCGCCGTGTGGCTTTGCCCACAGCAGCAACCCCGCCCCTGTGCTTACGGGAAAAGTAAAGTGGCGTCTGGAGTAGCCGCGGAAACCGGGCAGCCCCAGAAACTCGGTGCGAGACAGCGGGAAACCCGCCGTGAGCGCGGCGGCGGTTTCCGCATCTGCTCCGGGCGGGGCGAAACAGACAATGATGCGGTCCACATGCGATGCTGCGGCGCTGAACCAGAGCGCCTCGTCGTCGGGGTGCGCAACGACCAGGACCGATTCTCCTGCATCATCCCAGGGAAGATGGGTTGTCGTGGAAGGCATGGGTGCGCCCCGTGCAGGAGTTGTGTTGTGCGGATTCGGCTCTTGCCCCGAAAACAGCCGTTTCATCATGAATGGAGCGGGTGATGGGAATCGAACCCACATGACCAGCTTGGAAGGCTGGGGCTCTACCATTGAGCTACACCCGCAGGAAAAGCAGGAGCGTACTATGTCGCGTACGCTCCTGTTTTCAAGTGCATACAGCAAAAAAGGCGACTATGCGTAGGTCGCCGACATTGTCCGGCCGGCGGCGGCGCTGCGTCCGGCCAGGTCCAGGATATGAATGGGGCGACGCGAGTACTCGGGTGTGATCACCAGATCGCTGCCTTTGCACAGGTGGTCCGCGATGTTCTGGTAGAACTTGTCGCCCTCGGACGGAGGGTTGGCACCTTCGCGAATAACCTTCACGCCGTCTTCCATGGTGATTTCGGTCCAGTTGCCGCCGCTGAATTTGTAGGTGCCGGCGGTGCCTGTGATTTCAAGCTGATCGGGTTTTGGGTTCATGTCCAGGGTGGTGATGCACAGCGTCAGCCACTGGCCGGTGTCGAAGCGGGCCACGGCATAGCCCTCGTCTTCGTTGGTGTCGTCCTTCCAGGCGGTTTTGTCCGCCCATACGCCCTGTTTGGCGAAGCCGCTGACCTCGACGAGTTTGGCCTCGGCAAGCAGCTGCAGGGAATATTCGAGCAGGTGCACGCCCCAGTCGTAGAGGATGCCGCCGGAAATGGAGCGGCTCGAACGCCACCAGTCGCCCGGTTGGCCGTAGCCGCCCATGTGGGCTTCGATGCGGACGACGTCGCCGATGGCGCCGGCGCGGATGCGCTCGGCGGCGCGCAGGATGCAGCCGTCCCAATGTCGATTGTGGAAGGTGCTCAGGACCAGGTCCCGGCTCTGGGCTTCGGCGATCATGCTGTCGCATTCCTCGGTGGTGATGGCCAGGGGCTTTTCGCAGACCACGTGGCGTCCTGCCCGCAGGCATTGCAGTGCGATGTCCGCATGGGTGTTGTGAGGGGTGATGATGGAGACCAGGTTGACGTCGGATTTCGCCAGCATGTCCTCGACCGATGTGTAGGTCTCCAGGCCCGGAAAGTCTTCGCGGGCGGTTTCCAGGCGTTTTTCGTCGGTGTCGCAGGCGCAGACTGGTGTCATGCCGGCGTCCTTCATCTGGGTCAGGTGTGCTCGTCCCATGTTGAATGCGCCGCCGTATCCGATAACGCCGACTTTGATGGTTTCGGGATTCTTGAATCGCATGGTTTACCTTCTTTGTTTTTGCTTGTGTTTTTTTGGGGGGGGTTGCGGACGGCGCTACTCGGTCGGCCGCAGTTGGGGGAAGAGGATGACGTCGCGGATGGATGCGGCGTCGAGCATGAGCATGAGCAGGCGGTCGATGCCGACGCCGGCGCCGCCGGCGGGCGGCATGCCGTATTCGAGGGCGGTGAGGAAATCCTCGTCGACCATGCCCTGTTCGGCGGCTGCTTCGTCGCCGATCTGCTGTTCGAAGCGTCGTCGCTGTTCGAGCGGATCGTTGAGTTCGGAGTAGCCAGGGGAGATTTCGCTGCCGTTGATTTCCAGCTCGAAGACGTCCACCACGCTCGGATCGTCCTCGCAGGTTTTGGCCAGCGGCACCAGCTCGACGGGCAGGCGGGTGACAAAGGTAGGCTGGATCAGGGTGTGTTCGATCACCTTCTCGTATATTTCGTGGGTGATTTCCGCGTCGGTCATCTCATCGGTGACGGATAGTTCCAGTTCGCGTGCTCGGCGCGCCTTTTCGGCGCTGGACAGTTCGGTCCAGTCCGCGCCCATGTGTTCGGCGATCAGGTCGGCGTAGGACACGCGTCGCCAGGGCGGGTTCAGGTTGATCTCTTGCTCGCCGACCTGCAGCGTGCGGGCGCCGACCACGCGGTCGGCGACGGTGACGATCAGCGACTCGACGGTCTCCATCATGCTCCGGCAATCGCCGTAGGCCTGGTAGAGTTCGAGCATGGTGAATTCGGGGTTGTGATTGCGCGACAGGCCCTCGTTGCGGAAGTTGCGGTTGATCTCGTAGACCCGTTCGAAGCCGCCCACCAGCAGCCTTTTGAGATAGAGTTCCGGAGCGATCCGCATGTACATGGGGCAGTCCAGCGCGTGATAGAAGGTCTCGAAGGGTCGTGCCGCGGCACCGCCGGGGATGGGCTGCAGCATGGGGGTTTCCACCTCAACGTACGCGCGCTTGTCCAGGAAGCGGCGGATTTCGCGCACGATGCGGGTGCGCGCCAGAAAGCGGTCCCGCACCTCGGGATTGCTGATCATATCGAGATAGCGCTGGCGATAGCGCTGCTGCACATCCGTGAGTCCGTGCCATTTTTCGGGCAGGGGGCGCAGCGACTTGGACAGCAGGCGAAAGCTCTCCGTCCGCAACGTCACTTCCTCGGTTCGGGTGGTGAACACGTCTCCTGAGACCTCGACGATGTCGCCGATGTCCAGGGACTTGAAGAGGGTGAACTCCTCCTCGCCGAGCCGGTTTTTCTGGGCGTAGACCTGCATCCGTCCGGACTGATCGCGAACATCGCAGAAGCAGGATTTTCCCATGTCGCGTTTGGACATCAGGCGGCCGGCCAGTTTGACCTGGACGGGACTGTCTTCGGAGGCGTCCGCATACTGCTGTTTGGCGTCGGTGGTGGAGGTTATGTTGTCCGCGCGTCCGCCGTAGGGATCCCGTTCGGCATCGCGGAACCGCTGACCCTTTTCGATGCGCTGGGCGCGAATTTCGGCGAGAGGCGTCTGCGGTGGGTCGTTGACCGCATTGGCCTCCGTCTCCTGGGAATTGCTCATCGTGACGTTCCTTGCCTGAGTGTTGCCGACCATGGTAAACCGGGTACTGTATCCCCTATCTGCGTGGATGCCACAAGAAACGGCTAATCAGCAATCAGTGATCGGTGATCAGTGGCCAGTAACCGGAATGGATTTTATGTTGAGTTCGGCTACATTGACCGCCTGTGCGCGTCGGTTCTTCGGATGCGACGCGCCGGACACGGCACTCGAACATCGACACCCCAAACGCCCTCGTATCAAGCGTCCACCTCAAGCAGAATCAAAGGTTTCCATGAGTAATCAGACCATGCCCAAGGCCTATGTGCCGGCCGATGCGGAGTCCAAATGGTACTCCGCCTGGGAAGTCAGCGGCTGTTTCCGCGCGGATGCCGCAAGCGACCGACCCGCCTACACCATCGTTATTCCACCGCCGAACGTGACCGGGATGCTGACGCTCGGGCACGTGCTGAACAACACGCTCCAGGACATCCTCATCCGCTGGAAGAAGCTCGAGGGCTTCGAGGCATGCTGGGTGCCGGGGACCGACCATGCAGGCATCGCCACGCAGTCGAAGGTCGAAGCCTTTTTGCGGGAGACCGAGAACGTCTCGCGCTACGACCTGGGGCGCGAAGCGTTTCTCGAACGCGTGTGGGAGTGGAAGGAAAAGTACGGCGGCACGATCATCGGCCAGCTGCGACGCCTGGGTGCGTCCTGCGATTGGGAGCGGGAGCGGTTCACGCTCGACGAGGGGCTGTCCAGCGCAGTCGAGGAGGTGTTCATCCGCTTGTACCGGAAGGGATTGATCTATAAGGGGCATCGCATCATCAATTGGTGCCCCAAGTCGCGTACGGCGCTGTCCGACGAAGAGGTCCTCTACCGCCAAGTCAATGGCCATCTGTGGCATTTTCGGTATCCGCTCAGCGACGGCAGCGGGCATTTGACCGTGGCCACCACGCGCCCCGAGACCATGCTGGGCGACACGGCTGTGGCCGTGCATCCCGAGGATGAGCGCTACGCTGGGTTGATCGGGCGCACCATACTGCTGCCCATCGTCGAACGGGAAATTCCCATCATAGCCGACGAGTACGTGGAGCGCGAATTCGGCACCGGCGCGGTGAAGGTCACCCCCGCCCACGATCCCAACGACTACGAGATGGGCGTGCGCCACAGCCTGCCGATGATCAACGTCATGAACGACGACGGCACGATGAATCACGAGGCCGGCGAGGATTTCGAGGGGTTGGACCGCTTTGCGGCGCGCAAAGAGGTTGTCGCGCGGTTCGATGCCGAGGGTTTGCTGGCGGCGACCGAGGATCACGTTCACCAGGTGGGGTACTCCGAGCGCGGCGATGTTCCCGTCGAGCCCCGTCTGTCAGAGCAGTGGTTCGTGCACATGAAACCCCTCGCCGAACCGGCGCTCGCCGCCGTCGAGGACGGGCGCATTCGATTCCACCCGGAGCGCTGGGTCAAGACCTATCGCCACTGGATGGAGAACATCAGGGATTGGTGCATCAGCCGCCAGCTCTGGTGGGGACACCGCATTCCCGCCTACACCTGCGCCGGTTGCGGTGAGCTGGTCGTCGACCGCGAGCAGCCCGACGCCTGCCCGAAATGCCACACGCATGAATTTCATCAGGAGGAGGATGTTCTGGACACCTGGTTCAGCTCCTGGCTCTGGCCATTCTCCGTGTTCGGCTGGCCGGAGGACAACGAGGACCTGCGCCGCTTCTATCCCACCGACAGCTTGGTCACCGGCCCCGACATCATCTTCTTCTGGGTGGCGCGCATGGTCATGGCGGGTCTGGAGTTCATGGACGACATTCCGTTCGAAGATGTCTATTTCACCTCGATCATCCGCGACGAGCAGGGGCGCAAGCTGTCGAAGAGCCTCAACAACTCGCCGGATCCCATCGAGGTCATGGACACCTACGGCGCGGATGCTCTGCGCTTTACGATTATCTACATCGCCCCCGTCGGCCAGGATATCCGCTACAGCAACGAAAAATGCGAGATCGGGCGCAATTTCGCGAACAAACTGTGGAACGCCGCTCGCTTCCGCATCAGCCAGTGGCAAACGCCCGCCGACGGCTGGGACGAACCGGGCGTTCTGACCGCCGACGAGCTGCGCGCCGACGACCGCTGGATTCTGGCGCGGGCATCCCAAGTCACCGCGGACTGCACCGACTGCCTGAATCGCTTCAGTTTCCACGAGATGACCCACAGCCTCTACGAATTTGTCTGGAGCGAGTTCTGCGATTGGTACCTGGAGTCCGCCAAGGCGGTGCTCAACAGTGATGACAAACGCCGAATCGTCGTGGTCCGACGGGTCTTCGACCATGTCTTTTCGCGCATCCTGCGTCTGCTGCATCCGGTGATGCCGTTCGTCACCGAAGAACTGCACCATCACCTGGGATTCCTGGTGGAAAACGAGTTTCTCGTGACCCACGCCGCCTGGCCGAAACCGTTCGGCACCCGCGTCGCGGAGCGCTTGGGCGCCACCGACCAGCTGGTCGAGCGCGTGGCCGGGAAGTTCGAGTTGATCCGCGCAGTGCGGAATATCCGCTCGTCCTACAACGTCCCTCCGGGTCGTCCCGTGGACGTGGTGCTGCGCCCCGCCACCGAGGAAACGGCCGAATTCCTCCGCACGGACGAGGTATCCCTGCGCGCACTGCTCAACGCCGGGCGCATCACGGTGGACGCCCAGGCCACCGTCGACGGGCCGAAAGCCGCCGCGGTAACCGCCATGGGAACAGCCTACGTGCCCCTCGAAGGGCTGGTTGATCTTGAGGCCGAACGCGCCCGACTCCAAAAACAGGAGCAGGAAATCCTCGGCTTCATCCGCAAAGCCGAAGGAAAACTCGGCAACGACAAGTTCGTCGCCAAAGCCCCGCCAGAGGTCGTCCAGCGCGAACGCGACAATCTGGCGGAACAAACCGAAAAGCTCGAACGTCTACGAGTCCAGATGGCCGAGCTGCAACAGAACTGACCCGCGGCGAAAGCGCTGCCGCGGCAAAAGGCCGCCGGCCCCGAACCGCAAGAGGCGGTCGAATCAGCCGTTCAAAACAAAGGAAATACCACCATGGAACAGCAAATCCGAGACGTGCTCGAAGAACTCCGCGGCGCATTGCAGGCCGACGGCGGCGATATGGACGTGGTTGGCATCGAGGGAACAAAAGTCCTCCTGCGCCTCAAAGGCGCCTGCGGATGCTGCCCGCACGCCCAGCAAACACTCAAGGGCGGAATCGAACGCATCCTCCGCGAACGCGTTAGCGAGGACATCGTGGTAGAAGGCGTGGAATAGCCCTCGAATGCAAAGGAGATGTACTGTACTGGTCAAATGATAGGCAAAGGCAATTTCCCATCCCTTCTACAATTGGACGCGGTCTATCTTTCAATTGGACGCGGTCAATCTTTCAATCGGACGCGGCTTCATTTGCAATTAGACGCATATGAATTAGATTTGCCAGCATGTACAAGCTTGCACTTTATCCCCGATATTTACATGCACGCGTACTGGAGGCATTGAGTGAGTCGCCGGTGGTGCTGATTCATGGGCCTCGTCAGTGCGGCAAGACTACATTGGCCAAGCAGGTTGGCGAAGCACAAGAATACACTTATATCAGCTTTGACGACGATGTGCAGCGTGAAGCAGCACAAACTGACCCAGTTGGTTATGTGGCCGAACTTCCTGAACGTGTGATTCTTGACGAAGTGCAACGGGTGCCTGAACTGTTCACGTCATTGAAGGCTGCGGTTGATTCGAACTTGCAGCCGGGGCGTTTTCTCCTGACCGGTTCTGCTCATGTTCTTATGGTTCCTGGGTTGTCGGAATCCCTTGCAGGTCGTTTGGAGGTGCTGCGACTGCATCCGCTTTCACAGGTGGAGATTGCCGAGAAACAGGCTGATTTCATTTCCATGCTTTTTGCCGGGTCCTTCAATGCTGGAATTGAGGGAGTCCGATTGGGATATTCATTGGCTGAGCGTATGGTTATGGGTGGTTTTCCTGCAGTATTAAGGCGCAAGACAGAGCGCAGGCGTGCGGTTTGGTATCGCGATTATGCCGACACACTGGTTCAACGTGACATACAGGAACTGGCGCACATAGGTTTGTTGGATGCGCTTCCACGCTTGCTGATGCTGGCTGCGGGGCAGACTTCACGGTTGTTGAATATATCTGAATTAGCCGCCCCGTTTCAGGTTAGTCGGCCAACGATTCGTGAGTATCTGACATTGTTGTCTCATATATTCTTGCTTGAGGAGCTAAGCCCCTGGTATAGCAATCGGCTGAAGCGATTGACAAAGACACCAAAACTCCACTTCTGCGATACTGGTTTGGCGTGCGCATTGCTTGGCGTTGATTCGGCTGCCTTGTGGGATGATCGGGAGTTATTTGGACAAATGCTGGAAACTTTTGTTTATCAGGAGTTACACCGACAGGCTTCGTGGCAGGAAGAGGCTTTTATGTTTAGCCATTTTCGCAACAAGGATAAACGCGAGGTAGATATCGTACTGGAGTCTGGCAGAAAGCTTGTCGGTATTGAGGTAAAAGCTTCGTCAACAGTCAAAAACGATGATTTTAAAGGATTACGCATCCTTCAAGCGGCGTCAGGCGAGCGTTTTGCGGGTGGGGTTCTGCTGTATGATGGAGATGCAGTGGTGCCTTTTGGCGATGGTTTGCACGCCGTGCCTATTTCACTGCTTGGCTGAGTTCCATGCCGCGGGGATGCTGCCAACGGTAGGCACGTTCGGAGATTTGCTCAGAGTCCATGCAACAGGCATTGCTTAATCTGACGCCGTGAAGCGGCCAACCGGTCCATTGCTGGACTCCATCAGTTACCTCTTGCTTTACCAAGCCCATGTATGATTTCAGTTGCAACTCGCTTGCTCAATACACTTTGAGCCCGTAGGTGCCGCCGAGATAGTCGCTTAGGTGGCGGATTTTTAGTTCGTCCTCGGCGTAGAGTTCTCGGAGCAGATCGCCGATGGAGACGATGCCGACGACCCGGTCCTCCTCCACGACGGGGAGGTGACGGATGTGGTTCTTGGACATTACGGCCAAGGCTTTGTGGGCATGGTCGTCGGGGCTTGCCACCACGACGTCTGTGGTCATGAACTCCCGAACCGGTTTCGTCGCCGTATCCGCCGTGTTGTGACAGTGAGCGCACATGCACTGGAGGAGGTCGCGTTCGGTGACAATGCCCTCCATTGTTTTGTCGTCGGAGCTGATGACGACGAGGGCGCCGACACGGTGTTCGCAAAGGGTGTGGATCGCGTCCGCCACGGAGGCTTCGGGGCTCACCGAGAGGATGTCGCGCTTGGGTTTCGCGTCAAGGATGGACTGCAGTTTCATGGCGTCTCCTGGGATTTCAGATGTCGGGTTTCAAGTGTCAGTGATCAGACCGATCAGACCGATCATGCTTCCGGATTACTGACCACTGATCACTGATCACTGATTTTCACGTGTCGAGGAATTGCTGAAACGTTTGGGACGAGATGAAGGCGTCGCACAGGTATTTTGCTCGTGCTCGCAGACCGTAGTCGCTGGTGATCAGCCAGCGGCGGGTTTGCTTGTCAGGCGGGGGTTGCTGCAATTTGGCGATCAGCTGATTGTCGGCATTTTGGTCCTCGGTCCGTCGGGGGGCGAAGGATTTGATGATGTTGCCGTCGCGCTCGCGGGTTTCGACGGCGTCGACACCGTCGTAGACCAATTCGACGAGTTGGATATTCGCCAGGAGTCGGCGGCATTTTTTTTCGAGGGTACGGCGCGCCGCAGGCAGGTGGACGTGTTCGTTGCCGTCTTCGTCGAGAAGCACGTTGTAGGCGTCCACGAAAATTTGCAGCTTTTCCACGCCGGTCCGCCGCAATTCGCGCGCGATGTCGAATATCTCTTTTGGTGGTTGGGGTTTGGAGGTTTGTTCAGGCCCGTTTTCGGTCAGTGCGGCGATACGCTCGTGGTGAATGCGCCTGCAGGTTTCGCGTTTTTTTCCCGCGGCAATTCGCAGTTCGCGCATCCAGGCCGGCCCGAGCATGGTGCGAATGATTGGGCGGTCGAGGGTGTCCAGGACCGCGTCGAGCATCTTTTCAGCTTGTTCGTCTGCGGGGATGGTTTGGATTTGTCGGAGAAAGGAGCGGGCTGGTTCAGGAGCGTCGTCCCAATCCGTGCCGAGCATTTCCTCAATGGTGCTCAAGTGGTCGGCCAGCAGCGCCCGCGTGCGCGTAAGTTCGGGGTGGGGGGCCAAGCTGTTGGCGGCGGCTTCCTCTAGTCTTTCCAGGCGTGTGCGGGTTTGGTCGAGCTGCTGTCTGAGCGTTGCGCGAGTGCCGTGTTTTTCATCGAGGCTGGCCTGTTCTTCGAGCAGCTGGTCGGTTTGGTTGATCAGTGTGTCGTGGGGACGTGTGTTTTTGGGGGTTGTCTGCGGGGACTGCGCGGGGGCGTAGCGGATGCCGAGCACGTCGCGGCGGTAGAGGTGAATTCGGTGCAGCACCTCCTTTTCGCTGTCGGTTTGCATGGTGTGGAGTGTTTGCCTGCAGTCCTGCAGTTGCTTTTGCGTGCCGTGCAGGTCATTTTCAAGCGCCTGCTGCTTTTTTGCTGCCTGAGTGCGGAGTTCGCCGAGTTGCGTCTTGGTTTTTTCGAGGGTTTGACGCAGCTTGGCCTCCTGTTTGTTTGCGGCCGGTTTGGCGAGCTGCGGTGTGGCTTGCGGCTGCTTTTGGGACGGTTTGGGGGGCAGAAGGATGCGCAGCTGGGCAAGGTGTTTGGAGTCGCCGGTTTTGGGGGTGATTTCGGTTGCGGATTCCCACAGTGCGGTGCGGGCCAGTGCTCGCCGGCCGCGGGCGGAGAGGGTTTCCTCGCCGGACAGCATCATGGCCAGTGGAACCAGAGGAGTTCCGTGCGCGCGGGTCAAGGCCCGCCAGCGTTCGTGGACCCGTTCCGGTGGCCATTCGGCAAGTGCGCGCGCCGCTTCCGTCCAGGGGCCGGGACATTGTTCCAATACGGCGTCCAGCAGATCGGGACGATGAGTCAGCAGCCGTGCCAGGCGGGTGCGGAGAGGTTTCTTGGCTATGCTGTCCGTTGAGACCTTGAATCCTTTGAGCAGATTCGGCGCTTCCCAGGCAAGCTCCAGTGCGAAGATTCCCAGTGTGCTTCGCTCGGCGTGTTCCACGATCCACTCAGCGACCACCGGAGCAAGGGGGATATCTTTGGAGCTAGGGACCGTCGGCGCTGCGTCCATCAGGAGCTCCTCACTGGTCGACCAATTCGTCGAATTGGGATTGGATGATGGTCTCGCGGTTGACATCTCGTTGCCGGATGAGACGTCTTAGCTCGAGGAGTTCGGACTGTAGGCGTCTCAGCTCGATCAAATGATGCTGCTGAACGGCGACGAAAACATCCGCAAGCTGCTCCATAAGGCTTTTTTCCAGGTAAAGCAGTCGTTCGCCGAGCTGGCCGCGGCGTCCGCGTTCCTTGATGGTTTTTCGGATGTGTCGAATTTGTCTGGCCAAACCGATGCATTGATTCTGCCCGTGCAGCACGGAAAGCAGGTGTTTGTAGTCCTCGCCGTTGCGTTGCCGTGCTTGTTGCAGGCGCTTCCAGCGCGCCCGCAGCTCGACGAAGTAGTCGGCGCCGCGTTGGGGGGATTCGATGCATCGACTGTCCAGTTCGAGAAGAAAGTGGGCACCGTTTTCTCGATAGAATTCGAGGACGCGCTCATGGGAGTCGTCAGGAAAGTGCTTGTGCAGCCGCCGGCGGATGGCCGGTGGAATGGCGATTTGCTCGGATGCGGATGCGGGTTCGGAAGCAGCCTCGGGCGCGTTCCCGTCAGCGTCTTGTCCGGGTGCATACATGCCGGTGCCGACCACAAGGTACAGCAGGGCCGCGAACAGCGTTGAACGGAGAATCAAAGACCGATTCATGGCTTGTCACTCCATGAGCAGGTCGTCGAGATCATTGGCACTGAAGTGAGTCCAGTAGGCGTTGTCGACTTCGGGATCGCAGACTTCGAGCAACTGCCGACGTTCGCGGTCGAGGGACTTCCTCAGCGTAGTGAGGCGTTTGTCGATGAGGTCGGCCGAGGGTGTGTCGGAATTGCCGGGTGGACTTTCGGGATCGGCGAACGCGGATGTGAACTCCATAATTCCGAACACTTGTTGTCCTTCGCCCAGCATATCCGCGGCGATTGCCTCCAGTGTGTTCCGCACCGAGGCGGCTTCGTCGGCTCGGGATGCCTCTCCAATGGCGATGCCGGTGTTGTACAGCACGACGGCGCACAATCCGATTGCGAACAGACACGCGAGTTGGAAGGTGAACCGGAAGGGGGTGAGCCGTCGATGGCGGCGGCCCTGGTTGTCGACCTCCCTGAGGAGCTGCTCGACGCTCGAACGCTTCAGGTGCATATTGCCGGTTGCGCTTTCCTGAAGGTCGCCCAGGATGCGCAGTTCACTTCGGCAGGCCGGGCATTGCTCGGCATGGGCGCGCCAGCGCCGGGCCGAGCCTGAAGTCAGCCCGTCCCGGAGGGCGTCCGCCCGCAGTTTGTCACACTTTTTCGACATGTTCGTTCCATTGTTCGCGAAGCATCTGCACCGCCCGATGCATGCGCCAAAGCGCCGTGCCCTGGGGAATGGAGAGGATGGTGGCGATTTCCCGGAAGGGGACTTCGCCGTTCATGCGCAAGTAGACAACGTCCTTCAGCGACTGCGGCAGTTTCTCGACCAGATTTTGAAGCAGCTCGTATTCGCTCCGCGTACATGACTGTTCGAAGGGGCCTTTCTCTTCGCTCATGTCGTGAAGGCCTGCCTCCTCTTCGTTCACTTCGAACTTTCGGCTGCGCCGGCGGTCGATGGCCAAGTTGCGCGTGACCCGAAACAGCCAGGGGGCCAAACTGTCGGACAGCAGCATGCGCGGCGGTTTGTGAATCAACTTGAGGAAGACATCCTGCACCACGTCGCGCGCCAAATCGGTGCTGTCCAGATACTTTTCGGCATAGGCGACCAGCCGGGTCTCATAGCGCGAGAACAGCTCCCGGAACGCCAGGCTGTCGCCTTTGCGCATCTCGTGAAAGAGCTTGCGGTCGGTGTCGTCGTTGAATGCATCGGTCAACGACCGATGAATGCTGTCGCTGGTGTCATTGAAAACGATGGATGATACTGAATCGGGCAACGTGGGCCTCCGCGTGTTTGGATTGTCGCAGTCCTCTGTAGTTTTCAGTTGCCACGGCTTCGCACTGTGCACAGTTGACGTATACGAGCGGATCGTTATTTGTGCCGAACTGCGGCCAATGGCTTCATTGTTGTAAGATACATCGCGCTTGCGGAAGATGCAAGCGCAACGGAGCAGGGAAGCAGGGCAAGTCGTTTCTGAGGGAGGGGGCGGCGTGATCGTGCCCTCCGAGGGCGAGACTCCGTCGTCGAGCCGGGGTGGCCGACACTGCAACCCCGGGTGTCTCTTCGAAGGGGAGGCGTTCCCCCCCCCACGGGCCGTCGAGGCGCCGGCCCCTACCAAGTAGAGGGCGCG
>CAZSBQ010000056.1:0-19280 GCA_964604795.1 uncultured Victivallales bacterium | reverse complement strand
CTCGCCATTCGTTCGACGGCGGGGCTCGACGGAGTCTCGCCCTCTCAACGCGTCCTCCGAGAGTTTTACATTACCACACAATTTGCTGCGGAAAACATTTTACACGTTAGAAAAGAAGTGCCCTGCGGCGCGCCAACGTCCTCGTCCCGCCACTAAATTCCTACACCTCGCTTGCGCCGGCTCTCATGGCGGCTATATTTCACCCTGTCATAGACAGGTCCCCATCGTCTAGAGGCCTAGGACACCGGGTTCTCATCCCGGCAACAGGGGTTCGAATCCCCTTGGGGATGCCATTCATCCTGACGGACGAGGTTTTCAACGCCTGCGAAAAAACATTCGTCTCGACTTGACTTATCTCTTGAGCGGTGATACAGTAATGGAGTCATAGCTAGCGGAGGTCCCGCCAGCAGCAGAAAAAGCACAACAGCAACCCATATGGAGGGTCGACATGAAACGGAGCCAAACAATGAAGAAATGGTCAATCGGAGTTCTGGCAGCAATGATGGTGGGCGCATCCCCATGGATGGCGTCGGTGCACGCGCAGGCGGCTGATGATGCGGCAGAGCAGGCGGCAGCCGAGAAGCATGCGGCCATTCTGGCAGCTAGCGTGCAGGAAGTAACGGAAGACTTCACAGAGGACGATGTCATTGCAGCCATCAAGGCGGAGTTGCAGGGTTTTACCGCAGCCGAGCTGGGCGAGGCCCTGCAGGCGATCATCAACACTGCACCTGCCGCGCAGCGAAGCATCGCCTCCGAGCGCTATGTGGCGGCCGCGATCGGAATGGCCAATGAATCTGATTTGGACGTGCTTGCGGTGGCCCAGCAATTGGGTTCCGGCATGGTTAGGGGAGTGGTAGCCATCGAAGGACTCACTGACGAGGCTATGCAAGATCAACTTGCTGAAATTTCATCTGCATGCACACGTGCCGGCGTGAGCGCATCTATCCCTCAGGACCGCGTGGGCGTGGCCAAACAATTTGCTTTTGGCGCGATAGGCAGCGCAACAACGGAAAATCAGGTAGAACTCGTTTCCCAAGGCGTGACGGTCGGTGCCCTGGGTTCGGTTGGAGCTGACCAAGCCAACGACATTGTGTTCGGAGTAACTCAATCCGGACTGGATGCCGCCGCCGCCGAGTTCGACAATGCGGTTGGCGTCGGAGTAAAAGCGGGAGCATCCGAATTCGATGCAGACTACGGCCAAACCATAACAGATAGTATTAATCAAATTGTCACACAAGCAGGGGGCGAGGGTGAAGGCGAAGGAGAGGGTGAAGGCGAAGGAGAGGGTGAAGGAGAAGGAGAAGGAGAAGGAGAAGGAGAGGGTGAAGGCGAGGGAGAAGGAGAGGGTGAAGGCGAGGGAGAAGGTGAAGGAGAAGGCGAAGGTGAAGGCGAAGGTGAGGGAGAAGGTGAAGGCGAGGGAAGCTATACCCCACCTGTCATTGATGATCCTGAAACATCTCCCAGCAGGTAATACCGTCTGGTCTCAGAGCCCGAATTACTGAGACAACGAACCGTTGGGGTTGGAAATACTATTATTGGCCAGCGGTCCTTGTGATCGCTGGTCATTTTTTTGAGAGGATTCTACAATGAGTTTTGTATGGCTCAAGCGGTTTCTTGTCGTATACGGGATAAGTGCATATCTGCTATGCACCGCTGTGGTTGGTGCTGCCGAGGAACCATCACCAGATATTGCGTTGGATGACGTCTTTCAACTTCCTGAGCCGGTAATCCTTCACCCTGCCCATGTCCTGACCGGCGCTCCCGATCTCATTCCCTACGCCGCCAGAGAGCTGCCCGGACCGATCACGCTTCACACGCGACAGCTTGATTCAGACGAAATCCGCAACGGCATTCCGGAGCAGGCTCTCATCGATGCTTCCGAAAGTCTTCGGATGAATGATCTCTATTTCTTCAGTTTCGGCTACCGCGCCACCGGCAACAGGGACATCACAAACCCGTTTTCCGTCCATATCTATCTGGACCCCGACACTCCCCTCGGCACCCCTCCAACCGTTGCCCCGCTGAAAACGTGGCGACGCACCAGCAACTTCGGCTTCAACTGGCAATCCTTCAGCCCCAACTATGGTCTGCTGCTCGGAGACGGGCAAGCCGGCGAACACACGCTTCGCATGGTTGTTGACGCCGATGACGAAATTTCTGAAGTTAACGAGAGTGGCACGGGGGAAACCAACAATGAATTCGAAATCACGTTTACCGTCGCCGAGGGGGTGCCGAACCTGAAGCCGGCGGCGACGTTCACGCTCCAGTCCCCGGTGGTGTTCCACCGGGCGCCGGTCACCCGCGATCAGATCGAGGCAGGCGGCATTCCCGAGGACATCGTCATCGACGTCGCGGCCGGCGAGAGCCTGCCCATGAACGAGCGCGTCTACTACTCCTTCGGCTACGCCAACGTCGGCAACCGCGCCACCGACGGAGGGTTCCGCGTCGCGATCCGACTCGACGACGATCCCGAGCCCGTCTACGAGTACACCCGCCCGGACGCGCTCGGCGCCTACGGCGAAACCTACAACTACAACAGCTATTTCGCCCTCGGAAGCGACGAGGGCGGAAACCACATCCTGCACGTCGAGATCGACCCGGACGACGCCGTCGGCGACGAGACCGACGAGGACGACAACGCCCTCGACGTTCCCTTCTCCGTCGCCGAGGGAATCCCGAATCTGAAGCCGGCGGCCGCGTTCACGCTCGAGTCCCCGGTGGTGTTCCACCGCGAGCCGGTCACCCGCGAGCAGATCGAGACCGAGGGCATACCCGAGGACATCGTCATCGACGTAAAGGGCGGCGAAGCCCTGCCCATGAACGAGCGCGTCTACTACTCCTTCGGATACGCCAACGTCGGCAACCGCGCCACCGACGGAGGGTTCCGCGTCGCGGTCCTGCTCGACGACGAGACTGAGCCGGTCTACGAATACACCCGCGCGCAACCCTTGGGCGCATTCGGCAACACGTACAACTTCAACAGTGTCCTTGTGCTTGGCGACAATTCCGCTGGGCAGCATACACTTCGACTCGCCATTGATTCCGGCGACGATGTGGACGAGGGCGATACACCGAACGGCGAGAGCGACAACGAACATGAACTATCCTTCGAGGTTCAGGAGGGATACGCCGACTTGGAGCCCCATGCAAGTTTCGAGCTGGCGGAACCGCTGGTTTTTCATACCAAGCCGCTGGAACGGGATCAACTCGAAGGCGTTAACGCCAAGACGATACCCGAGTCGGTGATCATCGATCCCGCGAGAGGGGACACGCTTCCGCTCCAGCAGCGGGTCTACTATTCGTTTGGGTACCGCAACAGCGGCAGCAAAGGCACCGAAGCCGGCTTCACGGTGTCGGTTTACCTGGAAGGCCGCGACGAGCCGGTGTACCAATACACACGCAACGATCCGCTGCCTGCCAAAAGCAGCACCTACAACATCAACAGCTACATTGAATTCACCAGCGAGGCAGTTGGCCAAAACACGTTTCGCGTCGTCATCGACGACAAGGACAACGTTTCGGAACCGGGGGGTGGCGAAAACAACAACGTGATGGAGATTCCCTTCACCGTTGAATCCGGAGTCGCCAATCTGGCCCCGCATGCCACTCACAACCTACCCAGCCCTATCCTTTTCCACAGCGAACCGGTCACGCGCGAGCAAATTGAGACTACGGGCATTCCCGAAGACATCATCATCGATCCTGCAGCGGGCGATTCTGTATTTATGGAACGCACGGTTTATTTCTCCTTCGGCTACCGCAACCGAGGCAGCATGGCGACACCCGGCGGATTCCGCATCGCCGTGTATATGGACCCGGACGAGAACCCCGAGCCCATTCTGGATTTTTCGCGAAGCATGCCGTTGGAGGGACGGACCTCCAGTTACGCCTGGAACAACTCCTACGAGTTTCCCGCAGGATCGGACGGGGAACACGTGATGCGGCTGGAGGTCGATTCCGACGACGACGTTCCCGAGCTTGTTGCCGGCGGGGAATCGGGAGAGCATGACAATGTCCACGAAGTCAACTTCAGTGTGGCCCCCGGCATGCCGAACCTGCGTCCGGCACCGGCGCCGGGCTTCCCTTCCGGTCTGTTTCTGCACACCCGCCCATTAACCGACAACGAGCTTGAAAACGGCGTGCCCGAGGATGTCGTCATCAAAAGCGCCGACGATGCAGACGGAACTTCGGCGACGGGAGACGTCAGCGTCTACGACCCCGTATACTTCACGTTCGCATTCGAGAATGCCGGATTGGGGCCGGTGGATGAGTCGTTTGCGGTATCCGCAACTCTGGACAACGACCGGGAACTGAACCGCTTTGTGCAGAGCAATGGACTGGGGGCACGCCGATACGCATATGTCGCCAACAGTCAGGTTGTCTTCGAGCCCGACGACGTGGGACGACACACCCTCGAACTGCTCGTGGACAGCGACGAGACGATTGCGGAAACCGGCGAAGGGGCGGAGCAGGACAACGCTCTTCAGCTTGAGTTCTCCATAGAATCGGGCAGTCCCAACTTGGTCCCGCAGGCGGTCGGGCAACTTCCGGAACCGCTGGTATTCCATGGCGAAGAACTGTCGCGCGAGCAGCTCGAGGGTGACGACACGGGGGGCGGCACCTTGAAAGAACGCCTTCTGGACCCTGCTGCCGGTGCCGTACTACCGATGAATGAACCCGTTTATCTTTCCGGGGGCTTCGCCAACACCGGAACACAGGAGGTGGATGCCGCCGCCTACCGCGTCGCCGTTTATCTTGACGACGAGGAGACTCCCATTTATTCACGGCGAGGACCTGCGTTGGCGCCGCGCGGCGGCGCGGCCCTGCTGGCCAACATTCAGCACACATTCGGCAGCGACGAGGCCGGCCCGCACACCTTCCGACTGGTAGTGGACGCCGAAGACGAAATCGAGGAAGGCGAAGCGGACAGCACCGAAGCAGAAACCGATAACAGCTATGCAGTGACCATTCCGGTCCAAGTCGGGCAGCCGGACCTGATCCCGGATGCGGCTCTGGGATTGCCCACTCCGATCATGCTGCACACCTCGGAATTGTCATCCGAGGACGTGTTCGAGAGCAACAGCGAGGAAATCGAGCGCGTGCTCATCGATCCGGCAACCGGCGACACCGTCGGCGCAAACACGCCGGTCCATTTTTCCTTCGGATACCGCAACGCCGGAAATCTGCACGCCCCCGCAGGCTTTTCCGCCGCCGTCTATCTGGATGAGGAAGACGAGCCGATCATGACCGCCACCGACCAGGCGGGCGTGCCCCTCCACGGCCTGAAAACGGTCCTCAACTCCAGCCTCACCTTTCCGGAATCGGCAGTGGGAGAGCATACGCTCACTCTGGTCGTCGACGACAACGACGATGTGGACGAGGGAAACGATGCTGACAACGCCGAGAGCAACAATACCTGGACCCTGCATTTCGAAGTCGAACCGGGGACTCCCAATCTTCATCCTCATGCAGTCAATAATTTCCCGGCTCCCTTGATATTCCATCGCCGGGAATTGACGGCCGAAGAAGTTCAGGGCACGGCGGAAATTCCCGGCAGCATTCTCATCGAACCCGCGGGCGGTGACCGCATTCCGCTCAACGAACCGTTTTTCCTGTCATTGGGGTTGCGCAACTCCGGGACGGGACGCGCGCCCGGCGGATTCTCCGTGGCTCTCCAGTTGGACGACCGGGAAACACCCCTGTATACAACCGAAATCGGCCGCGGCATCCCGCCGCGCGGCATCCGCGCGGTCGCCAACATTTCCTACATGTTTCTGCCCGGCGAAGCCGGCCGGCACAGCATGAGCTTCACGGTTGACAGCACCGACGACATCGCCGAGGACGGTGAAGCGACCGACGGCGAGCACGACAACACGTTCTCGTTGGATTTCACCGTCGCCGAAGGCGCGCCAAACCTGGTTCCGCATGCCGGCGAATGGCTGCCCGCCCCCCTGGTGCTGCATGCCGAAGAAACGGAAATTAAGGACGACAAAGCCACGCTCGATCCAAGCCGAATCATCGATCCCGACGCTGGCGGTGTTATCGGCGTAAATCAACCGTTTTTCCTGTCATTCGGCGTGCTAAACGACGGCAGCGCAACGGTGCGGGAACCGTTCAACGTGGCCGTATACGTCGACATTCAGGACGCGCCAATCTTCGAATACGAGCAAACCGACCCGATGCCCCCTGGCACGTTTTTGTGGGCCGGAAACGCCTCGCACACCTTCGCGGCCGACGAAGCGGGAACACGTGTGTTTCGGGTGGTAGTGGACCCCGACGACTCCGTGGCCGAACGGACCAATGGCGAAACCGGAGCGGAACAAGACAACAGGCACACAATTGAGGTGCAGGTCGAACAGGGCAGCCCCAACCTCACCCCGAAAGCCGTGCGCGAACTGCCCGCAGCACTCGTAATTCACACGGAGGACTTCACCGACGCCCAAATTCAGGGTGCCGACGGCGAATCCATTCCCGACGATGCCGTGATCCGCACAACCGTTGACGAAGCGGTAGGCGTCAACGAACCGTTCCGAATCACTGCGGCATACGCCAACACGGGCACCGCTCCCGTGCCGGAAGGCTATGTGGTTAAGCTCTTCCTCGACAATGCAGACGAGCCGATTCACACGTATACCGCCGACGAGCCGCTGCCCGTTCTCGGCTATCGCATTCTCCCGAACATCCCCTGCCAATTCGATTCCGGAATGGCGGGCGATCACCACCTGCGCCTGGTTCTGGACGCGACCAATGTGATAGACGAGGGGGCTTCGGACAGCCCCTCCGAACGGGACAACGAACTCGTGGTTCCGCTCAGCGTCGAGGAAGGCGTTCCCAATCTAAAACCAAAACCTCTCGGAGGCAATCAATCCGCCATCATTTTCCACCGCCTGGAAACCGACCAGCAGCAGCTCCAGGCACTAGCTCAAAACGGGCACGTTTCCCAAGCGCATGCCCAATTTCTGGTTGCCGACCAGGGACAGAGCACCAAGCTGCCCGCCGGACAACCGTTCTACTTGAGCGTAGCCCTCGAAAACGCCGGCACCGCCCCGACCGGGGACTTCCGGATTCACCTGTACTTGGACAACCAGCCCCTGCTGGAAGAGCCCATCGAGATGCAGTCGCTTCCGCCGCGCACAGATTCCTACGTGATGAATCAACCGATCACCCTGAACGCCGCCCAACGGGGCGATCATCTTCTGCGCCTGGTGCTGGACGAAGCGGACACCGTGTCCGAATCGAACGAAGCGGACAACGAATCCCGATTGGCCATCACAGTCCGCACCGAATACACACACCGACTGCATCTGCGCAACGGCTGGAATCTTCTGCATGTCCCTGTCAAGACCACGAAAAATTTTGCTGGACTTTTGACTGGTGCAGGCGTGCAGCTTCAGGACGAGCCTCATCCCATCTGGAAATGGCTTCCGGACACCGAATATGCCGAAGTGGCACCCTCCGAGATCCCCGAACCAACAGTCGGATACTGGGTCCGCATACAAACCGAGAGTGAAGTCGCCATCGAGGTAACAGGACAGCTCCCGGAACGGCTGTTCCCAGCCCTGGCGCCGGGCTGGAACCTTGTCGGATTCCCCACGCAAACCCCCGTCGAAAGCACCATCGTCAACCCCCGACACTCATTCGGCTGGTCCGGAACGCGCTACTTCCGCTTCGACAGCATCAACCATAACCCCGAACAAACCTTCTTCCCCGAAAATGGCTACTGGATATTCCATGAGCAAAACACAGCCGACCAGTAACACCGCCTTTCGTTCGCTGTCCAGGACGGCCTTTTGGGGACGTTTTCTGGCCAGCCACAGCCCCAGCGCGGCGGCATTTTTGTGCGCTGCCGCGGTAGCCGTACTGCTGCTCGCACTGAGCCTGCATGCCGCACCGCCACGCGAGGAGAAATCGACTGCGGACTCCGCATTGACCGAGGTTGCCCTCAGCCCCGCCAAGCAGAAAGCGCTCCTCCAGCACTGCCGCCGCGTATTCGACACGGGCAAGCGCACTGCTCCACCCCCCAACGCCGGTCGACTTGCGGAACTGCGAATTCCGCTGATCCTCACCATATTCAGTCATAACGGCGAACTTCTGCTGACCCGTCGCCTGGACGATGCGAAGTCCGCATTGACCGACAAGGCAGCCCGGCTCGCCCTTGCCGCGCGCGAAGCTCTTCCGCCCGGACAACTCAACCAAGTATATCTGCACCTTATGGTCGTCAGCTTCCGCGCTCAACTGCCCAACTTCGGCATCACCGGCGTCTTTGACTGGCGCGCCTACGAAAGTCGCGTCACCGGCGTCGCCTACACCTACCAGGGCAAGCGGGCGGAAATCACTCCTCTCGAAAGCCTGTACTGGAACTACGGGCCGAAAATGACCCGCGCAAAGCTCGCGCGCGCAGTCGACATCAATCCCAAAAAAATGCCGGAGAAAAACGACCTCGAAGTGGAAATCTATCGCGTCATCCATTTCGGAGAAAGCCCGCCGGACGGAGATTTTCAGCGGTACTTTCGCGGACACCGCATCCTGCGGGCCGAAGACGTCGACCAAGCGCTTGTCCGCGAGTCGCTGCAATGGATTGCGCACTGGTACAAAAACAACGTGATCGACGGCGAAGTCACCTACGAATTCGAACCCACAAAACGACGCTACCGCAACTACAAGCGCACGATGGTGCGCACCACCATGGCCATGTGGATACTCAACCGCCTGGCCTTTCATCTCGACGATCCCGAGTTGAAGCGCCTGGGCAGGGAAAGCCTCGAACACTACCTCGAAATCTACCTGCGTATGGACAAATCCCTGCAGAAGGACGAACTAACTCCCTCCCCAAATCCCCTGCCCAACGGCGACAAGGTCCGCAACCGATACACCGCCGCATCCTTCATCATCGCCGCCATCGTCGAACGCGGCGAACAGGAAGCATACAAACGCGAAATCGCCCTCATTCTCGACTGGCTCAAGCAGTTCGAAAAGCCGGACGGAACTCTCCGGACCCAATACGGGCAAAGCCAATTCTTCATGCCCGGCCAGCTCCTGCTCGCACTGGCTTCCCTCTACGAAGCCACCAGCGGTCCCGAAGTCAAACAACGGTTCGAACGCATCTACAGCGCCTACGAACGTCCCCTGCTGCAACTGATGCACCTGGGCAACAAGCGCTTCACCCCATACGCCCCTGCCTGGTATACCCAGCCGGCCGCTCTCATGCACGAACTCACCGGTGAGAACAACTATCGCAAGCTCGTCTACCGCATCAACGATCCCATCCCGCGCATCTGCCGCATGAACTCCATTGACGAAATCCACTACGACTACGACGGCATGCTCGCGCCCCGAGCGCACAGCCAGGGCAACACCTCCATCACTGCCGCTTCCCTGGAATCCCTGGTCGACGCCGCCCACGTCGCCCGCTTGAACAACGATTCCGAACGCCGCAAAACCTACGTCGACACCATCCGGCGCGCATGCGCCTTCCTGCTTCGCCTCCAATATGTGCCGGCCAACACTTACTTCATCCGCAACAAAAAACCCGTGCTCGGCGCCTTCAAAAAGGACATGGTCAACAACACCGTCTGGATGGACAACGTCTGGCACTTCACCTCCGCGCTCATCAAAATCGATCAGCGCCGCCTGTTCGAAGCCGACAACGCCAAGCCCTGACCGCCAACCTTGAAAAAGATTGTCTGATAGTATTTCTCGCTCTGGAGCGTGATGGTGTTGGTCACATTGGCAAAGAAGGTTTTCAGATGTTCGAGCATGGCGTCGACATCGCCGTCCTGAAGCACCCGGACCATATTGGACAAGGCGCTGTTGGCCTCCTGCATCTCTCACTGCCGGAAACGCGAGGGAGCGGACGAATTGGACAGCGTGATGCCGTGCTTGAGCGCCTCTTCATCCACGAGTTCCCAAATCTCCCTGGCGGTCAAGGTCTTTCGGGGCCGGTACAGGGCAAATGATGGCAGCTGACGGAGGCAGATTTTCACGGATTGGGCAGGGCTGAATGACGGAGAAAGGCGCCAGTTGCAGCACTGGCTTTCTCGCCGGTGGCGGGGACGCCGATGGTACAGCCAACTTTGAATCCGATACAACCACCTCTGCTCGAGCACTGGATTCGAACTGCTCCGCCTGAAAGGCAGGGCCACGGTTTTTATTTGGTACTTTCCGACTCCCTCAGTAATGCGTTTGGGATGTCAGGATGCAATCCTTGATGATGATTCGGTCCAGGTTGTTGTGGCTGAAACGTCCCACTGCCCGCACTGTCCTGCCGACATTGAGTCCATCGAGTTCAACGTCGGCGTCGCTGCCCAAATACAGATCCACGCGGCCGTTGTCGAGCATCACTTTGGCACCGCTCACGCTCCGTCCGGTTCCCGACACGCGCCCTTCAACGACGAGGAATTGGTTTCGGTACCTTTTTCTGGCCTCCAGATGGTTTTCCGAAAACTCTTTGACCAAGTCGCCCGCTTTGCAAACGCTCGCGCAGGCTTGGTTGTCAGCATGCTCCGGCGCCGTCAAAAGGATCGCTCCGTCGACAATTCTATACCCTGTTTTCATGCCGCTGCACACCTCCGCCAGAAAATGACCGAGTTTTCGGCTGGTTTGCTGCCGGGTTCGCATCGCAGGATATTTACGCAAGCTTCCGGAGAACTGCGGAACTCCGGCATCGGTGAAATCCACAGCACTCAAGGAAAACGTTTCGTTGCAGAAGGGCACGACTACGTACCCGCGCCGGACCAGCCGCCGATTGAGTTCATTGAGCCAATCCAAACTGTACATGGTGGTCCCGTCCGGCGGAAATGCGCCGATGCGCAGTTCGCCAAGGTCGCGGGTGATGGCGTCCGCGTCACGTTTTCGCCGCAGGGCTCTCAACGGATTGGCTTCGTTGATCAAATCGCGACAGGACTTGGATAACGACGACGCACTAGCATCTGCGCGAGTTTGGGGCGACACCTCTTTGTTCTCTTCTTCAGCACGCCCGCCAACTGTCGAGCCCAGCGTGGACTCATTCCGTTTCGCCGAGTTGCCGGTGACTTTCTCGAGCAACCGGTAAAAGTCGATGTCCAGTCCGTCGTTGCGCGCCTTGGTGAGGGCCACCAACGCGATTTCGTTTTCCGGGTCAAGCAGCTCCACCACACGATAGAGCAGCAGCTTGTGAGGCTCCGATGACGTTCTTTCAGCCAGTCGCAGAACGCCTTGCAGGTACCGCTTGCGGACACTTGTCTCAGGGGGTTCCTCGATTGGATCGCGATTCCGCTCGAGCCGTGCCTGCATCAGCAGACCGCGGGTATTGTCGGGATCGAAGGCGAGTCCGAACCGCAAGAGCTTCTCGGCCCGCTTCTGCGACGCTCTGTCCTGAAACAACTCCGCGGCGCAGGTGATGGCGCCGGCGGCCAGCGACTCGGTCGTCGAAGCATGGCATTCCCGGATGGAAAGTCCCATCCCAAGCCCCACCAGCACGGTTGCAGTCATTGCGCAACGCCGCATTCGAAGTTTGATTGTCATAGCGCTCCCTCCTTTCTCAGGTTTCCGCATCTCCGCCGTTGCCGTGCTGCACGAGGTTCAGCATGTGCTCGGTGGCCACAATCGCCGCTTTCAGCTGGTCGGAGTCGACGCCGCGGGTGCGCTTGCCGCCTTCCCAGGTAATCGTCGTCTCCACCAGCGCATCGGTCCGCCCGCCGGGAGGAATGTGCACCTCGTAGTCCAGCAGTTGCGGAATATCGACATCGAATTCGTCCAGCAGGCTGCGCAGCGCCTTCATGAATGCGTCGTAGCCGCCGTCGCCGGTGGCGCTGCCCTGCCGAATCTGATCTTTGTAGCGGACCTTGATGGTGGCGGTGGGCACCACGTGCATGGTCGTGAAGATGACGCAGTCCTCGATGGCGATCACGCGGTCCGACGGGGACTTGAGGACATCGGAGATGATGAACGGAAGGTCGTCGACGGTCAGCGCGCGCTTCTGGTCGCCCAGTTCGATGATGCGCTGCAAAATCAGTTTTTTCTGCTCGTCGGTCAAGTCCAGTCCGAGTCGGTCCAGGTTGATGTCCAGGCTGGCTTTGCCGGCCAGTTTTCCGAGAGCGTAGGTGCGCGTGCGCCCGAAGCGTTCGGCCCGCAGATTGGTCACGTACAAATCGCCCTTTTTGTCGCCGTCGGCATGGATGCCTGCGGTCTGCGTGAACACCGCGTCACCGCTGATCGGCTTGTTGGGCGCCAGGCGACGCCCGCTGAAGCTCTCCACCAGCTTCGAGACATCCACCAGCGACTCCTCGTGAACGGAGGCGTCCAAGCTGTACAGATCGCGCAGCGCCACCACAAACTCGTCCAAAGAGGTGTTTCCCGCGCGCTCGCCCAGGCCGTTGACCGTCACATGCACCCCCCGTGCGCCGGCGACGGCGGCGGCCAGTGAATTGGCGGTGGCCAGCCCATAGTCGTTGTGACAGTGAAAATCAAAGTGCGCGTCGGGATGCGCCGCGACCACGCGCTGCACAAACGCGCGGGACTGTTCCGGATTGAGGATTCCCAGCGTGTCGGGCAGCATGATGCGTTGGATCGGCAGTTCGGTGAGCCGCGCGATCAACCACATGCAGTACTCCGACTCCTCGAGCATGCCGTTCGACCAGTCTTCGGGGTAGCAGTTGCAGGCGATTCCATGCTCGCCGCAGTACTCTGCGGTCTTCGCAATATCGGCCAAGTGCTGCTCCGGGGTTTTGCGCAGTTGGCCCTCAAGATGGCGTTGGGACCCTTTGGCCAGCAGGTTCATCACCCGGCCGCCTGCCTCGCCCACCCAATCGGCGCTGCGGTTGTGGTCGCAGAAGCCCAGCACCTCGACGGAACCTGCGCGTCCCTGCGTATTCGCCCATTCCACAAGCCGGGCCACGGCTCGCTGCTCGCCCTCGGAGACGCGGGCGCTGGCCACCTCAATACGGTCCACTCCCACCTGCATCAGCAGCTGTCGCGCCAACGTGAGCTTCTCCTCGGCGGAAAACGCCACCCCCTGGGTCTGCTCGCCGTCCCGCAGCGTGGTGTCCAACAACTCAATCCGGCGCGCCTCGCCCGGATTGTCGGGTTTTGTTGTATCAGTGCAATCGGTCATCTGTGTCCTCCAGGGATACCCCTAGACGCGGCTCCCGTATAGTATATAAAGATAAAGTTGTCCACCTTTGAAATATGTCTCCTTCCCGCCGGATTGCAAAGGTTCCGGGACAGGGCAATTCCTTTCTGAGGGGGGCGGCGCGATCCCGCCCCCCCCCGAGGGCGAGACTCCGTCGAGCCGGGGTGGTTGATGCCGGCACCCCGGGTTTCCTCCGAAGTCGAGGGGGTCTCCTGTGCATGCGACCCGCGCCGCCATTCGCCAACGGCGGGGCTCGACGGAGTCTCGCCCAACGCGCCCCGCGCGAGTTTTACATTCCCACACAATCTATTGCAGAGAAACATCTCACACGCTAGAAAAGAAGTGCCCTGGTTCCGAGATAGTGCCGGCCCTTCAGTACCGAAGGTCGGCGACGAGGGGAAGGTGGTCGGAGAGACGGGTGCCCGCATCCACGGCGAAGTGCTCCACTTCGATTTCCGGCGAGCACAGAATGAAATCCAGCTCCTTGCGCGGCTTGTAGGCAGGATAGGTTGGAGCGTGCTCGCGGTTAAGCGTTCGCAGGCCGGTATGGCGCAGCAACTCGGCAAGCTCGGCATGACCGCCGAAGGCATTGAAGTCGCCGGCCACGATGGTCGGCTGCCCGGCCCCTTCCCCGATCACCTCCTGCAACATGCCGATCTGCCGCCGACGCACCCGCCGGGTGATGGCCAAGTGGACCAGAAAAATGCGCAGCTCGGAAATCTCCACCTCCATGATCAGTCGCTTGGCCCCCACGGGAAAGAAATGCTGCGCCTGCCGGGTCAGCTCCTCGCGTCCCAGCAGAACGTTTCCCTGCTGCCGCAGGATGGGCAGGAACCGACACACCGAGCGTTGTCCGTACTTGCATCCGTACGTGTAATGATGAGCCAAGTGGCGGGCAATGACCGCGACCTGGTCCACGCGCTGATTGCGCAGGGAGCCGCGCTCGACCTCGACCAGCCCCGTCACATCGGGCGCAAGCTCCTCGATGTACGAGCAGATGCGGTCGATATGATGCCGCTCGCTGCGCAGGTACCGATGGGCGGAGACAACATTGTGGTACGCGCCCCGCAGCGGACCGGTGGCATAGGCAATGTTGAATAGAAGTAAACGAAGCGATTTCACAGTGTTTGGGCGATCTTCCATCAAGTGCTCGTCAACCGGAATGCGGAAACCGTCTCCCCGTACCATACCCGGACAACCCTGCGGGGCAACCCTGCGAGGCTGCCTTGCTTCAGTGTTCAGTGTTCAGGGTGGGGTGGGGGCCTATTATTTGCTTTAAAGACGGCATTGACATTTTTGGCACTACAGGATTTTTAGTGGGTGCTGATTGCCGGGCTGAAGGCCCGCCCCAAACTGAGTGCGGGGCAAAGTCATTGGTGCGGGCCTTCAGCCCGCCATTCGTTTCATGCACCAGATCCCGGGGTCGCGGACCCTGGGCTGTTCATGGACCGGGGCGTTGCCCTGAAAATCTTCTTTGCCACTAAAAAATCCTACAGGGCCTACGATTGGGAGTGCAGGCTGTTTGATTTCCACCCTTTTCTTGCCGAAGTTCGCCGCGACACCCCATCTTATGCTTAGGGAATGCATATACGACAGGCCACGGCTGATGTTGAATTGTCAAAGGGATGTACCTGCTCTTCGGCGCGCACACGCCTTGCCACGGCCTTCAACTTGATCGTTATGCGGTCTCAAACGACAAAGTCAGGGTAAAGAATGTACGTAAACGTTAAGCTGGTCTCTTCGCAGATCATTGATGACTGCAGACACCTTCCCCTTCTTCATGTGCCTTCTTCATCCGTGGGCCGGCTTTGCCATCCGTGGTATTGCCTATGTGTGGAGGCCGAACACCGTTCCGGATGCCTCCTATTCTTCTGCGCTCTTATCGGTAAAGTAAAGGCGGGTCAGCAGGGCGCTTATTTTCTGAAATCGTCATCGGGAGACCGACACGGGGCGCGGAGACCGCGCCCTCTACTTGGTAGGGGCCGGCGCCTCGACGGTCCGTGGGAGGGCGCCGCCTTCGACGGGACACCCGAGGTTCCAGTGTCGGCAACCCCGGCTCGACGGAGTCTCGCTCTCTCCATCGGGGGGCGCGATCTCGCCGCATCTCTCCCTCAAAAAGGAATTGCCCTCCAGCCCCCGCCGGCTTCAGGTGATTTTCCCGGCGCGGGGATGGGCCTTGCGGTAGGCTTCCCAGAGCCGTTGATTGCCCACGTGGGTGTAGATTTGCGTGGAGGACAGGTTGGCGTGTCCCAGCAGCTCCTGGACCGAGCGCAGGTCGGCGCCGGCATCCAGAAGGTGGGTGGCAAAGGAGTGGCGAAGCTTGTGCGGAGTCAGTGCGGGCGACAGCTCGGCGGTTTGCAGGTAGTTTTTGAAGGAGCGCTGCACTGAGCGCGCCGTCAGTCGGGTGCCGTCGCGGATGTTGACGAACAGCGGCGCCGCATCGGGATCGTGGGTGTGCGCCGCGCAGCGGGGACGAATGGCGAGATACGCCCGGAGCGCCCGGCAGGCGGGACGGCCGATCACGCACATGCGTTCCTTGCGCCCTTTGCCGCGGACCACGAATGTTCCGGAGGCCAGGTCCACTGTGGAGCAGTTCAGTCCCACCGCCTCGCTGATGCGCAGGCCGGCGCTGTACAGCAGCTCGAGGATGGCGGCATCGCGCAGGCTTGCGAACTCGGCGGCTTCGGGTGTGGTGCCCTGCGGGGCGCCGGGACCGCCCCAGTATTTTGCCGGGGCGGCCAGCAGGCGCTCCACCTCCTGGGCGGAAAGGGTGGTCGGTAGCCGCTGCTGCTTGCGCGGCATGGGCACGGCGGCGAAGGGGTTTCCCGAAACGGCACCCTTGCGTGCCAGGAAGCGGAAAAAGGAGCGCAGACTGGAGGCCTTGCGCTGAATGGACGCCCGAGCCAGTCCACGCCGCTGAAGATCGAGAATGTATCCGCGGGCTTCGGCGTGGGTTACCTCGTCCCACTGATCGAACTCATCGGCGGCGCGATCGCGGGTTTTGCGGGTGAACTGGCGGATGTCCAGGGCGTAGTTGGCCAAAGTGTGTGGCGACATGTCCCGCTGGTCGCGCAGGTGCGCGAGAAAGTCGTGCAGTCCGCACCGGCCGGCGCGCGGTTCAGCCGATTTCGTTGGTTGCTCGGAAGATGTCATCGTGCTGCAGCTGATAGTCGGCCCCGATGTCGGCGGTGGCCGCGTCCAGTCCCTTGCGGAAGTCGTCCATGGACAAATCGGCGGGAAGCTCGAGGAGCAGAAACATGATGTACTGTCCGTTCCGAACCGTGCTGGCGATGTCGTCGATGTTGATCGACCAGCGCACCAGTTCGCCCGAAACCGCCGCCACGAACCCGCCCCGGTCGGGGCCGGACACGCTGAGAACGTAGCGGCTGGAGCTGCCATCGCCCGCCGCGACGCCTGCGCACGGCGAAAACGGCTTGACGCCCACCTCGAACGGATCGTCCAGGGGCAGTTTCGCGAACTCCGCACGGATGTCGTCCGCCGACACGCCGTCGGGAAACGACGCGATGACGATCATGGTGAAGTAGCCGCGCAGAACCGTTTGGCTGAGGTCCGCCAAATTGCCGTCCAGGCTGCGCAGCGCCGTGGTGATGTCGGCGACAATGCCGACCCGGTCGCGGGTCATGATCGAAAGCGCGAAGGTGCTGTTCACGGCTGCATCCATTGCTCTTTGGCCACGCTGTCGGCGATGAGAGCGTAGGCTCGGTGCGGCTCGAGCGACGCCAGCTTTTCGCGCATTTTTAGCGGCGGGACCGGCAATGCGCCGACCCGCGCGAAGAAGCGGTTTCGCTCGGCCGGGTCCGGAAACTCGCCGGCGGTCGCTTCGTCGATGTAGCCGAAATCGGCATACCGAAGCAGACGGGTATGCCCCACCATGATGCGCGCGCCCTCCAGAAACACCGGGAAATGCGGTTTCATGGGCTCGGCTTCGAAGTCGTCCACAAACCGTTGTCCCGGCTTGTTCAGTTCGGTGCCCACGTTGACGGGCATATTGAACTCGGCAGCCGCGCTGATGTAGCGGTTCAGTTCCTGGACCTTTCGTTCGCGTGCGTCGGGATCGGCGATGTTCCAGTTCCGGTCGGGGATGATGTTGACGGCGGCGACACCCTTGGCGCGGAGGCATTCGAGCTGCTCGCGGGGGTTGCTCTCGCCGTCGCTGGTGCCGTCCAGCCAGGCGGACATGGGAATGGCGCGGGACTGCCGAACCATGGTGATCACCTCGTCCAAGTCCGGGAACGTCTCCTCCGTCGGCTGGACATAGCCCAGTCCGCCGCGCTTGATCAGGCGGGCGCGAAGCCAGTCCGCCAGGGCGTTGTCATCGGCGAACTGCTTGAGGACGCCCTCGACCGAAACATCGGCCACCCGGCTCCAGAAGTTCGCCGCTGCGCGGCGGTCCTGCCCGTGTGTCTCGAGGGCCTTTTTGGCGTAGGCGCTGACAATGTGGCGCTCGGTGGCATTCCCGGCCGGCGTAAGCGGCAGAACATCGTTTTCGTAGCTGAGCTGCAGCCCGTCGAGCTTGGCGTTGATGCGTTCGATTACGTCCCGGTTGCGCCGCTGCGCGCGGTCGTACAGGTTCTGCAGGATGCGTCCCGCCTGCGACTCGGGGGCCGGCGGCTGCACGAACCCCATGCCCATGAAGTAGTAGACTCCGGGCTCGCCGGGGGAATTGATCTCCACATCGGCATAGTCCCGAAAAAAGGCGCGGGTTTCCATACCGACCGCGCCGCGGAGCTGCAGGAGATCGCTGGCCTCGCGGAACTCGTCGCAGCCGGTCAGCACGTCGAAATCGCAGACTGCGGCGCTGTACAGAGCGCGGGTTTTGGCCTCCCAGGCAACGCGCGACGGGGACCAGCCTTCGCCGTTGCAGGAAAAGAACGTGTGCAGGTGCATGTTCAGTTTGCGCCCCTCGGCGGGAAATCCGTCGGCCTGATCGAAGAGCACCTCCAAGGCTTTTCTTCGCCTCGCTTCGTCGAAACTGCTGAGTTGTTCCATCATATCTATCGTATCCATCATTTCTCGGCCACCTCGGCTGCCTCGGTCTCGTTGGCTGAAGTCGGTGCTTCGGCTGCGGGGGGCGCGGCCGGCTCGGGCAAGCGAACGTTTTGATCGGCCAGCAGCTCACGGATTCTGCTCAGCAGTTGGGCTTGAATTTCGTCGCTTTCCGCGATGGCTTTCTTCGCCTGCTCCCGTCCCTGCCCAAGCTGGGTGTCGTCAAACGAAAACCAGGAGCCGCGTTTGTCGATAAGGTTGTGATCCATGGCCACATCCAGAATCGAGCCGGCCCGTGAGATGCCCTCGGCGAACATGATGTCGAAGTGCGCCTCCCGGAAGGGGGCGGCCACCTTGTTCTTCACCACTTTGGCGCGGGTTCGATTGCCCATCGCTTCCCCGGTGGGCGACTTGATCGTGGCCTCGCGACGCACCTCGACGCGAACCGAGGCATAGAACTTCAGCGCCCGCCCGCCAGTGGTGGTTTCCGGATTGCCGAACATGACCCCGATTTTCTCGCGAATCTGATTGGTGAAGATCAGCGAGGTCCGGCTGCGATTGATCACGCCGGTGAGTTTGCGCAGCGCCTGCGACATCAGCCGCGCCTGCAATCCCATATGTGAATCGCCCATCTGGCCCTCGATCTCCGCGCGCGGCACCAGCGCCGCCACCGAGTCCACCACCAGCACGTCCACCGCGTTGCTGCGCACCAGCGTCTCAGTCATGTTCAATGCATCCTCACCGCAGTCCGGCTGCGCCACGATCAGATCTTCGGTGTTGACTCCGATCACGCCCGCGTACTGGGGATCGAGTGCGTGTTCGGTATCGATGAACGCACAGGTTCCGCCGGCCTTCTGGGCATTGGCGATGATGTGCAGGCAGACCGTGGTTTTCCCGGAGGATTCGGGGCCGTAGATTTCGGTGACCCGGCCGCGCGGCACCCCGCCGAGTCCGAGCGCGATGTCCAGCGAGAGCGCACCGGTGCTGATCACCGGGATATTCTCGTGCGTATTGTCGCCCAGCCTGCGTATGCTTCCCTTGCCGTACTCCTTCTCGATCTGGCCGATCGCCATTTTCAGATTTCGAACTTTCGCGTTTGCGGTCGTCTCATTGGCTGCCATGATGGGGCTCCTTTTCGGGTTCAACTTCACCGTGATCGGCGGTC
>CAZSBQ010000055.1:0-19421 GCA_964604795.1 uncultured Victivallales bacterium | reverse complement strand
GGCAATTCCTTTCTGAGGGAGGGGAGCGGCGTGATCCCCCCCGATTGATCCCCCCGATGAGAGGGCGAGACTCCCGTCGAGCCGGGGGTGGCCGCCGACACTGGAACCCCGGGTGTTCCTTCGAAGGGGGCGCGTCCCCCCCCCACACGGGCCGTCGAGGCGCCCGCCCCTACCAAGTAGAGGGCGCGGCCACCGCGCCCCGTGTCGGCCTCCCGATGACGATGCGTTTGCCGGTGCAGGCGGCCTGCCTCGCCATTCGTTCGACGGCGGGGCTCGACGGAGTCTCGCCCTCTCAACGCGTCCCGCGCGAGTTTTACATTCCCACACAATCTGTTGCAGAAAAACATTTTACACGTTAGAAAACAAGTGCCCTGCACGGTTTCAGGTTTTTTCAGTACTACAGGCATCTCTGCCTGTAGCAAATACTCCGATGGTCACTGATTACTGATCACTGATTACAGGTTTCATGCCAAACTTTGAGCTGTCGTCATGCTTGAACATGCGTTGCGCGTACTTGAATTTACCGAATTGCTTGCCGTGGTGGAGGCGTATGCGGACAGCGCGCGGGGAAAGGCTCGGGTTCGGGCGATTCGACCGTGCGAGGAGCTGGAATCCGCCATTCACGCGCAGCGGTTGTACGGGGATGCCCTGCGAGTTTTGGGCGCGGGCTGCGCTCTGCCCCGATTGACGGTGGACGACATCACGCACACGCTTGACCGCGTGGCGCCGGCGGGGGCAGTGGTCGATGGCGACGAGCTGATCGCCTGCCGTCGACTTCTGGATGCCGTCCGGGCGGTGCGAGACACCCGCAAACAGGAAGGCTTCGAGTCCGTGGAGAGCCTGACGGCGGCCATGGACGCCCTGCATACCTGTGCGGAACTGCGGGCGGAGCTTCACGGCGCACTGGAACCAGATGGCTCGCTGAGCGACGAGGCCAGCACTGAACTCCGACACCTGCGCCGGCGAATTCGCTCGCTGGAAAGCGAGATACAGAACAAGCTCACCCAGTTTTTGCACCGCCGCGATATGGAGAGCGTAGTCAGAGAGGACTTCGTCACTGTCCGCAACGACCGGTTTGTGATTCCGGTTCGCCGGGAGATGAGGAATCGCTGTCGGGGAATTGTTCACGACCATTCGGACAGTGGGCGGACCCTGTTCATCGAGCCGGAGAGCACGGTGACCCTGGGCAATGAGTTGTCCGATGCGCGCCTGGACGAACGCGATGAGTGCCTCCGCATTCTAGCCCGACTAAGTGAACACGTTCGCTCCTGCCTGGTTCTGTTTCGCGAGAATCTGGAACGCTTGGCGGAGTTGGACCGTGTCTTCGCTGTCGGACGCTGGGCAGGCGACTTTGACTGCACGGTTCCCGTATTCGGTGACAGCTTGGAGTTGCGGAGTGCGCGTCATCCGCTGTTGCTCCACCAGTTTCGCCAGCGCAACCAGGGTGAAGCGGTGGTTCCGCTCGACTTGTCGCTGGAGCGCGAGACGGCGGTCGTGGCCATCACGGGAGCCAACAGCGGGGGCAAGACCGTGGCGATGAAAACTGCAGGTTTGCTCAGCGCGCTGGCGGCGACCGGCATGCCCGTGCCCGCCGCGCCGGACAGTCGATTCGAGTTCTTTCACCCAATTTTTGCGGACATCGGCGACGAGCAGTCGCTGGCGCAGAACCTGAGCACGTTTACCGGGCACATCGCCAATATCCGCACGGTGCTGGCTTCCCTGTCCGAGGCGGCGCCGTCCTCCGACCGACGCGCCTTGGTGTTGCTGGACGAGTTGGGCGCGGGTACGGATCCGCTTGAAGGAGGGGCGCTGGGGTGCGCCATCCTCGAAGAGCTGGTTGAACGCTCGGCGTTCACGATTTTGACCACGCACCTCGGCGTGTTGAAGAACATGGTTCACGAAAGCGATAGGATGATCAACGCTGCGGTTCGCTTCAACACGCAAACGCTGGCGCCGGAGTACGTGCTCGAACTCGGCCGTCCAGGGGCAAGCAACGCCTTTCGCATCGCCGGCCGCCTGGGATTGCCGGAACGGGTTCTCGAGCGAGCGGACTGCCTGCTGGGCAGCGATCATCTGCACCTTGAAACCCTGCTGGCAAAAATGGAAGAGGACCAACGCCGAATCGCCCGCCGGGAACGCGAATCCAAAGCCGCCCTCCGCAATGCCGAACGCAGCCGCGAGGCTTTGGGCGCCGAGCTGGAGGACCTCCGCAGCGAGCGTCGGCGGTTGATGCGGGAAGCCCATCAGCAGGCCGCCGCAACCGTGGCCAACACGCGCAAGGAAATGGAGCGGCTGATCCGGCGCCTCCGAGAAGCCGGTGAAAACGGCGAGGCCAAGGAAGTCGCCCGCGCCGCCCGCGAAAAACTGCAGGAAAAGGAACGCAGCGTGCAAACGGGACTGCAGCAAACCGAGGACAAGCCGAAAAATACGGTCGCTCCGGCGGAAATGCATGCGGGAAAACGAGTGTTTGTACGCAAGCTGAACGGGGATGCCGTGATTTCATCTGTCCGCGAAGACCGCAAGCAAGTGACGGTGGAAGCCGGGGTGATCAAGTGCACGGCCTCTGTGACCGATCTGGAGCCGCCGCGCGAGCCGGCACCCGGAAAGTTAGCCGCCAGAGTCAGCCTGCCAAAGTCGACGGGCGGCGCGCACACGGAGATCAACATCATCGGACAGCGCGTGGACGAGGCCGAACCCAAGGTGGAGTCCTTCCTGGACCAAGCCGCGCTGGCGGGACTGGCGGAGGTGCGGATCATCCACGGTGTCGGAACCGGACGCCTGCAAGCGGGGGTGCACGACATCCTGCGGCGCCATCCGCTTGTCACCAGCTACAGCCTGGGGCGGGACGAGACCGATCCCGGCGGCGCCGGCGCCACGCGGGTGCACCTCACCGAAGAGGAATGAGTCCCCCCTCCATCGGGGGGGGGCGGGATCACACCGCTCCCCTCCCTCAGAAAGGAATTGCCCTGCAATCGGTTTGGGCGGGCTTGATTGTTCGGCCCTTTCCTCTATCTTGACTGATGACAGGATGCACTCGGAACACGGTGCGCAACCGGCGCGTTCAAATCGTGTCTTATGGAATATCCGAGGAACACAGTACAAACTCCAAACGAGAGTGGATATAACGGATTATGAGTAGCACAAACGATGATTTTGAATTTGCCATGAACAACTTCACGCCGCGGGCTCAGCAGGTGCTGGTTCTCGGCAAGCGCGAGGCCAAGCGGTTCGCGCACGGGTATGTGGGCACGGAGCATCTTCTGCTCGGGCTGATCAAGCTGGGGCAGGGGGTGGCCGTGACCGCCCTGCAGGCCATGGGCCTGGACATGGATACGGTACGCTACGAAGTGGAAAAGCATTCCGGCCCCGGCCAGAACATGCAGCTGGAGGGCGATCCGCCGTTTACCCCGCGCATGAAGCGGGTGCTGGCGCTGGCGGCCAAGGAGGCGCGCGCGCTGAACTACAACTACATAGGCACAGAGCACTTGCTGCTCGGGCTCTTGCGCGAGGGGGATGGGGTCGCCGCGCGCATCCTGCGCAATCTGAATGTCGACGCCGACGCGGTGCGCAACGAGGTGATGAAGGCGCTCGATCCCAATTATCTGCCACCCGAGGCGAAGGGCGGCAGTGAGTCCGACAAGGGCGCCAGCGGCGCTCAGGGCACCAAGGAAGCCAAGGCGAAAAGCAAGATGCCGGCGCTGCGCGCGTTCGGACGGAATCTGACGGATTTGGCGAACGAGGGGGAAC
This sequence comes from uncultured Victivallales bacterium, assembly GCA_964604795.1. GTDB lineage: Bacteria > Verrucomicrobiota > Lentisphaeria > Oligosphaerales > CAZSBQ01 > CAZSBQ01. The sequence goes on along the minus strand of CAZSBQ010000055.1, from coordinate 15,674 downwards.
TGGACCCGGTGATTGGACGCGCGGACGAGATCGAGCGGGTCATCCAGGTGCTGTGCCGGCGCACCAAGAACAATCCGGTTCTCATCGGCGAGGCCGGTGTGGGCAAGACCGCCATTGTCGAGGGGCTGGCCCAGGCCATCGCCTCCGGCAACGTGCCCGAGCTGCTGCGCGACCGCATGGTGATCGGCCTGGACCTGCCGCTGATGGTGGCGGGCACCAAGTACCGCGGCCAGTTCGAGGAGCGCATCAAGGCCGTCATGGAGGAAATCAAGCAGGCGGGGGACGTGATCCTGTTCATCGACGAGCTGCACACCATCGTGGGCGCTGGCGGTGCCGAGGGGGCCATGGACGCCTCCAACATCCTCAAGCCCGCCTTGTCGCGCGGTGAAATACAGTGCATCGGCGCCACCACCATGGAGGAGTACCGCAAGAACATCGAGAAGGACGCCGCGCTCGAGCGCCGCTTTCAGTCCATTTTGGTCAACGCGCCCAGCCGAGAGCAGGCCGTCGAGATTCTCTGCGGACTTCGCTATAAATATCAGGACCATCATCACGTCAAGTATACCGACCGCGCGCTGGAAACATCCGTGCGGCTGTCCGATCAGTTCATCAGCGGTCGGTTTTTGCCGGACAAGGCCATCGACGTCATCGACGAGGCAGGCAGCCGAGCCCGCATCGCCGCCATGATCCGGCCGCCGGACCTGACCGACATCGAGAACGAGATCAACGAGGTTCAGCAAAAGAAGGAAAAGGCGGTGGAGAACCAGGATTTCGAGCAGGCCGCGGCGCTTCGGGATCAGGAGAAGCAAGTGTGCCATCGGCTCGAGGAAACGCAGCGCAAATGGAAGGAGGAATGCGATCAAAAGGTGGTCACCGTGGACGGCGACGACATTCGCCACGTGATCTCGAAGATGAGCGGCGTGCCGCTGAACCGGATCGCCGAGGGCGAGGCCAGCCGGCTGCTGCGCATGGAGGAGGAGCTGAATCAGCGCGTGATCGGGCAATCCCAGGCCTCCGCGGTGATTTGCCGCGCTCTGCGGCGTTCGCGGGCCGAGCTGAAGGATCCGAACCGCCCCATCGGCGCATTCTTCTTCATGGGGCCGACGGGAGTGGGCAAGACCTTGATGGCCAAGGCTCTGGCCGAGTTTTTGTTCGGCGATCCGGACGCGCTGATTCGTCTGGACATGTCCGAGTACATGGAGAAGTTCAACGTCAGCCGTCTGGTTGGCTCGCCGCCGGGCTACGTGGGGCACGGCGAAGGCGGCCAGCTCACCGAGCGCATCCGCCGCCGCCCCTATTCGGTGGTGCTGCTGGACGAGGTCGAGAAGGCGCATCCGGATGTGATGAACATGCTGCTCCAAGTTTTGGAGGAGGGGCAGCTCACCGACAGCGTGGGCTTCCGGGTCAGTTTCCGCAACACCATCCTGGTGCTGACCTCGAATCTGGGGGTCAGCGAACTGCAGCGGCGCAGCAGTATGGGCTTCGGCGCCGCCGAAACGACCAGTCAGGACTACGAGGCCATGCGCGCGCAAATCCAGGACAAGGCGAAAAAGCACTTCAAGCCCGAGTTTCTGAATCGCCTGGACGAGCTGGTGGTTTTCCACTCGCTCACCCGCGAGGACCTCGGCGGCATCCTGGACCTGGAATTCAAGCAAATCCAAAAGCGCGTGGGCGACCGCGAGATGTCGCTGGAGCTGACCGACCAGGCGCGCGATTTCCTCATCGACAAGGGGTATGATCCCGAATACGGCGCGCGTCATCTGCGCCGCGTTGTCGAGCGCTACGTGGAGGACCCCCTGGCCGAGGAAATCCTCCGCGGAACCCTCGAGGAAGGCAGTCGCATCGTCGGCGATGTGGAAGGAGACAAATTGGTCTTCACCACCGACGAGACCACGGAGAAGGCCGAGGTGGAAGAGCCGGCGAACGCTTGAGGGCTGCGTCTTGGAGATTCAAGTAAGCATTCGGAACAACCTGCGGGACGACGGCGGGCCGTTCGTCGCGGCCAGGGTTGAGCGGTTCGAAGCCAATCGGGCGCTGTCGTTCGGCGCGGCGGCGGACTGCGATTGCCGCATCGACGATTCCCAGGCTTTCCTGCCGCGCCACTTCGAGCTGTGTCCGCCGGCTTCGGGCGGACGAACTTGGACGCTGCGCACGGCCTCCGACGAGGCGGAGGTGTTCATCAACGGCGAGCCGGCCGCGGATGGTCAGCAGGTCCGCAGCGGCGACGAGTTGCGGGTCGGGCACTGGACGCTGCTGGTGCATCGAACTCCCCGTCCCGGGGAATATCGTTTCCGGCGCGACCGCTCGGGTGTTGTGAACCGGCTGCTGGTGGCCGCGGTTTTGGTTGGCGAGTTGATCGTTATTGTTTGGCTGCCGCAGCATCTGCAGGCTTCCTCGCTGTGGGAGACGGGGCGTCTTCGCCAGGAAACATCGCTTCTGATCGACAATCTGCGCAGCGAGCTGAAGCCGGGAAACGCGCCGGAGGACCGGATGGAGTCGGCGGCCTACCGTCTGCTGGCTCGCGAGGTGGACCATCTGTCCCGGTTTCTCCAGCAGCACGGGCGGCAATTGCAGCACGAACAGTGGCGGGACGTGCGGCACTCCGTGGAACAGTATCGGCGCATCAAGGACCGGATCGATCACGGCCTGCTTGTCCAGCCGCTGCCGCAAATCAATATGCAAACGGCCGTGCAGGCCGTGCTGAACAACCAAGCCGAAGAGTCTTCCGAATCATCATCAAAAGGCGACAGACCATGAGCGACAAGCAAAACGATGCGTCCCCTGGACTGACCGGCGACGGCGACATCCCTCGAACGCCCCCTCCCGCGGCGCGGGGGCCGTGCATCGCGGTCATACCCGCGCGCTACGACAGCCAGCGCTTTCCCGGCAAACCCCTGGCCCTGATCGGCGGCCGGCCAATGATCGAATGGGTCTGGAGGCGGGCCGCCGCCGCCCGTCGAATCGACCGCGTCTTGGTGGCCACCGACGATGAACGCATTGCCGAGGCCGTTCGTGCGTTCGGCGGCGAGGTGGCGCTCACCAGCGCCGAGCACACCACGGGAACAGACCGCATCGCCGAAGCCGTTAGCGGGGAGGCCGCCGGCGTCGTCGTCAACGTCCAGGGCGACGAACCGCTGATCCTCCCCGCGATGATTGACGAGCTTGTCGGCATCATCGAGGACGGCGACGCGCCCATGGCGACGGCGGCCGTTCCCTTTCAGTCGGCCGAGGCTATCGAGAATCCTAACAATGTCAAGGTCGTCTGTCGTCCGGACGGCACGGCGCTGTATTTCAGCCGTTCGCCGATTCCGTTCTGTCGGGATGCGGATTGCGCAGTCGCCCCCCTGCATCACTGGGGCATTTACGCCTATCGCCGCGCCGCGCTCGAGGCCTTCGTCACCTGGAATCCCAGCCCGCTGGAATGCTGCGAGAAGCTCGAGCAACTGCGGGCGCTGGAAAACGGTCTGGCCATCCATGTGGTGGTGGCCCGCCATTCCGCTCCGGACGTGAATGTTCCCGAGGACATCCCCGCGGTGGAGGAGATTCTGCACCGCAATGGAGAGTTGTGAAATGATCCCCAAGCCCTTTGATTTGACCGATGAAATCGTCATTGGCCCCGATCGCCCGCTGGTTGTCTTCGCTGGTCCCTGCGTCATTGAATCCGCCGAAATGTGCCGCGAGATTGCCGGCGCGCTTCAGAAAATTTGCCGTCGGCTGGAGCTTCCCTACGTGTTCAAGGCCTCCTTCGACAAGGCCAACCGCACCAGCCTGGACTCGTTTCGCGGCCCCGGCCTGCAACAGGGGCTGGACATCCTGGCCGACATCCGGGCGCAGCTTGATCTGCCGGTGATCACCGACATTCACGACTGCGCACAGGCGGCGCCCGCCGCCGAGGTGGTCGACATCCTGCAGATTCCCGCCTTCCTCTGTCGCCAAACCGACCTGCTGGTCGCGGCCGCGGCCACCGGGCTGCCCGTCAACGTCAAAAAAGGGCAATTTCTGGCGCCGCAGGATATGGGGCCGGTCTTGCGCAAACTGCGCGATTCGGGCAATCAGCGCGTGCTTCTTACCGAGCGCGGCACCAGCTTTGGATACAACAATTTGGTTGTGGACATGCGCTCGCTGGTGCTTATGCGCCAACTGGGCGCGCCGGTTGTGTTCGACGCCACGCACTCGGTGCAGACACCCGGTGGGCAGGGCGGCACCTCCGGGGGGCGACGCGAGTTCGTGCGCCCTCTGGCTCGAGCCGCCGCCGCCGTCGGCATCGACGGCTTGTTCCTCGAATGCCATCCGGATCCCGACAACGCCCGCTCCGACGGACCCAATTCGGTCCCCCTGCACGAAATGGAAAAACTGCTCCGGGAGATAAAGACGATCCATGACATCCATTGACAAACTCAAACAAATCCGTGCGGTCATTCTCGACATAGACGGCGTGCTCACCGACGGACGGGTCGGATTCTCCGGCGACAACCTGGAGGAGATCAAGTTCTTCGACGTCAAGGACGGCCATGCCATCCGCATGTTGTCGCGCGCCGGCTTCAAAATCGGAGCGCTGACCGGCCGCTCCAGCCGCATCAACGAGCGCCGCGCCCGCGAGCTGGAACTGGACTTTCTCTATCAGAACGCAAAGGTCAAGCTGGACAAGTTCATGCAGCTTCTCGAGGAGCAGTCCCTGACCGCGGAGCAATGCCTGTACATCGGCGACGACGTGATCGACCTGCCGGTCATGCGCCGGTGCGCCGTCGGCGTGGCCGTCGCCGACGCCACGCCCGAAACCCTGGCGTTGGCCGACTGGGTCACAACCGCACGCGGCGGTCGCGGCGCCATCCGCGAAGTCGTGATCGAATTGCTCAAAGCCCAGGGACTCTACGAGGAAGCAATGAAGCGGTACTTGGTGTAGCATGACCCTGTCCGGAAAGGGTTTCATCATTTTTCCGCTTTCAAATGCCGCCGCCGGGCTTGACCCGCTCGAGCCAGCGTTTATGAAAAAATGAAGAGCAAACTCCCCTTTTTCAAACTCCGCCCCAATGTCGCAAGGGCGGTGGAGGCGGGATACCTTGCTTGAGAGGGTTCGGCTGGAAAGCCAGTACCACGTTCGGCCCCAATATCACCGGCTGGAAAGCCAGTGCCACGTTTTCCTGTGCCGGCTGAAAGCCGGTGTCGGATCGTGGCTCTGCCTTTTAGGCGGAGCAGTGAGGCTTTGTTTGCCGGGCTTCTTGCCCCGGCTGGTTTCCTGTCTCATGCGGTGCTGATAGTTTCAGTTCCGGCGTTGTCTGCACCGTCGGCAACCCGCCCCCGCACCGACTGGAAAGCCAGTGCCACGGTTAGCCATGCGTTCCTTGCGGGGGAATAGCTCCAAATTCTTGCATTGCCTGCAGCAACTTGACAATCCAAACGATAGGTGTTACAGTCCATACACCGTCGAGTTGCAGGAAGAAGTCGCTCCCCGCACTCAAAACCAGCGCAAACGCCCCATTTCGCCGGAGGACTCACACTCGACGATATCTTGCGCGCAAACTAGTAGGGATCAGAAAAATGCTAGTACCTATCCTTGGTTTTATTTAGACTCAAGGTTCTCTGATACTGTGGGCTACGATTGGTGGTTTAAGCATTTGAAGACTCTTCTTAAGGAAACTGAATCCAGGCACGGTGTATCCCAAGAGGTAGCCCTATCTCGGATGGCCGCTATCCAATGGCTCGGGTATCACTCGACTTCTTTCAAAAGGCCGAAGAGATTGTTTCCTTCTCAGAAATACTCGTTCTTTCTTGCAAAAGAGGCTTTGAAACGAGGTGCATGTCTCATAGTACTCTGGGGCAATGGTAATGATGATTTGTGGAAAGAGGCAGTTCCTGGGATCACCAAGAAACGTCTCGGTCTGAACAATAAACGAACGCCCACTCTGACCCCAGGTAACCTTGGGAGACGTGAATTTGACATGGTGGTAAATCTACTAGGGAATTAAAACAGGAACAGGGAGAAACAAAAAGATGAGGAATCTGACTTTGACATCCGATGATGTTGCAGCGATTGAATATGAGTTATGTGAAGCTGGATACAAGAGGACAATATCTGAGAAGTGTGTTCGATATTTCAAGTGTCGTGGAGATTCTACGTATATTTACCATAGTCATCAATCAATTAAGGCTTCGAAGAATACCGTAGGTCAAAGGATAGTTGCCGAAAAGTTTGGTGCACCAAATGGGGTTGCAACGGCACTAAAAGACAAGTACTACGACACTTGGTTTTTCAACGAATATAGCGGTAAAAACGGCACGGCTATTGGCTAGGCTCTCTTTAGTTTTCATGCTGGTTTTCTGGGCATTATGCACGTTGAGATTTCTATGATTCTGGCGGGCTACCTTGTCCAGAAAGGGCGTGGGCATAGTTTTGAGTTTAAACGCCCACGACAACCTTGCGTCGGCGGATGCCAGTTTTTTCTGCTTGTCGCACGCGACAAGCCCACTTTTCCCCAGAACTCGGTACAGTAGGCTCAAGGGACGCGCAAGTTGAACGACATAGTTCTGGATGAAAATTATGTGCATGACTGCTCTCGGGCCGAAGGACCGGCCCATTTTCAGCCCAGGGCTCGCAGCCCTGGGTATAAGATGCACCGATAATTGCGGGCTGAAGGCCCGCTGCCAATGAACATCTTTGCGGCAGAGGATTTTGGAGCGGACTTTCAGCCCGCCGCTCGGTTTGTGATTGCAAACCCAGGGTCGCGGACCCTGGGCTATAATTGGGCCGGGCCGTTGGCCCGAAAACCGCAGCACAATTCGGTCGTTCAATTTGCGCAGAATTACGAGTTCTGTTTCCCCCTCCCCGGCGGATTCGCCGGGGAGGGGGAAAAATGGATTATTCCGCAACACACTGGATATTAATCTCTTGCTCCACCGACGCACCGCCGAAGGCAGCCCCGAAGAGAACGTCGGCGGGGGCAGGAAAACCCTTGCTGGAGAGTGTGTAGCATGATTCGTTTCGGCACATCACAGCAGGCCGTTTTTCGCCGGCACCCCCGTCGGCGTCCCGCCGCCGAGCGGGGAAGGGCTTCGGCCGCGCGTTTGCGGATTGTCCTCTGCGCCGTCTGGCCGGTTCTGCTGCTGGGGACGTCGGTCCTGGTGCCCGTTTGCGCGCAAACGTCAAGCGCCATGCGGATCGAGATCACCGATTTTCGTCAGGTTCAGCAGCGCGACGATGGATCGCGTGAATACATTCTGGCCGGGGACCGGGCGGTGGTCAACGGCACCGACGTCACGCTCCGCGGCGTTTCGCTCACCCTGCTAGATGCGGCCGGCGGGGAAACGCTGCAGGTCCAAGCGCCGGAATGCAGATTCGACCGCGAGCGCGGCGTCGGACGCGACAAAGGCCCCATCCGCGCAACCGGACCGGCTTTGACTCTGGCCGGTGTGGGTTATGTTGTCAATGCTGAGGAACAAACCCTCAGCATTCACAGTCAAGTAAAGATGACCATGCAGGCCGTGCCATTGGCGGCTACCGACGAGGAGGACCACGAATGAATGCAATCCAACGGCAACACCGCCGCTCTTCCCCGCGGGACGGGACCGCAAAGGGTTTTCAACCCGCGTGCTGCGGCAAAAACCCCCGGCGAAACGGATGGGCGCTCCTGGCGCTCGCAATGCTCCTGGTCGGCGCGGTGCCGTTTCAGTCGGCGGCGCGGGACAAGGGGGAAGACCAGGAGAACGCTGCGGACAACGCGCCTCAGTCCGAATCGCCCCGCGAACTGCAGATCACCGCGGACAGCGTGGACATGCAGATGAACGCCGGCAAAGCCCGATTCGACGGCAACGTCCTCGTGCTGGACCGCGGATTGCGCATCGAATCCCAGACCATGGAGGTGGTCCTCAATGAAGACGGCGCCATGACCGAGGCCATCTTCGACGGCGATGTGTCCATCACTCAGGAACAGCAGGACCGCGCCGCCACCGCCGAACATGCCGTCTACAGCATGGCCCGCGGAGAACTGGTGCTTACCGGAAAACCCGTGCTCAGAGAGGGTGAAAGAACCCTACGCAACGCGGAAAAAATCATCTACAACCGCGTCTCCGGACGGATTCGCACCGAAGGAACACGAGGCGGCGGACGACCGACACTGATTATCCCGCTCGCCTCGGAGAACGAAAACTCGAACGACAACGACAATACCAACGCCAACGACAGCACCAACAACGGTGAACGAAAATAGCGGCGCGGCGAATCATCCTCAATGCCGCCCGCAAAGACGAATCCGCATGACACAAGTCACCGAACCCAAACCCGAACCGCAAAGCCCCTCAGCCGGGGTGGACGAACCCCTGCTTGTCGCCCAGGACCTGGTGAAGAGCTACCGCCGCAAATGCGTGGTCAACCAAGTGTCCCTGTCGGTCGAGCGCAACGAGATCGTCGGCCTGCTTGGTCCAAACGGCGCGGGCAAAACCACCTCGTTCTACATGATCGCCGGCCTGATCCGCGGCGACGCCGGCACCGTAACCTTCGAGGGCCGGGACGTCACACGCATGCCCATGTACATGCGCGCCCGCCTAGGCATGGGCTACCTTTCCCAGGAGCCCTCCGTGTTTCGCAAACTCTCCGTGCGCGACAACATCATGGCCGTGCTGCAAACCTTGGACCTCGACCGCCGCCAGCGCGAGGAGCGACTCGCCGACCTGCTCAACGAGCTGCAGCTGACCGACCTGGCGAAGCAGAAGGCCTACACCCTCAGCGGCGGCGAGCGGCGGCGACTCGAAATCACCCGCGCCCTGGCCACCAAACCGTCCTTCATCATGCTCGACGAACCGTTCAGCGGCGTCGATCCCATCAATGTCTACGAAGTCCAGAAAATCGTGGTGCAGCTGCGCGACCGCGGCATCGGCGTGCTGGTCACCGACCACAACGTCCGCGAAACCCTCGCCGTCGTTCAGCGCGCCTACCTGATCTGCGAGGGCAGAATCCTCTGTCACGGCGACAGCGATTACCTCATCAACGACGAACAGGCCAGAAAAGTCTATCTAGGTCCCTTGTTCACCGCCTGATCCGGCGGTGCAAAACGTCGGCGCAATGCGACACGCAGACCGCCGAAGGTAAAGCAGGAAGGAAAAAAGGAGATTCCCATGGAAGACGTCATCATCAGCGGACGACACTTCGATGTCAGTGACGAGCTGAAGCAAACCATCCGCGCGAAAACCGACCGGCTCGCCGGTGAGTACAACAAACTGACCACCGCGCGCATCGTCATGAGCGTGGAAAAATCCCGCCAAAAAGCGGAAATTCAGCTTGAGGGCAAGAATCTCGATCTCCATGCCGAGGCCGAAACCCACGACATGTACGCATCCATCGACGAGGCCTTCGACCGTATCGAGGTCCAGTTGCGCAAGCGACTCGACCGCATGCAGGAACACCACGTCGACAAACCCGTGCCGGATACCCTGATACCCTCCGAACCCTCCGCGGAGGACGAGGACATCGAGGAGGAACTCGATTTGGGAGTCGAGACGCGATGAAGTACGAAGCCGTTGTCGGACTCGAAGTGCATGTCCAGGTGCGGACGCGGAGCAAGATGTTCTGCGCCTGCGCCAACGACTGCGGGGGCGCACCCAACACTCGGGTGTGCCCCGTCTGCCTGGGGTACCCCGGCGTGCTGCCGGTCATCAACCGCGAAGCCGTCCGCAAAACGCTCCTGGCAGGCATGATGTGCCGGTGCGAAATCCCCGCCTGCAGCAAGTTCGACCGCAAGAACTACTACTACCCCGACATGCCCAAAAACTACCAAATCTCGCAGTACGACCGGCCGTTCTGCACCGGCGGCAGCGTGCGGATCGGCGGGACCGGCTTCTCTGGAAATCCCATCGAGCCAGTCGACCTGGGCCTGACGCGCATGCACCTCGAGGAGGACGTCGGCAAATCCACCCACCTCGGGGCCAGCAGCGCCGTCGACTTCAATCGCGCGGGCATACCCCTGCTCGAGATCGTCAGCGAACCCGACATGCGCAGCGCCGACCATGCCCACGCCTACCTGAGCGCCCTGCGCGAAATCATGCAGTACGGCGGCATCAGCGACTGCGACATGGAAAAGGGACAAATGCGCTGCGACGTCAACATCTCCGTCCGCCCCAAGGGGCAGTCCGAATTCGGCACGAAAATCGAAATCAAAAACCTCAACAGCCTCCGCGCCGTTCACCGCTCCATCGATTTCGAGATCGAACGCCAAATCGACGCGCTCGAAACCGGCGAATCCCTCAACCAGGAAACCCGCCGCTGGGACGATGCGGCCGGCATGACCACTCTCATGCGCACCAAGGAGCACGCCCACGACTACCGATACTTCCCCGAACCCGACCTCATGCCCATCGAAATCCCCGATGCCTGGCTGGACGAAATCCGTCGCGACATCCCCGAACTGCCAGCCGAGCGGCGTCGGCGCTTCGTCACCCAGTTCGGCGTCACCGAATACGACGCCCAAGTCCTGACCCAGGACAAAAACCTGGCCGCCTACTTCGAAGCCGCGGCCGAGCGGGTCGGCGATCCCAAAACCGTGGCCAACTGGATACAGACCGAGCTGCTTGCCGCCCTGTCGGAGACCTCCCGCACCATCTCCGACAGCCCCGTCGGTCCCGAAGCGCTGGCCGAACTGGTCAGGCTCATCGAAAACCAGACCGTCAGCGGACGCATCGCCAAAGACGTCTTCGCCGACATGCTTCAAACCGGCAAGGACGCACGAGCCATCGTCCGGGAAAAAGGACTCGAACAAGTCAGCGACACCGGCGCCATCGAACAGTACGTCGACCAGGCCATCGCCGACAACCCCGGCCCCGTCGAGGAATACCGCAGCGGCAAACCCAAAGCCATCCAGTTCCTCGTCGGACAGGTCATGAAAAAAAGCAAGGGCAAGGCAAACCCCAAACTCGTCGTCGAAATGCTCAAGAACAAGCTCGGCGCGTAACCGCGCCCGTAGCTGCACCACCCCAGTACTGCAGGCATCCCTGCCTGTAGCCACAACCACATCAGTGCTACAGGCACCCCTGCCTGTAGCCACAACCACATCAGTACTACAGGCATCCCTGCCTGTAGCCACAACCACATCAGTACTACAGGCACCCCTGCCTGTAGCCACAACCACATCAGTACTGCAGGCATCCCTGCCTGTAGCCACAACCACATCAGTACTGCAGGCATCCCTGCCTGTAGCACCGAACAAAAAGGTTCATCACCGCTTGACATGAGGGCGAATGATGCTACATGGAACGCATTGGGATTGGCACGTGCCAATTACAGAACTCTTGATCTCGCGGAAGAGTAGGTGATGCCGAATTGCTTTCGGGCTGAAAGCACGGCCCATTTTCATGTACCCGGAGTGAGCCTGCGAACGACCGCGCTACTACGGGGGCCGCGAGCGCTGACAAGCGCGTAGGGCTCGCAGCCTTGGGTAGAGGATACTCCCACAATTGCGGGCTGAAGGCCCGCCCCAATGGACACCGTTTCGGCAGAGGATTTTGGAGCGGACTTTCAGCCCGCAACTTCCTGTTTGCTTTTAACCCAGGGTCGCGGACCCTGGGCTGAAAATAGGCCGGGCCGTTGGCCCGACAACCAAACGGAACCACCACAATTGTACCACCGCCAGTTTCCGCAACTGCAACCCGTTCGAGTTCAAACTGCACCAATCATCCCCATTCGGGAAGTCATCGTCTACTGCCCCAACTCCGGCCTTGGTGCGTGCCCTTGAGGCCATTGAGCACGCCCGCTGCCGCAGCCTTCGCTACGGCATCAGGGTCGGCGATCAGAACGAAGAACTCCGCGATTAGGCGCGTGACGAGACCGAATTGCCTGCGGATTGGGCGGACGAAGGTCTGGCGATGACGCGCTCATCTCTGAAGGAACTGTCCGCTTTGACATTGCCTGTCAGACACCGCACCGCTTGGAAGGAATTTGAATTCGTAAAGAATCCGTCACCGTCCGCCGCAGAGTGTTATATTGGCCTTACGGATGCAAGATGCTTTCAACTGCGATACCAGAAATGAGGCGAAGACAATGTCATCGACAGTGCAATTCGATTTTTCCGGACAGACTGCGGTGGTTTCAGGCGGAACGCGCGGCATTGGCGCGGCAATAACCAGGGCGCTGCTGGAATGCGGCGCGCACGTGGTGGCCACCCATTCGGGCAACGTGACGCGAGCGCAAGAATTCCGGGACTCGTTGGGCGAGGAGGGCGAACGCCTGGAAACGGACGGCTTCGATGTGGCGGACTACGCGGCGTGCGAGGAGTTTTTCCGCCGTTTTGACGACTTCCACGATCAGCTCGACATCCTGGTCTGCAACGCCGGGATTCGCCGGGACTCGGTAGTCGGCATGATGCCCGAGGAGGATTGGCGGCGCGTGCTCGACGTCAATCTCTCGGGCAGCTTCAATTTGTGCAAGCCTGCTGTTCACCGGATGATGACCCGCCGTTACGGGCGAATCCTTTGCCTGACTTCGCCGTCCGGCCGCATCGGTTTTGCGGGACAGGCGAACTATTCGGCGAGCAAGGCCGGCCAGGTGGCGCTGGTGCAGTCTCTGGCCAAGGAGGTTGCGAAGCGGGGGATCACGGCCAACGCGGTGTCACCGGGCTACACGGAGACCGATCTGCTGGCCGACTTGAGTGAGGAGCAGGTTCGGCAGTACCGCAAGGAGATTCCTCTGCGGCGCTTCGCCAAACCCGCGGAAGTCGCATACGCGGCCTGCTGCCTTGCCGCGCCGGAAGCCGGCTACATCACAGGCGCGGTTGTGGATGTCACAGGCGGACTGTAGCCCAGGACATCCCGCCGACGCCGGTTTCGCAATGGCTTAAGGAAAGGAAAGGAAGGAAAAGACCATGAAACGAGGAATTTTTCTTGCATTGACTATGGCTGTGTTCGTGTCGTTTGCATGGGGCGGACCGCGTGACGAACTGTGGAACGAGGCACGGGAGGCGATGGACAAGCGTCGTCCGCGAACGGCCATCGAGCACCTGGAGACCATCCACAGCCAGGCCACAGAGTCGGGCGAGGACTCGGAAGCACTCAAGGCTTTGCTCATGGAGATTCAGCAGCGCGGGAACATCGAGGGGGGCAAGGCGGAAGAAAAGATTGCGCGGCTGGAAGCGGCGATGGACGATGCCTACGAGGGCCAGCGGCCTCTGATGGAAGCGGCATTGGCTCACTGATACTGGCAGTATTTTCAGCAGAATCGGTAGAGAGGCTGCTGCAACGGGATCCCGCAACAACACTTGGGCCCCCTTGCCCGCGGCAAAAACCGATGAAGACGGGCGTTTGACAGCATCCGAATCGAATCGGCGCCAAAGGTTCTTCCTGGCCGAACACCACGGTCACCGGGTGGCTAGCCAACCCGTGCACGGCTATTCGCAGCGTGGTCGCAACAAAAATCGCACGAGCACCGTCCTGTTCACGGACCGCCGCATCTACCGGCCCGGCCAGACGGTTCACTACAAGGGCATCTGCATCTCCGTCAATCGGGAGAAAAACGACTACCACACCATGCCGGACACTATCGCGCAAAACTCACCACAGCCGACCGGTTCGGGCAGGAAGTCAAAGCCTTTCAAGGACTCCGCGTGGTCCAGCTCGACGCCGATACCTGCTCGCTCCAAATCCCCTACTGGGTGGACGCACCGAAATGGTCCGCGGAACCCGGCGAAACCTTCTCCGCCGTCTGGGGATCGGGATACGAACGGGCGCGCGCATTCGTCCAAATCGAACACCGCGGAAAAATACTGCAGGAGTACTGGACCGACTCGGACCAAACCCAGGCCCGCATTGAGCAGGAGGTGACCGAGGACATGCGCGGGGGCTTCCGCCTGCACGTGACCATGGTCCGCGAAAACCGCGTCTGCAACACCAAGCGCATGGTCAACGTGCCCTGGTCCAACAAGGAGCTGACCGTCGAGTGGCAGACGTTCCGTTCCAAGCTCGGCCCCGCCGAAGAGGAAACCTGGACCGCCATCATCAAGGGGCCGAACGCCGAGCCGGCGGCTGCGGAGTTCGCTGCAACCCTCTACGACGCCTCCCTGGACACCTTTGCGCCGCATACGTGGTCCGCACGCATCGGCGCGTTCCACAACGACTCAAGCACACTAACCATCCCCGGCCACGCCGTGCGCCCCGCAATGGGCGAAATCACCGTCTCTAAAGAGACCAAGGGCACCTCCTGGGGCGGCGTCCACTGGCAGTATTTCGAATCCGTCGACAAGATCACCCCGCACGAGGGGAATCCGCTCAGCCTCAAAAAGACGCTGTACATTCAGCGCGACTCCAAAAAGAGCCCGGTCCTGCACAAGCTTGCGGACTCCGCACTCAACGTCGGCGACAAGCTGGTCGTGCGCATCGAGCTGCGCACCGGCCGCGACATGGAGTTCGTCCACCTCAAAGACCAGCGCGGCAGCGGCACCGAACCGGTCAACGTCCTCTCGCGCCATCGCTACCGGGACGGACTCCGCTACTACGAAAGCACCAAGGATACCGCCACACACTTCTACATCGAACACCTGCCAAAGGGAACCTACGTCTTCGAATACCCCGTGCGCGTCCAGCATCGCGGCGAGTACCAGAGCGGCATCGCCCACATCGAATGCCTCTACGCTCCCGAATTCAACAGCCATTCCGAAAGCACCCCCATCCAAGTGACAGGATCAAATTCCGAGAAGAGCCACTGAGCAACCGCACCGCCGGGTGAGGCGCGGCAGCAAAGTTGAACAGGCATCCCTGCCTGTTCGAAGCGAAAAAGTTAAACAGGCATCCCTGCCTGTTCGAAGCGAAAAAGTTAAACAGGCATCCCTGCCTGTTCGAAATGCGACATCCGCTACAGGCAGAGATGCCTGTTGTACTGCAAAACCCCGACGGCCTGAAGACCGTCGGTACCAGCTGGTGCCCAGGGGCACTTGGTACCACCGGCATTTAGGCCGCGTGAATCGGAGTTTCCTCAGAATCTCCAGTTGACGAAAATCATTCCCGGCGCCAGCTCGTTGGGCAACCCGGCGAACCATTCGTTCTGGGGCAGGAGGTTGACCAAGCCGACCTGCACGCCGGTTTCGGCCGTCCGCGCGTAGTTGAGCAGGCCAAGCTGCAATCCGGTCAGTTGCCCCGCATAGTTCACGTAGCCGGTTTGCAGGCCCTTCATGCGGCCCTCTGTGTAGTTCACGAGCCCGCCTTGCCATCCGAGGAAGTCGCCTTTCGTGTAGTTGATCGGCGCCCAATGGATACCTTTGTAGTTGTCGGCATAGTTGAGGATGAACGCCCAACTCAAACCCTCGCTTTGCCCCGTGGAGCCGTTCACGATGCCCAGCGCCAAGGCGGACTGCGGATTTTCGCTCCAGAGCCCAAGGGACAATCCCTCGATCCTAGTCGACCGGTCGTGGAGCGCAACATCCGGAGTGAGACTCAACTGCAACGGCTTACCGCCGGCCATGGCCCCGGACGCAATCGTCATGCCCATTAAAAATACCAGTGCTTTTTTCATCGCTCTCTTCTCCTTGTTGTTCTGCTTGTTTGTTCCTGTTTCTCCCCGTACTTTTAACTATATCAGCATTTGCCGAGATTTCAAGTCGACACGAGCAAATTGCAGGGCAATTCCTTTCTGAGGGAGGGGCGCGGTATGATCCCGCCCTCCATCGCGCCCTGGCGCGTGCCGCCCCACACCCCCACACCCCCAC
>CAZSBQ010000054.1:0-19463 GCA_964604795.1 uncultured Victivallales bacterium | reverse complement strand
AGCGCTTCAACACCATTCGCGCACTCGGCAACGATGAGATTCACACGCCGAATCTGGACCAACTGGCTGCTGCGGGGGTTTCCTTCACCCACGCACATATCATGGGAGGTACCTCAGGCGCGGTATGCATGCCCAGCCGGGCGATGCTGATGACCGGCCGCTCGCTCTTTCGTCTGGAGAGGCAAGGCCAGGGGATCCCCGAAGAGCATGCACTGATGGGGGAAACGCTTCGCCGGGCGGGCTATGAAACGTTCGGCACGGGCAAATGGCACAACGGCACTCAGGCGTACACGCGCAGCTTCAGTGACGGCGCGCAGATATTTTTCGGCGGCATGGACGATCACTGGAACGTGCCGGCCTGCGACTACCATGCGGACGGGCAGTATCCCGCCAGTCCCCAGTCTCCTGATCCCATGCGGAGCAACCGCACCATCAAGCGGGCCGCCGACCATATCGCCTGCGGTGTGCACTCCACCGATCTGTTTGCGGACGCCACCAGCGATTTCATCCGCGAACGGAATGCCGGGAATCCCTTTTTCGCGTACCTCTCGTTTATGGCGCCGCACGATCCGCGCTCCATGCCGCGGGAGTTTCTGAACCTCTACGATCCCGAAGCCATTCAACTTCCCGAAAACTACATGCCCGGTCATCCCTTCGACAATGGCGAGCTGAAGATTCGCGACGAGTTGCTCGAGGAGTGGCCGCGCACCGAAACGGCCGTGCGCAGGCACTTGCATGAATACTACGCGATGATTTCCCATGTCGATGCCGCCATCGGGCGCGTACTGAACACTCTGCGTGAAAGCGGCGAGTACGACAACACGATCATTGTTTTCGCCGGTGACAACGGGTTGGCTGTGGGATCGCACGGGTTGATGGGCAAACAAAATCTCTACGACCACAGTGTCCGTGTTCCCCTGATGTTCGCCGGCCCCGGCGTGCCCCGCAACGAACGTCGCGACACGCTGTGTTATCTGATCGACGTATTCCCGACGCTCTGCGGACTGTGCGGGCTCGACACCCCCGATTCGGTCGAGGGCATGGACCTGCGCCCCGCGCTGAGCGATCCGAATGCCGTTGCCCGCGAATACGTGCACACTGCTTATATCGACAAGCAGCGAGCCGTGCTTAACAAGCGTCACAAGCTCATCGAATACGTGGTGGACGGCAAACGCACCACCCAGCTGTTCGATCTGCAGGAAGATCCGCACGAACTGCGCAATCTGGCGAACGAGCCCGACCACCGGGAAACGGCCGAATTCCTGCGCGGCGAACTGCGTCGATGGCAATCGGAGTGGAACGACACCACCGAGTTCGGTCAAACCTTCTGGGCGGGATATGATGCGCTGGACCGATGATGCGCTCTGACGCATGAATTCAGATAAGCAAATCATTCGGCTGTGCGCCGAAACTCACTCGGAACCGCATTTGGAGGCTGTATGATGGCGGGAAATTCCTTTGGTACCTGTTTTCGTATCACCACGTTCGGAGAATCCCACGGCGGGGCGGTCGGAGTGGTCGTGGACGGCGCAAAAGCGGGGCTGCCCCTGAGCGAGGAGGACGTGCAGAAGCAGCTCGACCGACGCCGTCCGGGGCAGTCGGACGTGACCACGCAGCGCCGGGAAACCGACACGGTGCGCATTCTGTCCGGGGTTTTCGAGGGGCTGATGACCGGTACCCCCATCATGATGATGGTCGCCAACAAGGACGCCCGGTCCCAGGATTACGACGACATCAAGGACTTGTTCCGCCCCGGTCATGCCGACTTCACCTACTTCATGAAATACGGTTTGCGCGACTACCGCGGCAGCGGACGGGCTTCGGGACGCGAAACCATCGGTCGTGTGGCCGGCGGCGCGGTTGCCCGCCGGATGCTGGCCACTCGGGGGGTGGAGATACTGGCCTACACCCGCTATGCCGCCGGGGTTCGCTGCCGCCGGTTTGTCCCCGACGAAATCGAGAACAATGCCGTGCGCGCCTGCGATCCCGAAGCCGCCGCCGAAATCGAGCGCAAAGCCATCGAGGCGCGCGACAGCGGCAACAGCATCGGCGGAATTGTCGAGTGCCGGATCACCGGGCTTCCACCGGGACTCGGCGAGCCGGTGTTCGACCGATTGGAGGCCGATCTGGCCAAGGCCGTTCTGTCCATCGGCGCAACCAAGGGCATTGAGTTCGGAGCGGGGTTCGCCGCCGCGGAAATGACCGGCAAGGAGCACAACGATGAAATGTCTCCCGACGGTTTCCTGAGCAACAATGCCGGTGGAACGCTGGGAGGTATTTCCACCGGTGAAACCGTCCTGTTCCGCACGGTCTTCAAGCCTACCTCATCCATTTCGCAGCCGCAGCAAACCGTCGACACGGACAACAATGCGGTGACATGCCGGACCGAGGGACGACATGATCCGTGCATCTTTCCCCGCGCCATTCCCGTGGTCGAGGCCATGGCCGCCATCGTCGTCGAAGACCACTTTCAGCGCGCCGCCGCCACAAAATGACCGGGGGGGGAGGTGAGAAGGGACATGGCGCGATCGGAATTCAGATCATGCGCTCCAACGGGACGAGCCCGTTGGCGGCGTTAAGCTAAACCCTGTCCCGAAAGGGGGTGGGCATAGCTTTGAGTTCAAACGCCCCCGCCGACCTTGCGTCGGTGGAGCGCAGATTTTTTGCTTGCCGGACGCGACAAGCTCACTTTTCTCCCTTCCCGGCGGCATCGCCGGGAAGGGAGAAAAGTGGATTGTCCCGCAACACACTGGATCTGAATCTCTTGCTCCACCGCCGCAAGGTCGGTGGGGGCAGGAAACCCTTTCCGAACGGGGGTCTAGCGAAAAGCGCAACATTACGCAGCAACCGTCCTGCATCGCAATACCGAGCCGGTGGCTCAGGTGGTGTCCTTCGGTTCCGGGTTGTCCGCATCTGCGGGTGTTTTCTCAAGGAGGTGAGGGTGGGTGGGCATCTCGAACTGTTGGGTCTCCGGCTGGATTTTTTCGATGATTGCCAAGTGGTAGTACTCCTCCTCAAGACCGCGATAGAGACTGTAGCACATGACCAGCACGAAGACCATGAAGACGGCGGCAACATAGATATTGACCGTGCTCAGCATGCGGACCCCCTTGTCCAGTCCGGCAACGACGGACATGGTCGCGAAGAGCGTGATTACCGCTTGTTCTCCCCAGGCTTGTGGCCATGGGAGTCATCGTAGAAACTCGCCTTCGGGACGATCTGAAGTCCGCAGAGCGTTTTTGTCTGCGTATTTTCGTTGAATTCCATTTGCTGAGCCCGCACTTGCCTGAGCGACCCGGGTGCCGGCAAGGTGTCCGGAGGCAAAGGCCCAGCTGAGGTTGTATCCGCCGCAGGGGCCATTGGCGTCCAGCACTTCTCCGGCGAAGAACAGACCGGGAATATGCCGGCTGACCAAGTTGCGGCTGTCGATATCTCGAAAGTCGACACCCCCATCGGTGAGCATCGCCTTGTCCCAGCCTTCGGTGCCGACAACGGTGAGGGGAAGGGCGGTCAGGGACGTGATGAGAGCGTCACGCACGGATGCGGGAAGCCGAGCCGCGGTGATGTCATGCGGCAGCTTGGCCATCTCGGCAAGCTGTCTCACCGCAGCTTTTGGAAGGTGGGCGCTCAGCAGCTTGCGTACTTGTCGCGTGCCGTTGTGCTTCTTCCACTCGGCAAAGCGTTCGCGCCAGCGCTCAGGGCTGGCGGAGGCATCCAGGCTGAGCGAGATGTCAAGATTGCCGCCCGTCGCCTGCAACTGCCGCGCGATCTTTCCGGAGGTGTCGAGCACAACCGGCCCGGAAATGCCGCGGTGGGTCCAGAGGAGGGGGCCTCGGCGGATGCACGCGCGCTTTTTGCCGAGTCCGCGCAGGGAAAGAGTGCAGTCGGGCAGGGTGACGCCGGCAAGAGTTTTCGTCCACGTCTCCCCGATGATGAGCCCGACCAGGGCGGGAACGGGCTCCGCGCAGCGATGCCCAAGCTGTTGGGCGATGCGGTAGCCGTCGCCGCTGTTCCCAAGGCGGGGGTAGCTGCGTCCGCCGGTGCAGAGGATGACGGCGCGGCAGAGCAGCGCGCTGCCGTTGGCCGGTGCCACGGACAACATGGACCCATCCGAGGATTGCACGTCCCGGACAGGAGTGTTGAACATGAGGTCAACGTTGCTTTGGCGAATTTGCGCCAGCAGGGCGTCCCGGATGTCTGTGGAGGATTCCGACTCGGGAAAAACATGAAATCCATCGGTGCAGTGACAGGGCACGCCCCGCTGCGCGAACCAGTCCTGCAAGTCTCGGGAAGGGAAGCTGGCCAACGCGGGCAGCAGCGCCCGCCATTGTTTTCCGAACGCCTGGGCTATGGACTCGGGATCAAGGGTGTTGGTCAGATTGCAGCGACCACCGCCGCTGGCCAGCAGCTTGAGCGCAGGCTGGGACTGTTTTTCCAAAACGGTGACTCGCGCCCCGTTTTGCGCCGCGGCAATCGCCGCCATCAAACCCGAGGGGCCCGCCCCGACGACAATCACATCGGCACTGACTTGGCCGCCAGCAGCGGAATCCCGGGATGGAGAATTATTGCTGTGCAATTGTTTAATGGGGAGTGTTGTATGCTCTGGCCCGACCTTCGTGACCCGACAGCTTTTACAGGCGGACTATAGCTTGTTTATTATTTGCTCTCAAATGGTCCGGTTTAAACCGGCGGGGTACGTGGTGGATTGTAAAAAGCGCGAAGTGGAACAGGTTTTTTAGTGGAGGTTCCCTTGCCACCTGTGAGAACGGGCTGTATATTCACGATGGTGAGTATTGTGTGGGTTTGTTGTCTTTGCGGATCAACAAACTATGCGCATGCTCACCATTTTTCACCCCGAAAACTGCGCCAAATCATGGCGTTCAACTTGCGCAAACCTGCGAGTTCTGGCGGACTCAAAGTTTGCTTCACCGGGTTGAGTCCGGCGGCGGCAAATAACTTTTTGACAACCGCGAAAACCTTTCCGCACAACTTCCTGCGAGGAGTTCTCATGTCCCGTCTCGTCCACAAGCGAACAAGCTCACAGGCGGAGACCATGGCGGCGTTGGCGACGGCGGTGGGCGGGGCCGTGGCGATCGTGCGTGTGTCGGGCGAAGGGGCCGTGCAAGTGGTGGACGGTGTGTGGCGGGGGCGCCGGTCGTTGGCCGAGCTGCCGCCCCGTTCTCTGCATTTGGGGCGGCTGAGCGACGGCGACAAGCCGGTGGACGCCGAGGTGCTCGCGGTTCATTTTCGTGCCGCCGGCAGCTTTACCGGCGAGGAGATGGTGGAACTGCATTGTCACGGCGGCGCGCTGGTGGCGCGGCTGGTATTGCAGGCGGTGCTTCGTGCCGGAGCGCGGCCTGCGGAGGCCGGCGAGTTCACCAAGCGGGCATTTCTAAACGGGCGCCTGGACCTCACCCGCGCCGAAGCGATCAACGATTTGGTCCGCGCCCAGTCCATGGCGGCTGTCCGCGTCGCCAACACGCAATTGCGCGGCGGCTTGGCGCACCCCGTCGAGTCCGCCTGGGACACCTGCCGTCATGTTCTCGCCGAACTGGAGGCAACGCTGGATTTCCCGGACGAGGACGCCACGCCGCTTGCGGACTCCGCAGAGCTGCGAGGCCAGCTGGACGAGGTTGTCGAGACGCTGAAAACGTTGGCCGCATCCCGCTTGGAGGGGGAAATCCTCCGCGAGGGAGTTTCCCTGGTGATCGCCGGGCCGCCCAATGCGGGCAAGTCCACTCTGCTCAATGCGATCCTGGGGCGCGACCGAGCCATCGTGTCCGACATTCCGGGCACCACGCGCGACACGCTGGAGGAGTTGGCCCACATCCGCGACATCCCCGTGCGCCTGACCGATACCGCCGGCATCCGCGAAGCCGCCAACGCCATCGAGGAACAGGGCGTGCAGCGAAGCCATTCCGCGCTGCGAACCGCGCAAATCGTGCTTTGGGTCACCGAAGACGCCGGCGAAAAGTCGATGAGGCGCGACGCCGAACGCCTGGCCAAGCGGGCGAGCGTGATCGAAGTAGTCAACAAGATTGACCAGTCCGCAGATCAACGCCCGATGCGTGATCCGCCCGAGCACGGACGTTCCCGAGTCCGCATTTCCGCGCTCGAACGACAGGGGATCGAGTTGGTGTTCGATGCCGTCGAGGAAACCGTCTGGTCGACACCGCACCACACCGTTCCCGACGTGGCCGTCAGTGCGCGGCATGCCCACGAGCTGGACCGGGCGCTGCAGGAACTGCGCCAAGTGATTGATGGTCCAAGCGAAAGTGCCGATGAAGCCGCGGCGGCCTCGGCGCTCCGCGGCGCCATGATGCACCTGGGAAAAATTCTTGGCCGAGAAGTGACGTCGGAAGACATTCTAGGTGATATATTTTCCCGATTCTGCATGGGCAAATGAACCATGTGAATCCTCAACTCGAATCCGCTACCAATCCACCGCCCAACCCACGAAGGTGACAAGATGCCGGAAGCACTGGAAAAAAGCTCGAACTTCAAGAAACGCCGCGGCCCGGTCGTGCTGGCAATCCTGGACGGAATCGGATACAGCCCCCACGAGGACGGCGACGCCGTCAAAAGCGGCTTGACCATCACTTTGGACCGGCTGCACGCCACCTGCCCGCACACCAAACTCAAAGCCCACGGCACTGCCGTCGGCTTGCCCAGCGACGACGACATGGGCAACAGCGAAGTCGGACACAACGCCATCGGCGCGGGCCGCGTTTTCGATCAGGGCGCGCGCCTGGTCAACCGCTCCATCGAAACCGGGCGCATATTCGAAGCCGAAGCGTGGCGGAATCTGGTCGACAACTGCTGCTCGCATCACTCCGCGCTGCATTTCATCGGCCTGTTTTCCGACGGCAATGTGCACAGCAACATCGGCCACCTGCGGGCGATGGTCAAAAAGGCCAAGGAGGACGGCGTGGAAACCGTCCGTGTTCACATCCTCCTGGACGGACGCGATGTCGGCGAAACCACGGCGCTGGAGTACGTCGATCCCTTCGAAGAGTATCTCTCCGAAGTCAACGAGGAGGGAAAGTTCGACGCCCGCATCGCCTCCGGAGGCGGACGGATGAACATTACCATGGACCGCTACGGCGCCGACTGGAGCATGGTCGAACGCGGCTGGAACACCCATGTCCACGGCCAGGGGCAATCCTTCAAATCCGCGAACGAAGCCATCGAATCCATCCGTGCGGAAACCGGCGCCATTGATCAGGACCTGAATCCCTTCGTCATCGTCGACGAGGACGGCGCTCCCGTCGGGCGCATCAGGGACCACGATTCGGTCGTCTTCTTCAACTACCGCGGCGACCGCGCGCTGGAGATCACGGCTGCGTTCGAGGAGGACGACTTTGACAAGTTCGACCGCGGTGACCGTCCCGACGTGGTGTACGCCGGCATGATGCAGTACGACGGCGACCTGCAGGTTCCGAAACGCTTTCTCGTGCCGCCGCCCGCCATCGACCGCACGCTGAGCGAATTTCTCTGTGCGGCCGGCATTCGCTCCTATGCGGTTAGCGAAACCCAGAAATACGGGCACGTCACCTACTTTTTCAACGGCAATCGCTCGGGCAAGATCGATGAAGCCCTGGAGACCTACGAGGAAGTTCCCTCCGACCGCGTGTCGTTCGAGCAGCGCCCGTGGATGAAGGCCGCGGAGATCGCGGACACGGTGATCGAAGCCGTGCAGTCCGGCAACTACGACTTCATCCGCCTGAACTTCCCGAACGGCGACATGGTGGGACACACCGGCGTATTCCAAGCCGCGCAGATTGCGGTGGAAACTGTGGACCTGTGCCTGGGACGGATTGCCCGCGCTGTCGAGAAGGCGGGCGGCGCCATGATCGTGACCGCCGATCACGGCAATGCCGACGATATGGTCGAACGCGACAAGAAGACCGGCAAGCCGAAAGTGAACGACGGCGTCACCAAGGTGAAGACCGCTCATTCGCTCAACCCCGTGCCTTGCATTGTCTTCGATCCCGAGTCCCCCGGCGACTACCAGACGGAGCTGCGCGAAGACCTGGGCATCAGCAGTCTCCCCGCCACCTGCCTCAACCTGCTGGGCTACGAGCCGCCGGAGGACTACGACCCCTCCGTGCTGCAACCCCGACAATCCTGAGAAGGTGTCGGGGGGCAGGTGTCGTGTGTCAGGGTCTTTCAGGCAATCATGGCTTGTTCACGCGGCCTAAAGGCCGGTGGTACCATGGGGTGCCCGCGGGCTTCAGCCCGCGTCTCGGATTCGCGCGGCCTAAAGGCCGGTGGTACCATGGGGTGCCCGCGGGCTTCAGCCCCGCGTCTCGGATTCGCGCGGCCTGGTCTGATCACTGATCACTGATTACTGATTACTGATTACTGGTGTCAAGGGAACGTCGATCGGTCTGATCGGACTCGCAGGGTTGCACCGCTGGTCTCTTCCCTATGGGGTAGGTGGGCAGAGCAGAGTGACGAAGCGGATGCGGCCGAAATCGGCCAGCGGCGCAACGGCAAGCTGAGCATACGAATTGTCGCGTATATCGGCGGTGTGATCGTCGGACCAGGGGACGACCCGTCCGACCGTCAGTCCGCCGGGGATGATTTCTCCGAGGCCGGTGGTCTGAACGACCTGGCCCCGGCGATAGTCGGCGTCGCGTGGCAGGTAGGTCACGACGCACTGGGGCAGGCCGCCGGCGGCGATGCGCCGCACGCCGCCCATCAAGCCGACCGCGTCGGTGCCCCGGACGCGGACGCTCAGTCGGCAGGCGGGATCCGCCACCGTAGCCACAATTGCGGTCGTGCGATGAACCCGGACGACGCGGCCGAGCACGTTTGTGCGCTCCATGACCACGGCACCCAGGGTAACCCCGTCGCGCGTGCCTTTGCCGATGCGGAATCCGCGCCGCCATTCCGCCGGATTCCGGGCGATGACGGGAGCGACGATTCGCCGCCAGGAGGCCGGTTTCGGCAGTTCGAGAATGGCGCGCAGCTCCTCGTTTTCCAATCGCGCGTGCCTTGCCTCGGCCAATTCCACCTCAAGGGCGGCCAGTTCGGCTTCTAGTTCGCGCAGGTCCGAGTGCAGCCGGCGACCGGCAACCAAGCCGTTCATGGTGTCGGTCGCGGCATTCCGAACAACCTGGGAGAATCGAAGCAGCGGACGAAGGAATGACGCCGCCGCGCCATTGGCCGGGCCGACGAAGACCATCGCCGTCAGCAGCAGAGCCACTGCACAGGCCAAGGTCCAGCGCAGTAGAGGTTTCCAAGGCACAAACATTGGCGCATAGTTCCATGATTTGCGGTCGATTGACGGCGAGTCATCCCCCCGCCGACGCCTCCGCATCGCATTGGCGGGAAACAATGACCAGCGTTCGGTCGTCCAGCTGAGCTCGGCCACCGGTAAAGTCATGAACGGCGTCGACCATCCTATCCTTCATTTCCTCGGGCGAGGACGAGTCCTGCTGCCAAAGCGTTTCGAGTCGCTTCACGCCAAACTCCTCGCCATCGGCATTGAGCGCCTCGTTCAATCCGTCGCTGAACATCATCACACTGGTTCCCGGCGTGAAGGAGAAGCTTAGAGTGTCGAATTCGACACCCAGTTCGTTGGGCAGCAGTCCGAGGGCCGGGCCATCGGGTGCGATGCAGCGTCGAGTGTCGTCCGAAAACCGGATGAGCAGCGGCGTGTGTCCCGCGCAGGCATACTCGCACACTTCCGCCTGCCGATCCAGAACAAGCACCCCCATGGTCAGGAAGTGAGCGGTGTCGGTGTCCTGAAAGATACAGCGATTGAGTTTGACGAGAAACTCCTCCATGCCTGTGAAGCTTTCGGCCAGTGAACGCACGAAACTGCGGGCCATGGCGGAGAGCATGCAGGCCGGCACGCCTTTGCCGGTGGCGTCGGCGACCACGATCATGAGCCGGTTTTCATCGATTTCCACGATGTCGTAACTGTCGCCCGCCACTTCGAGAGCCGGCTCGCTGAACGCGGATATCTCGTATTCGTGCCATTTCGGTTTGGGCGGCGGCAGCAGCGAATGCTGAATTTCCCGTCCGAACTCGAGTTCCTGGACCAATCGTTCCTGATTGCCGCGTTCATCGTAGATGTTCAGCAGGTCGACCCCCACGCCCACCTGCAGGGCCAGCTGTTTAATCACACGCTGGTCGCCGCGGTCGAAGGGGGTGCCGCCAAACCGCCGGTTGGCCACGCAGAGAACCCCGACGGTGCGGTCGCGAATCGAGATGGGAGTGGCCAAACAGGTATTGACTCGGAACGGCACCGCCTTGTCGGGAAGCTGCGAAGTGCGCTTGACGATCATGCTGGATTCGTTTTGGGCCACCTCGCCGATGATTCCCTCGCCCAAGGCAAAGGGGTGCCTTCGCAGCTCGTCCAGGCGGTCGGAAAGCTTGCGGGGGAGACTGGTTCCGGAATTCTGTTCCTCGAGGAGCGGGAACGGACCGTGGATCGCCGCCGGGCGCAAAACGGGGCGGCCCGTGCTCTCGTGTTCTTCCAGGCGGTAGATTGCCGCGGATTCCGAGCGCATAATGCGGCAAACGTAGTGCGCGACATGATGGAGAATATCGTCCGGGTTCTGATTGGCGGACAGACTGCGGCTGAACACCCCCAGGAAATTCACCACTCCCTCCCATTGTTTTTGCGCGGTTTTCAGATCGTCGCGCATTCGAGTCAGCGGCGAAAAGATTCGGCGCAGGAGAAGCAGAATCAGTACGAGGCCGACAATGAGCGCGACAGCAATGAGTTGGAGATTTTCTAGCACTGGGGTCTCCGATTGAGCATTGGTGCATATCGGCTATGCGACAGGCGGCACTGCTGTTGCGCAAGTCGATCTCACCGCTTATGGTATAATCAGACAGGCACGTTAGCTGAACAGCGCCGGTATGCAAACCAGATCGGCACGGTTTTGGCATGCACATACTTGGATTTGCGCGCGCACGGCAACACAAAAACCCATTATGCCCTTCACCCAGGAAATTCGAGACCGCCGGATTTGGATTCTGGCCGGCGAGCCCTCCGGCGACCGTTACGGCGCGGAGCTGGCCGAAGCGCTGATGCGGCGCGAACCGTCGCTGTGCGTGCGCGGCATGGGGGCTTCGAACATGAGGAATGCCGGCGTGGAGCTGCTGGTCGACACCTCCGACCTGGCGGTGGTCGGGTTCGTCGAGGCGCTGCGCCACCTGCCCCGCTTCCTGAGCGCCTTCCGGGGGCTCGTGCGCCAGGCAAAACGGGAACGTCCCGACGCCGCAGTTCTGATCGACAACCCGGGATTCAACCTGCGCCTGGCCAAAAAGCTGCACAAACTGGGCATTCCCGTGGTGTACTATGTCTGCCCCCAGGTCTGGGCATGGGGCAAGCGCCGCATCCCTAAAATGGCACGAACCATTGATCGGCTGCTGACGATTTTCCCGTTCGAGCCGGATATGTTTGCCGATACGGACTTGGATGCGCGCTTCGTCGGACACCCGCTCGTGGACATTCTCGCCGAATACCAGACTTCCGAGTCGGTCCGCGAACCGTCCACCATACTGCTGCTGCCCGGCAGCCGCGCCGCCGAGATCGAATCCCTTCTTCCCGATTTTCTGAGGACCGCGGACCTTCTGCACGCCCGCCATCAGTCCCTGCGGTTCGTGGTCTGCGTCCCCCCGGGGCACAGCGCGGAACTGGCCATCAACATTGCCGCTCGGCACCGCATGGACACCGTCCCCCCCGCGCCAGTGGATGTCGAGCCGGGAAACGCTCTGCATTGGATGCAGCGCGCCGCCGCCGGCCTGGCCGCCAGCGGCACGGTCACCCTCGAGGCGGCAATCCTGGGGCTGCCACTGGTCACCAGTTACCGTCTCAACCCGATGACATACCAGTGGGTCAAACGACTTGTCAAACTGCCATACTTCACCATAGTGAACCTGGTCGCCGAGCAACCGGTGTTTGCGGAGTATCTGCAGGACGATGTGCAGCCGCAAAAACTGGCGGACGGACTGGAACAGATCCTGCCCGGCGGACCGAGGCGAACCGCGACCCTGGCCGGAATGGCGGAAGCGGCGAAACGCTTGGGGCCGGGGGGCGACGTGACCGACAAGGTCGCCGACTCCGTGTTCGAAGTCGCCGACCACTCCGCCGCGTGAAAACCGCAACTTGGAGCATCGACGCTTTCCCTGCATCCCGAAAACGTCATGACAACGGCATGACCAACGCCGAAAAACCGATCCGAACAGCCCTCCGAGGACGACATCTTGACGATCTGCGCAAAACGCTGGCGCGCTTCCCGTTCACGGAAACCGACCGCGATCCCGAGCTGGTCATCAGCTACGGCGGCGACGGCTCCCTGCTGGGTGCCGAACGCGATTTCCCGGGGGTGCCCAAGCTGCCGATCCGCGACGGTCGAACCAGCGAGAAATGCGCCGACCACGGGGACACAGCACTCCTCGAGGCGTTTCTCGCCAACAGGCTGTCGCGCCGGGAAATGCTGAAACTCGAAGCTCAAACCGACGAGCATCCGCCGCTGAGCTGCCTGAACGACATTGTCATCAACAAACGCAACATCGCCAGCAGCGTTCGCTATCGGCTGCGTCTGGACAACATCCTCTATGCTCAGCACCTGATTGTGGGCGACGGATTGGTGGCCTCCACGCCGTTCGGCAGCACCGGCTACTACCGCAGCATCACTCACAGCCTGTTCCGCAGCGGCATCGGCATCGCCTTCAACAACTCAACCGAACCGCTCGACCACCTGGTCGTGGCGGACAACACCCGCATCCGCGTGGAGATTGTCCGTGGCCCGGCCGTGCTGCTGGCCGACAACAATCCGATGCGCATCCGGCTGCGCAAGGGCAATACGGTCATCATCCGCAAGGCAGCCCAATGCGCGGTCATTCACGGCTTGGAGACGTTTCGTTGCCGACGCTGTTTCGACCTGAGATACCGTGAACGCGCCGAGGGCACGGCAATTCCGTTCACCCCCGAGTAGTGGCCAGTAATCAGTGATCAGTGATCAGTTATCAGTTATTAGGGTCAATTATCAGTGATCAGTGATCAGGGGGGTGATTAGTGATTACAGTGATCAGAACTCTTGATCTCGCGAAAGATTGGGCGGTACCGAATTGCCCTCGGGCTGAAAGCCCGAAAACCAAGCCGAGTTACCATAATTGTATCACCGTCATTTTCCGCAACGCCAACGCCGTTCAAGGCCACCGCCTGACACCCGACACCCAAAAGGACACACGATAACACGATAACGGTAACTGATAACTGACAACTGATGACTGATGGCCGATGACCGATAACTAACAACCCACCCTGGAGTTTTGACTATGCCTCTTCTCGGAACCGTTCTTGTTTCCATCGTGGCCGGCTACGCCGTCGGCAGTCTCTCCTTCGCCTGGCTGATCGGACGCAGCCAGGGAGTCGATATTCGCAAGCACGGCAGCGGCAACGTGGGCGCGACCAATGTGCAGCGCGTGCTGGGCAAGAGCCTGGGGAGGCTGTGCTTTGTTCTGGATTTCGCCAAGGGGGCGGTTCCCGTGCTCATTGCGCAGGCGGTGACGGGTCCCGATTCGGCCTGGATTCCCGTTGCGGTGGGCGCGGCTGCGGTTGCGGGGCACGTGTGGCCGTTCACACTGCGCTTCAAAGGCGGCAAAGGGTTCGCCACCAGTCTCGGCGTGGTTGCGGCATTGGTGCCGCTGTGCTTTGTCGCGGCCATCGCAGTGTGGCTCGGCGTATTCTTCAGCAGCCGGTATGTTTCGCTTGCCAGCATAGCCGCGGCTGCGGCCCTGCCGCTGACCGCCCATTTGCTCGGCTGGCTTTCGCCCTTTCGCATTGCGCCCTCGGTTCATGCTCTCCTGTGGGTTCTGGCGGTGCTGGTCGCAATTCGGCACAAAAGCAATATTCAGCGCCTCATTCGAGGCGAGGAACAGCAATTCAACCAAGGGAAAAACCGATGAAGATCGCCGTACTAAGTGACGGAGGCTGGGGCACGGCGCTGGCTTTGCTGCTGGTCAACAACGGCCACGACACCACCTTGTGGGGACCGTTTTCCGACTATGTGGGAACCATGCGCGAACAACGGGAGAACACTCAGTTCCTGCCGGGCGTGGCGCTGCCACTCGAACTGCGCCTGTCCGGGGCCGTCGCCGAGAGCATCGCCGACGCCGAGCTGCTGGTTCTCGCCGCCCCCTCCCAATACATGCGCGGCCTGCTCGAACGCCTTGTCGACGCCGGCGTGAGCGAACGCCGGCTTCCCGTCCTGAACGTGGCCAAGGGACTGGAGCAGGACACCGATCTGCGCATGAGCGAACTGGTAGAAACCATCCTGGGCGATGTCGAGTACGCCACTCTCTCCGGCCCCAGCCACGCCGAAGAGGTTGCCCGCCGCATGCCGACCGCAGTCACTGTGGCGTCGCGCTCGTCCGGCCTCGCCGAGCGAGTGCAGAAAGCGTTTATGAACGAGCGCTTTCGCGTCTACACCCAGGACGACGTCATCGGCGTCGAGCTGGGCGGCGCGCTCAAAAACGTCTTCGCCATCGCCGCAGGCGTCTCCGACGGTCTGGGGTTCGGCGACAACGCGCGCGCCGCGCTCATGACCCGGGGCATCGTGGAAATGGGCCGATTGGGCGAGGCGCTCGGCGGACGAGCGGGCACGTTCTCGGGGCTGAGCGGCGTCGGCGATTTGATCGTCACCTGCACCAGCCAACACAGCCGGAACCGCTTTGTCGGCGAGGAACTCGGCAAAGGGCGTTCCCTCGAGGACATCCAGACCGGCATGGGACGACAGGTCGCCGAAGGTGTTCGAACCGTTCGAGCCGCCTTCTCCCTGGCCCGCAAACACGACACGCCCACGCCCATCATCGATGAAATCCACGCGGTTCTGTACAGTGACAAGAATCCGCGCCGCGCCGTAACCGACCTAATGACCCGCGATCCCAAAGCCGAAAGCACAGTCAGGGACGTCAGCTGAATCCGCGGAAAATCCGTCGGAGGACGTGCCGTCTTCAGAGAACAGGGGCAACCGCCTTTTTCCTTCAATCGTTCTCCCCCAATCGTCATACCAACCGCTCTTGCCCTTGCCATTCACGGATTCAGGTCATTCTGCAAAAGTGAGGTAATGTTTGCGGGATGATTTGCCAAGTTGTCAAACAGGTGTTATTTTCTCGGTGTGCGCGCATCCCGCCGTTCTCGTGGACGGCGCACTGGGAGGTGTGCGAAAAAGACAACGAAAAGCAGGAGGCAGAAAATGATGAAAAAGTGGATGATCCGGTTTATGAGCGTTCTCGCGGTGTTCGCCCTCGGCGTCGGAGTGACCGGCTGCGGTCAAGGCGAAGACGAAGGCGACATGGAAGAGGCCACCCAAGAGATGGGAGAGGAGGCCGAAGAAGCGGCCGAAAGCGCCGAAGACGCCATGGACGAATCCGTCGACGAGATGGACAACGAGTAGCAAAGGGCATGGCGGCCCGCGCGCCGACTCTTTGAATCCAACCCACACGCCCGACAGCGTCAAAGCTGCCGGGCGTGTGCTTTTTCACACCGCCGTTTCAAGTTTGCATGCTGAACGACCGAATTCCGCTGCAGTATTCGGGCCAACGAACCGGTCTATGTTCAGTGCCCGAAGTGAGCCTGACTCGGAAACCTGACATCTGAGCGCTGCAACCTTCCCACGCATCATGAGCCATGAGCGGCACCCCGCATCCCGGCCAACCGTCGCCAACACCACCTTGACAACATCCAAACAGAACATACATTAGCGAAACAGTCACCATTAAATTGGCGACACGAGCAAAAACAGAACACCGGAGGCGACGGCGATGAAGTACTTTAAGGACAACTCGATATCGATTGGACGCACCCCCCTGGTTCGGTTGAACAAGGTAGCCGGCACCACGGCGACTGTGCTGGCTAAAATCGAGGGACGCAATCCGGCCTACTCCGTGAAGTGCCGCATCGGCGCCGGCATGGTGTGGGATGCCGAGGAGCGCGGAGTACTGGCCCCCGGCATGGAAATACTCGAACCGACCAGCGGCAACACCGGGATTGCCCTGGCCTTCGTCGGCGCGGCCCGCGGCTACAAGGTCACCCTGACCATGCCCGAAACCATGAGCATGGAACGCCGCAAGGTGCTCAAAGCCTTCGGTGCGGAGCTGATCCTGACCGACGGAAGCAAGGGAATGCCGGGCGCAATCCGCAAGGCCGAGGAAATGGTTGCGGAGTCCCCGGACCGCTACTTCATGCCGCAGCAGTTCAAAAACCCGGCGAATCCGGGCATTCACGAGCGGACGACGGCTCACGAGATATGGGACGCCACGAACGGGCGGGTCGACGTCCTGGTTTGCGGAGTCGGGACCGGCGGCACCATCACCGGTGTTTCCCGCTACTTCAAGGAAACCCGCGGCAGGGAAATGATCTCAGTCGCCGTCGAGCCCGAATCCAGCCCGGTGATCTCCCAGACCCTGGCGGGCCAACCGGTCCAACCCGGACCGCACAAAATCCAGGGGCTCGGCGCCGGCTTCATCCCGGACACCCTGGACCTGTCGCTCGTCGACCAAGTAGAGCAGATAAGCGACGGGGAAGCCATGGAATTCGCCCGCCGGCTGGCGCGCGAGGAGGGGTTGCTCTCCGGCATTTCCTGCGGCGCGGCAACCGCAGTGGCCGCCCGGCTCGCGCAGCAGCCTCGCTTCCGCGGCAGAACCATAGTCGTCATCCTGCCAGACAGTGGCGAACGATACCTGTCCACGCCGTTGTTCGAGAGCGAATCCTGACAGACCGCTCCGCAACGTCTGCCTTTGCCGAAAATGGTTGGGGCACCAACCCAACATCAGCAGGAAAGGCCCATCCATGAAAAGCATGACCGGATACGGAACCGGCACATCCGAATCGGCGGGCACGAGCGCAATCGTCGAGATATCCTCGGTGAATCGCAAGCAACTCGACCTTCGGATCGTTCTGCCCAGGGAACTCGGAGCTCTCGAGCGGGATGTGCGGGGATGGCTGCACGAGCGCATTTCGCGCGGCGCGGTCACAGTCGCTGTCAGCTTCACCCTGGGGGAGACCGACCGCTCGACTGTTCAACGCTTGGACCGCAAGCTGGCTACAGAGGCCGCCGACGAACTCCGCGCCATCGCCCAAAAAGCGGGGATAGATGCGCAAATTTCACTGCGGGACCTTCTGGCTGTGCCGGGGGTCGTGCTGGAGGAACAAGCCAAACTGCCCCTCGACCGTCTTCGCCCGGTGGTTCTCGATGCCTTTGAAACCGCGTTTGCCGAATTCGACGTCATGCGCCTGCGGGAAGGGGACGCTCTTCTCGCCGACATACGAACGCGTGTTGCAGCCATGAAGGCTGCCGTCGGCCGGATTCGCTCCGAAGCGGCAGGCCTCATAGACGTCTATCGCGAAAAGCTGCGCCGCCGCGCCCTGGAAATGGGCTTGGACCTGGCTGCGGACGACGAGCAACTGATCAAGGAGGCGGTCTTTCTCGCCGACCGCTCGGACATCACCGAGGAAATCACGCGCCTGGACAGCCATTTCGACCAGCTGGACAACCTCCTGAACTCACCCGAGCCGCCGGGGCGCTCGCTGGAGTTTCTCTGCCAGGAGCTGCACCGGGAAATCAACACCATTGCCGCCAAGTCCAACGGCACGGCCATCGCTGAAAACGTCTTTGTGCTCAAAACCGAGCTGGGACGCGTCAAAGAACAGTCTATGAATTTGGAATAGGCGCTCGCATCCGACCACGAGTCAAATCACTGCCGCGCCCCTCGGGCCGTCGGGCGCCGGCCTCCACTCGGATACCGGGCGCGGCGTCCGCACCCCGTGTCGGGCACCGGGCATCAACGCGGTCTCCGGTGCAGGAACCCCTCGCGGCTGGTCCAACGGCGAATCTCAAGAGGACTTTCGCCCTCTTAAACGCGTCCTGCGCGGGCAGCCCGCCAGGCGGCGTTCAACTTGTGCTACCCTGATCGACTTCGTCGCCCCGCTCCTTGCAGAGCTTGAGGTCACTGAGAATCTGGCAGGCTTCGTGTCCCTTTTCGAGGGACAGGCGGTCGGACAATTCACGCAGGACCGCCTTTTCCTTGCTGCTGATTCTGCCGAAGAGGCCGAGCACGCCGCCGGAGGCGTCTGCGGCGTACAGGCACATCTTCATGATCCGGTCCCGGCACTGCTGCGCTCGTCGGTAGGAAATGGACTCAAGATATTCGGAGGTCAAATCGAGCAGCCGTTCCATCTCCGCAGGCGCGGGTTTCCGGTCGAGGAAATAGGTCTTCAGGTACTGCCGGGCAGCCGGCGAAAGCCGCAACGGCAACACGTCGGCTGCGGAAATCGGCTCGCCGTCGATCAACTCGGCCAATCCGGTGTCGGACGGATCCCCGTCCGCCCAGGCCACGGCGGCCACGGGCGCGACCAGCAGCACATCAAAGTCCTCGGGCTGCAGCCCCAGCTTCTGAAGAGACTCGGAGATTCGTTGCAATAGCATGAAAAACTCTTTATGTTCGAGTGGATAAAGCAGATGAAAACAGGCGCCGTCCGCCGTGCGGATGGCAAAGAAACGCTTACCGAACTATACTAAATCCTGACTCGCTTTCAATCCTGAATCCGTGCGGA
Organism: uncultured Victivallales bacterium; assembly: GCA_964604795.1. GTDB lineage: Bacteria > Verrucomicrobiota > Lentisphaeria > Oligosphaerales > CAZSBQ01 > CAZSBQ01. Next base: position 880 of record CAZSBQ010000054.1, on the reverse strand, counting down.
ATCCGCAAAACAATGACGTTTTCGCGTAACCATCCCCCCGACCTGCAGCATGCATACCGCGAATGCCGGTTGTGCCCGCGCCACTGCGGCTGCGATCGGACACGTGGGCAAACCGGCGTGTGCGGCGAGACTGACCACTGCCGCGTTGCCTCGGTCTGCGCGCACTTCGGCGAGGAACCGCCGATCTCCGGAACACGCGGCTCCGGCACGGTGTTTGTCACCGGATGCTCGTGCCGGTGCTTCTTCTGTCAAAACCACCAGATTTCGCGGGGCGTCATCGGAGAGCGAACCTCGGTCTCGTCTCTGGTTGCACAACTGGAGGTCCTGATCGCCCGAGGAGTGCACAACCTGAACTTCGTCACCCCCGACCATGTTCTTCCGCACATCGAGCGCGCCTGCGCGGAGCTACGGGATCGAGGCGCAACCATCCCCTTCGTCCACAACGGCTCGGGATACATGACCAAAGAAATCGCCGCCCGCTGCACGAACACCTTCGAAATCTTTCTGCCGGACTTCAAATTTTCCGATCCGAAGTTGGCCGCCGACTGCATCGGCGACGAGCGATATCCACGCCTCGCCATCGAGTCCCTGCGCGAAATGATGGCGGCCCGCGGCTTTCTTCGTCCCTGGGATCCGACGGGAGAAACGCCGGCCGCCGAAGGCGTGCTGGTGCGCCACCTCGTCCTGCCTGAACAGGTGGAAAACAGCCTGGCAACAATCGACACGCTCTTCCGCGAGTTCGGTCCGGACCTGCCCCTGTCCCTCATGAGCCAATTTCGCCCCATGCCGGACTGCCGAAGCCGGGGACAACTCGAACGCACCCTTCACCCCGACGAATACGAGCAAGTCTGCCTCAGCGTCCAAGCCCTGGGATTCAAGC
>CAZSBQ010000053.1:0-19606 GCA_964604795.1 uncultured Victivallales bacterium | reverse complement strand
ACGCATCGTCATCGGGAGGCCGACACGGGGCGCGGAGGCCGCGCCCTCTACTTGGTAGGGGCCGGCGCCTCGACGGTCCGTGATGGGACGAGGCGCGGGGAACTCGTCGTCATCGAGGACTCCCAGGGTTCCAGTGTCGGCCACCCCGGCTCGACGGAGTCTCGCCCTCCATCGGGGGGCGGGATCACGCCGCCCCCCCTCCCTCAGAAAGGAATTGCCCCTCTTTAAAAAATCGGCGCATGGAGTCAAGTCGCAGTACAGCCCGATGATCACCGTCGCCAAAGAAGCCTGCATCAATTCACGCAAGTACGACACCGCTGGCGAAAAGGGGCTCGTGGCCTGGATCATATACTTCCTTAAAGCAGGCGGCACTAGTTGAAAAACTCCACATTGGGGCCGATTTTGACCATGGCAAAGTAGTCGGCGTCCTTGAGCATGGCGGTGCCGTCGCTGGGCATGACCGAGGGCAGCGCGGAGGTGGGCAGAGTGAATTCCGCCCCTTCGTCGGTGATGATCCGGACTGCTTGGGTGTTCACGCTTGCGCGCCCGTGCAGGCATTGCAGACGCACCCGCTCGTTTTCCGGGTCGACAACTTTCACGAACACCACGCAAAAGCGGGCGCCTTCGATGTGTTTGAGGCGGGATGGGTCCATAAGTGTTTCCATGGTGGCTATCTGTTCTGTTTTCCGCGCACGGCCCTCACCAAGTCCCGTGCGTCACGACAGCCGAGAGCAAGCGATGTTCCTGTGTAGACCCCACCCAGAACAGCCAGCGGAACCAGTGTGTGGACGACCCGCGCGCCGAGCAAGGCCGAGTCGGGTAGGGTGTCGAGACCGAAGGCGGCGGACACCGCAACCGCGGCCGCCACACCCGCCGCCCCCGCCGCGACAATCCGTGTCGCGTGCCCCCAAAGCCTCGCAAATGCCGCGCCCTCCATGGTGCGGCGCGCCAAATGCAGCAGAATGAGCACGTTGACCCACGACGAGATGCTCGTGGCCAGCGCAAGGCCGCCCTGGCGCAGAAACGGCATGAGCGACAGATTCAGCACTAGGTTCAGGATCAGGCACCCCACGGCGACGCGAACCGGCGTGCGCGTGTCCTGCGCTGCATGAAAGGGGGTGACCGCCACCTTCGCGCAGGCGAACGCCGGTATCCCCGGCAGATAAAAAAGCAGTGCGTACACCGTCGCGCTCGTATCGCCGGCATCGAACGCTCCTCGCTGAAAAAGCAGGGCCACCAGGGGCGTGCGGACGACGAGCAGCCCGAGGGCGGCCGGGACGGTGAGAAACACCACCTGCCCCAGGGCAGTGCGAAGGTGCTCGGCCATTTCGGTGCGCTTGCCCGCCGCCCAGGCGCGGGAAAGCATCGGCAGGGAAACCACCCCAAGCGCCACGCCGAACAGTCCCACCGGCAAATACACGAGGCGCTGGCTGTAGTACAGCGACGTAATGGCCTCGCTGCCCAGCCAGCCGGCCAGCAGCCGGTCAAGCAGGATGTTCAGCTGCATCACCCCGACACCAATCATCACCGGCGCCATCAACCCGACCACCCGGCGAGTGTCCGCATGGCGGCGCTCCAGGCGCGGACGGAACCGGCAGCCCAGTTGCGAACATCGCATGCCGTGCAGCAGCACTTGCGCCGCCCCCGCCGCCAGGGCGGCAAACGGAAGAACCCGAATCCGCTGCGCCGGGGTTTCGCCAAACCACGGCGACGCGAACACCGCACCGCCAATCAAAAACAGATTCAGCAAAATCGGCGAGAACGCGGGCATCCCAAATCGGCCAAGTGTGTTCAGCACCGCCCCCAGCGCCGTGGCGGCCGCGATTAGAACCGCGTACGGCATGACAATGGGCAGCAGCTCCAGCGCAATCCGGTAGGTCGGATTCGTGACCACACCCCGCAGCGGAAACGATATCCCCACAATCAGCGCAGCCACCAGCGACACCACCACGACCAGACTGCCGATGATCACGGTCGCCGAACGCCACGCCGCACGCCTTCCATCCGTCTCCAAACGCTCGCTGAAAATCGGCACGAACGCCGACGAAAACGCCCCCTCGGCAAACAGCGCGCGCAGCAGGTTCGGAATCGTGAAGGCAAAAACCCAGCCGCCCATCGCCGCACCAGTGCCCCAGATCGATGCCAGTACAATGTCACGCACCAGCCCCAGAACCCGGCTGGCAAGGGTGCCGGAGCTAATCAGAATCATCGGTTTGTGAACGGTCTCACTCACGCAAATATCCGTTTTTTTATACCATATGCCCGAGGATGACGTTTTCAATTCTGAAAGGCATTGCGGCGACCGAGTTCCAGTTGTCGCAAGAGTCCCTGCACCCAAGGCGACTTTCGCGTTCTCCAGCTCGCTCGCGCGTGCAAACCGCCCTGGGGACGAAATTCGGTCGAACCGGGTCTTCGGAGACTGGAACCCCGGCTGTTACCTGAAAACGGCACGTCCGCCGGTGCAGGATCCCCGTCAAGAGAACAAAAAAGCTGAGATTGTCGGTTTGTTTTGCGCGGGTACAGTATCGGTTGTTCTCGAAAGCGACTTCCGAAGCGTGAACGTCCCGACAAAGGTGTCCTTAAATGGAGAAAGCGCCTCTTCTGAGGCTACGCCTGCGGGGATCGAGATTGGCCCTTTGCCCGTGTCGGCGACCGATGCTTGAACGTTGCGGATTGAACGCGTCTGACTGAACCTTACACCTGAGACTATCGGAACTGACAATGTCTGGCCGTGTGCCTGCAATCCTGTTTTTGCTGTCGCTGCACTTGTGTTTGACGGCCGTATCGGTGCGCGCGTCCGCGGAGGTGGCTGTGGTTGGCGCATCCGGTCGTCTCAAGGCAGTGCGTGTTGGGGGTGAACGGGTGCCGGTGGGCTTCAACGTGCACATGTACCGGGCCGGCTGGCGGGAAATGGTTACCCTGAATCGATGGGACGTGGAGGACACGCAGTACACGGAGAGGGAGCTGGATACGGGGCGGGAGCAGGTCTGGACGAATCGGACGGGAGCGTATCGAACGCGTCACAGTTTGGTGCGTAAGCAATCGTCCGACGACAGCGTGGACCTGGAGGTGCGGCTGCGTGTGACCGCCCTGCGCGATGTGGACGGCGAGGGAGTTTTCCTGCTGCTGCCGTTCGCAGTGTCGAAGTTTTCGGGCGGAGAGGCTGTGCTGAAGGACGCGGACGGCGAGGAGCAGCGCGTGACGTTGCCCGCGGCGCTGCCGCCCCGGCACCACTTGGGCAAAACGGAAAGCTCGAGCATCCTGTTGCACAGCATGGACCGGATGATGTCGGTGATGGTCCGGCTGGAAGAGGCGCGGACCGTGACCGTGCAGGACAACCGGCGATGGAACACCCCGGAGTATTCTCTTTTTGTGCCGCTGCATGAAGGTGCCCTCAAAAAGGGGGAGGAGGTCGATATGACCGTCGACATTCAGTGCCGGGTGCGCGGAGACCGTCGTCCGGTCGCGGTGCGGCTGGGCGAGCCCCGGGACGAGGAACTGCAGGGATTCGGCGGAAATTTCGTCTACGAAACCCGTTCGCCGGTGACTGCGTTCAACATCGAAAAGCTTCAGCCGCGCTGGGCGCGGTGCGGCATGACGCTGCGGGAATGGGAGCCAAGCAACGACAACGAGTCGCCGGACACGGTCAATTGGGAGGCGTTTCGCGCGCGGGACGCCGGGAACAGTGAGCTGCGACACGAATTCGAGTTGCTGAAACGCTTGTCCGACAACGACATCCCCATCGTCGCCAGCGTCTGGCGGCTGCCCGAATGGATGTATGAGAATCCGGGCGCTCCGGAGGAAACCTATCTGAGGCATGACCGACGGGTGGCCGGGGAGGCCTGGGAGGAGATGATCGAGTGCATCACCGCCTATCTGCTTCATGCCAAACGAGAATACGGAGTGGAACCCGAGCTGTTTTCGTTCAATGAACCGGACGAGGGCTGGCATGTGCGCTTCCGTCCCCGCGAGCATGCCGAGCTGATTCGCCGGCTGGGCGAGCGGTTTGAACAGCTTGGACTCGAAACCCGCCTGGTGCTGGGGGACTGCGCCAACGCCGAGGGGACCGACTATGTTTTCGCCGCCACCCAAAATCCGCAGGTTATGAAGCATGTGGGCGCGCTGGCGTTTCATTCCTGGAACTCGGCGAAGGGGGAGTATCCCTTGTGGCGCCGACTGGCCGGCGAGTTGCGGATTCCGCTGATGGTCGCCGAGGTGGGTGTGGACCCGGAGGCGTGGAAGTTCCCGTGGATGCTCGAGCGCGGGCACTACGCGATGGACGAGCTGCGCACCATTCAGGAGCTGCTGATCTCCGCGGCGCCGGCGGCATTGATGCAGTGGCAGTTCACCTCGAATTACCGCATGGCGTACACGGAAAACGATGTCGTGCGCAAAACCCTGCGCTGGACGTTTTGGCGGCATTTCTGCCGGTTGACTCCTCAGCCAAGTCGCTACCTCGAGGTTTCCGAGGGCCCGGCGGATGTGCTGGTCAGCGCCTTTGAAGCGCCGGCGACCAAGCATTGGGCCGTCCACCTGGCGAACCTGGGTCCGGAGCGCGGCTGCATCATCGAGTCGTTGCCGCAGTCCGAACATCCGTTGTACCGGGTGTCGAGCACCGACGGCGGGCGCTGGCGCATTGAACCGGTGTCGCTGTCCGAAGACGGCGACATCCAAACCATGCTGCCTGCTCTGTCTCTGACGACCTACACCACGCTCGCGCCGCCGAGTAACCCGTGAGTTGGGATCAAAAAGCCGCCACAGAGCTTGACCCGGTGGAGCGAACGTTCAGAAAAAAGAGCCAAAACCCCTTTTTTTTGCACTACAGAATTTTTAGAGGCAATGAAGGTTTTCGGGGCACCGCCCCGGCCCATTAGCAGCCCAGGGTCCGCGACCCTGGGCTGGAATGGTTCGGGCCTTCAGCCCGGTAAAAACCCTGAATCCTTTACTTGGAGTTCTTGATGTTCAATCGCATTGTTCCGCATTTTGATTTTCAGCGCGATTCGGTCTTCGACTATGCGCGCATACTTGCCGGCGCCGTGGTGATCGCCGCAGGCATCAACCTGTTTATTCTTCCCAATAAATTGGCCTATGGCGGCGTGACGGGCATTTGCGTGATTCTGTATCACAAATTTAGTGTCCCGGTGGGGCTGGCGTATGCGGTGCTGAACATTCCGCTGATCTTTTTGGGGTGGAAGTATGGGGGAGGTCGGCGCAAGTTTCTCACCCGCACGCTTGTGGGTGCGGTGGCGGTATCCATCAGCGTGGAGGCGCTGGGGCCGTTGCTGTCCGCCCCGACCACGGACCGGTTGCTGGTGATTTTCTATGGTGGGATTCTCGACGGCCTCGGACTGGCGCTGATTTTTCAGGGGCGTGGGACCACCGGCGGAACCGACGTCATCGCCCGCATTCTGTACCGGCTCAAGGGTGTGCCGTTCGGGCAGACGATGCTGGCCGCCAACTTGGTTGTCTATGTCATCGGCATCACGCAGTTTGGCTTCGAGCCTGTCATGGTCGCCTTCGTTTTGGCGTTTGTTTCGGCCCGCGCCCTGGATGCGGCTCTGATGGGATTCTCCGCCACCCGCGCCGCCTTCATCATCAGCAGCGATCACGAGGCTGTCAAGACCGCCATTTTCAAGAATTTTCGTCGCGGGGTCACGGTACTTTCCGGGCAGGGCGGGTATACCGGCGAAGCCCGTCCCATGCTGTACATGGTCGTCCCCCCCAGTGAAGTGCCCAGGCTGAAAAAGATCGTGACCGAAATTGATCCCCATGCCTTCCTCTCAGTCACGCCAGCTCAGGACCTCGTGGGCGGATTTCCCCGCCGTCGCCCCCTTTCGGAGTGATTGCCGACGGACAGAGGAACAGCGTGGAAAATAAAAAAGTCAAGATAAAGTAGAGTGGCGGTTAAAAAGTTGAAAAGCCATTGAAAAGGAAGATTCGCCATGCGCCCGCGATTTTCAACCATCCTGCTGCTGTCGATGCTGGTGTTTGCCGGCTGTACAACGCCACCGGGCACCGAGCGCCCGACCACGTCGCTGGGTGAACTGAGTACCACACTCGAACGCATCCTGCTCCGGGGCCAATTGCCTGTGACGCCGGAGAACGAGATGCAGGCAGAGGCGTTGCAGGCGGCCGACCGCGGAGTGCGCCACGACTATCAGGTGTGGCTTGACCATTGCATCGAGTACAACCGCAAGTTGGAGACGCAGCAGCAGTACAAACCGCTTCCGATCGTGCGTGAACTCAAGGAAAACCCCATTGAGACACCGTGGCGCGCGGCTGCCTGGGCCGACCACGTAACGGTTGATCGCGGGGAAACAGTCCTGACCACAGGGGACGCGCTACTGGCGCAGCTCACCTCTCCGGCAACAAGCCGTGCGCTGCCGACTGTGCAACCAACATTCGACCGATTCCTCGCCGAGTTCGAGTCGGCTGCCGCCATGATCGCCGAGAAGGGGTGGGCGACTTTGCCGGCACCTGAACGCAACTTGCTGCGGTTCGTGCTGCCTTGGCTCTGTCATACAGGGCGAAACTTTGTCGACCGTTCCCAGAACGCTCCCACGTACTTCCTGAATTGGATTTTTCGGCCAAACGATCCCTTCACGCCAGGTAGTGAGCGCACTCCGCAGTTCAATTTGCCCGTCCCCCCGCAGCTGTACAGTATGACGGGGTGCTATCACTACCTCCGCGCACTGGCCGGCGAACCGGTGGCCACCACCGGCATCCGTCGTGACCTGAACGCGGGCGAGGGCGCTCTTCACCCGCAGTTCGTCGCAGCCTTCAACTTGGCTGCCTGCCGCCGGGCGCTGCACCAACTCGCGCCCGCCTTGCGCTCCGAGAGCATGATGCGCTGGCGGCGCGACCTGCTCGCACGACCGCCGCTGAAACAGCTGCACATCCCCGGTGTGCACGGCAGCCTGGTGGCTGTCCGGGACACACCCCATGGACGAGTCATCGTGGGGGGATCCGGTCCGAACCGCTATGAGAACGTTGACGCCGCCGTCATTGTCGACCTCGGCGGCGACGACGACTACATCCACCACGGCACGCCGGAACGGTTGCTGCGATATCCCGTGCGCTTGGTCATCGACTTTGATGGCGACGACTTCTATCGCACCAAGGGCGTCGGGGGGCCGGGCAGTGGCATCCTGGGATTGGGTATCTGCCTGGACCTGGCCGGAGACGACCGCTACTGCCAGGGGCTGGCGCCGGGGTTCGATCCGCGCGCGCACACCAAAATCGATCTGCTGAAGGCCGATCCCGAGGGCGACAACACGCAGTTGGTCCCCTTTGATGCACTCTATGCCGATGACAAGGGCGGCGTCAGGCTGGATGCCGGTTTTGCCTTCGGTGCCGGTTGCCTGGGCATCGGTATTCTGCACGACTACGCCGGCGACGATATCTACCTCGGACAGAAATACGCCTTTGGCTGCGGTTTCTGGAAGGGGATCGGAATACTCCGGGATGACGGCGGGGACGACGTATACGCCGCGGGCAACGCAGCGTTGGGCGCCGGCATCAACTCGGCCATCGGGCTACTGGACGACCGCGGCGGTAACGATCATTACCAGTGCCTGGGACTTTACGAATCCGGCTACAGCGCCGGGCGCGAGTGGGACAACGGCTACGAAGGCGGCGGCATCGGCTACGGCTCGAGCTGGCGCGCCGAGGCGCGCAGCCCGGAACCAACGGACCGCTGGCAGGCGACATTCGGCGGCGGCATCGGCCTGCTGCGAGACCACACCGGCAACGACGAATACGTCGCCGGCAGCTTCGCTATCGGCAGTGGCTACGCCGGTGGTGTGGGCATGGTGGTGGACGATGGGGGCGACGACACCTATTTCGTCAAGCGCGGGCCAGACGGCAGCAATCACAACGGCTGGTCGGGCAATCATGCGCTTGGCAACGGCTGTCATCGCGGTGTCGGCTACATTCTCGACCGAAGCGGCAACGACCGCTACAGCGCCAGCAGTTTGGGCGGCGGAACCGCATGGGATATGGCCAGCGGCTTCCTGTTGGACCTCGGCGGAGATGATGTCATGCTCGATCTGCACGGCAAGAACCAGACGGGCAAAACGGGAATGGGCATGGCCAAAGCCTTTGCAGTCAGCTTCCACGTCGGTGGTCGCGACAGCTATTACCGCCGGCCGCTGGGATCCGCCGTTGACCTGGTCAAGAACTATCCCGGCAGGGCCGGCAACTTCTCGTTCTTTTTCGATATTGGCACCGAGACCGACGAGTACCTGCGGGGGTATGCCAATGACACGGACAAGCTAAGCGGGGTCGTCTTCCAAGAGGAAGAGGACGGCACGATGGATCCGCAGGGCATTGGCATCTTTCTGGATACGGCCAACTGGCCCGAGCGACCATAACGCCGCTTTTTGTTCTGGTGCCATTGAGGAGGGGCACCTGCACTTTGGGCTCTTTGCCGTGGAAAAGACTGATTGCCCCAGCTTTCCTGCAATGGTCCGCACCACCGTCGTCGCCTGTTCGCGGAGACGCAGAACAATGTCGATACCGGGATCGGCCAAACTGCCGGCCGCAAACACTCCCGCACATTGGGTCTCCCAGCTATGCGAATCGCAGACCGGGTGCCCGTAAAAGGGCGTGGGCTCGTGAAATTCCGAAAACACGTGGGGGGCATCGAACCCCTCGCAGGGAAGCTGAGCAGGCTCGGACCAAATCCCGAATAAGACAGCGCTGCCGTCCAGAACTCGGTACAGTAGGCTCAAGGGACGCGCAAGTTGAACGACATAGTATTGGAGCGGACTTTCAGCCCCCCGTTCGTTTTGCGATTGCAAACCCAGGGTCGCGGACCCTGGGCTAACAATGGACCGGGCCGTTGGCCCGATAACCGCAGAGGAATTCGGTCGTTCAATTTGCGCGGAATTACGAGTTCTGGTCGTCTCATCGTCGCCGGTTGAAGAGTCCACTTTTGCCGGGTATATTTGGACATTTAAACTGAGGACGTTTCGCGCTGTGGTTGGAGAGGGGGCAATGAATAGCACGAATGGCCTAAATGAGCACTTTGCGTACGAAGGATGGTAGTATGACCCCACGTGAGAACATGTTGTCGCTGTATCGTCGCCAAGGGTACGAATTCGCGCCCGTCGAATTCAATCTGTCTCCCGCGATGCGTGAAAAGCAGGAAGCCGCTGTCGGGAGCGGCAAGTCCGCAGCCGAGTACTTCGAGTACGTCAAGGGCTTTGCCCGCCGCAGCGTCCCCGGCCCACCGTTGATCGAGCGCCCGGAGCTGGACTGGCGCCAATTCTTCGACGAGGAACTGCACCCGAAAACCGATTTTTCGCCTTACGGTGTCGCCCGCGAGGGCGGATACCAGGGTGTCTGGCACTTGCACCGCATGCATCATCCCATGGCCGGGTTCGACTCCGTCGAGCAGATGCGCGAGTATCCTTGGCCGAAATGGGATTTCGACAATATCGCCGCCGCCGCATCCGCCGTTGCCGAGGCGCAGGCCGACGGCGTCCCGTCCATCGGGCACATGGCCTGCACCATCTGGGAAACCGCCTGGGGCATCCGCGACATGACCGCCTTGATGATGGATATGGCCACCGGGGACGAAAAGGCGGTTTACCTTCTTGACAAGGTCACCGATGATTCCGTCAAGCGTGCCGCGGCCTTCGCCCGGGCGGATGTCGACATCATTCATATGGGCGACGACATCGGCATGCAGAGCTCGCCCATGATGTCGCTCGATATGTACCGCGAATGGCTCAAGCCGCGCCTCGCCCGGGTCATCGCCGCGGCCAAGGCTGAAAAACCCGATGTGCTCGTGCTCTACCACAGCTGCGGATTTGTCGAACCGTTCATCCCCGACTTGATTGACGCCAGCATAGACATCCTCAATCCGGTGCAGCCCGAGTCCATGGACTTTGCCAAGCTCCACGCCCAATATGGCGATGTACTGTCCTTCAACGGTACTCTCGGCACCCAGACCACCTTGCCTTTCGGCACCCCCGAGGAGGTCAGGGACGTCGTCAGGCGCAACCTCGACATTGCCGGTGCCAAAGGCGGGCTGCTCGTCGCCCCGACCCACATGGTTGAGCCCGAAGTGCCGTGGGAAAACGTCGAAGCCTACGTTCGCGCCTGCCGCGAGTTTTCTGTACTGTAGCTTCAAGGTGTGCGCAAGTTGAACGGAATTTTGAGTTTCGGGGGCAGCTCAAACGGCGCCGTGCGTGCCTTCGACGGCTTGCTGGACGCGACGGTAGGCGGAAGGGGATGCGCCGGTTTCGCGCTTGAACAGACGGCTGAAGTGGGCGGCGTCGTGGAAACCGCAGTCGCGCGCCACTTGACAGGCGGTCCGTTCGGTGGTCAGCAGACGTTCGCGCGCCTGGTCAATGCGCAGGTGCAGCAGTTGTTGGTGAAAGGGCCGCCCGGTTTCGGATTTGATTGCGCGCTGGACGGTCGATTCGCCGGTGTTGAGGGCCTTGGCGGCGGCGGCCACGGTGACCGGTTGGGCGAGATGCCGCTCCAAGTACGTCAGAATCCGTTGTCCCAGGATGGGCTTACCCGAGGCGGGCGCCGCAGAGTGCCCGTCCAAAAAGGTTCGCACACGCTGGAATATCCAGTAGCAGATGTCTTCGGTTGCTGTCAACTCATCGAGTTCCCGAAGGGCGGATATGTGCGCGGGGCCGGCCGTGCCGGTGTTCGAAGTGTGCGGGTCCAGCAGCCGCGCGCGGAACAGCAGGGACACGAAGGGCAGGACATGGGCGCGGACCTTCGCGGGGCTGTCGCCCGCAACCAGCAGGATTCGGCTCAGCAGGTTGTCCAGCAGCGACATTGCCCGTTCCCGGTGGCGCGCGCCCAGCGCTGCGGAAAACGCGGCGATGCCCTCGAGCACGGTTTCGGTGTTCGGCGGCGCATTTCCCTGCCTGCGCATCAGGTCGGCAATCCGACGCTGCTGCAGGTATTTCTCGCGGCGCCCGCGGAAGTCGTCGACCGAGTTCAATCCGGCCGAAAATAGGCTGTCAAGGAGGAAATCGCTGTAGCCGCGCACCTCCATAGTGGGAATATCCACAAACTCGTTGGTGTGGCGCGCCAGTCGGCGCCGCACCGGTTCGCTCAGAGACTCCGTGTTTTCCCGGACCAGCCGAAGCGTGTCCTCGCGGATTTCAGGGTAGCAGAAGCCGCTCATCTCCAGTGCGCCCAGAAAACGCCCGCCCGGCGCCACCGGGAACACTACCGTGTTCAGTCCCGCCCAGCAGGGCGCATAGCAGGGTTCGCCGATGAGGTAGCCCTGACGGGCGTTGGCGAGAATCGCCGACCGGCACAGCGAAGGGCAACACGAGGTTACGCACTCGCGGCAAAACGGCGGCAGCTTGCCGCTGCGGCGCACCGGCTCGCGGTCAGCCGCCGGCACGTAAACCGCACCCGCGGGAAGAAAACGCTCGCACTGGGAAAGCACAGTGTCGATTTTGGTGTTGTACCGGGATGATGCCATTGAAAATGGATGTTCTGGTTTGTTTGTGCAAAATATTGGTCGAAACATACAACGAAAACGCAATCAAAGCAAGTAGAGTATGGACTTGAAGCCGACGATTGCGGAGTTAGCAATCGGCATCATCTGCGCGGGGCGAATCGCGCAGGCGGCGGCAAACTAAAACCGATCCGAAAATAATAGAGAGCGATACGTCATGACCGGAAAAGAGCTGCTTCTGAAGGCCCTGAAAAACGAACAAACACCGCGTCCGGCCTGGGTCCCTTTTGTGGGGGTTCACGGCGGGCAGCTGATGGGATTGTCTGCGCCGGAGTATCTGCGCAGTGCGGACCGCATTGTCGAGGGACAGGCACAGGCGGCGCGCGACTACCAAGCCGACGGCGTGCCCGTGGTTTTCGATCTGCAGGTCGAGGCGGAGGTGCTCGGTTGCGATTTGGATTGGCCCGATGACGGTCCGCCGTCGGTGACCACTCATCCGCTGGAACTGAATCCGGACTTGGACGCGCTGCCTGACTTCGACACCTCCGCCGGGCGTCTGCCGGTCGTCGCCGAAGCCACGCGCAGACTGCACGAGACCATCGGCGACGAAGTGGCTCTCTATGGCCTGGTGACCGGTCCGTTCACGCTCGCTCTGCACCTGCGCGGCAACATGATCTTCCTGGACATGTACGACGAACCCGAGCGCGTCAATGCTTTGCTCGACTACTGTGCGGACATCGCGACGCGCATGGCAAAGGTGTACACCGACAACGGCGCGGACATCATCGCCGTGGTCGATCCCATGACCAGTCAGGTCTCCGTCGAGCATTTCGAGGCCTTCGTGACGCCGGCGGCCAACAAGCTGTTCGATGCGGTTCACGAGCAGAGCGCACTGGGCTCGTTCTTCGTCTGCGGCGACGCCACACGCAACCTCGAAGCCATGGCCGAAACCCATTGCGACAACATGTCCGTGGACGAGAACATCTCACTGGAACTGCTGCGCGAACTGGGCGAAAAACACGGCAAGTCCGTGGGCGGCAATCTGAAGCTGACCCTGGCCCTGCTGCTCGGTTCGCCCGACGCCTGCCGGCGCGACGCCATCCGCTGCATCGACGCCTGCGGAACCCGCGGCTTCGTCCTGGCGCCCGGCTGCGACCTGCCCTGGGGTGTGCCGCCGGAAAACCTCAAGGCCGTGGCCGAAATGGTCCATGACGAGTACCGGCGCGATGTCGCCCGCACCGCGCTCGAAGCCACCGAGGAGGACAACTTCGACGACATCTTCCTGCCGAACTACGCGGGCTTGGACGAGGTCGTCGTCGACGTGGTCACTCTAGATTCCACCTCCTGCGCTCCATGTCAGTACATGCTTGACGCCGCCCAAAAGGCCGCCGATTCCGTCGGCGACGACGTGGTGGTGCGCGAACACCGCATCAAAAACCGCGAGGGACTGGGCTACATGTGCAAGCTCAACGTCGCGCACATTCCCTCCATCTGCATCGACGGCAAACCCGTCTTCGAGTCGATCATCCCCGAAAAACAGGTCATCGAAGACGCCATCCGCAGCGCCCGCACCCAAAAGTAAAACGGGCGTCCCACCCGTCGAGCCCCGCCGTCGAACGAATGGCGAGGCAGGTTTCCTGCATTGGAAAAGCCCCTCGCCTTCATGGGTGTCCTCCGGAGGGGATGTTTGGTGCAGGACAGCCTCTTTTTTGTGCCTATCCTCTTCTTCCGGCAGTGTCTCTCCACAGGCCCTGACACACTCATCTGTAGCCTAAATCAAGACACATATCGTGCTTAAGGTAGCGCTTATGACGCGAGGGCTGGCGGGTGGCGTATGGAACGCGGATCAGGTTAGGTCATCTCGAGAACACGCCTTAAGTTTCGGGGCATTCGGTGTGACCCCAAGTTCCGACCAAGTTCCGGAGTTCGCATCGAATTCCCGGTTTTGGGGGGCTTTGGTGATTCGCAGGCGCAGATGGGGATCGCGGTTGCGCGTCAGTTCCGGCATGGCGCGTCCCTTGATGCCCACCTTGTCGTCGCGCGCCAGCAGGATGCCGCGGATGCCTTCGATGGCGGCGATTCGTGCGAGGGCGGGTTCGATGTCCTCGTCCGAGCGCACTTGGTTGGCTGCGGAGGTGGCGGCCGCATCCGCGAGCGCGCCGTCCGCAGACAGCACCAGGGCCAGATCGCAGTCTCCAAAGCTCAAGGAATGGCCCATGCGGCTGGACGAGGAACAGAGGCAAAGCGGTTCGGCTTCGCCTGCAATGCGCAGCGCCAGATGCTCGCCGACGGGGCTGCGGTCGCCTGCGAACAGCCCGACTGAGACCGGCTCGCGGCTGCACACGCACAGGTCGCCGCCGTTGTCGACCAGCACGGGGTCGACACCGGCGCGAATGGCCGCGCGGGCCGCGAAGTGAGCCACGGTTCCCGCCACCGCCGCCATCGGGCCGACATCACCCACCATCTTCGCCGCACGCGCCATTGCCGCGGCGATGGCGGGAGCGCTTGCGGGCGTGTCGACGGGCGTGTCGACGGGCGTCAAAGCGGACACGAATCCGGGAACCCGTGCAAGGAATGCATCCAATTCCGAACGCAGGCGCACCACCTCCGCGCACACGGGAGCGTACGCCGCCGAGGAAATCCGCAAGTTCGCTTCGTGGTGCGTGAAGGGAAGTAGCCGCATGACAATGACGTCCGAGGTGATCTGTCAGCCTATGAACAGGCCACCGTCGACGAACAGCACCTGGCCGGTGATGTAGGTCGCGCCGGGGCCGCACAGAAACGCCACCGTTTCGGCCACTTCTTCGGCCCGACCGAAACGGCGCAGCGGAATGTCCTTTTGGACGGCCTTCCGCCGGGCGTCCGGCATGTCGGCCACCATGTCGGTTTCGATGAAGCCTGGGCTGACGGCGTTCACCAGGATTCCCATGCCGGCCAGTTCGCGGGCGACCGAGCGCGTGAATCCCACCAGCCCCTCTTTGGCGGCGGCGTAGTTCGCGCGCGCCGCGCCGCCCAGCCGGCCCGCGTCGGAGACGATGTTGACAATCCGGCCGGCGCGTTGGCGCGCCAGGACCATGGCGGCGGCGCGGGTGACGAAAAACGGGGCGGTGAGGTTGACGTCCAGGGCGCGGCGCCACTGCTCGGTGGTCATGAACGCCAGCATGGCGTCGTCCAGACATCCCACATTGTTGATGACCAGGTCCAGGCGTCCCTGCGCTTGGGCCAGGGTTTCCACGAGGTCTTTCGCGGCTTGCTCATCGGTCAAATCCGCGTGCGCGGTCACCGCAGTTCCGCCGTTGTCTTCGATTTCGGTTTGCAGCGCCTCGGCGGCTTCGCGTCCGCTGTGGTAGTGAATGGCGACTGTCGCTCCCTGCCGGGCGAGTGTTCGGCAGATGCGGCTGCCGATCCCGCCGCTGCCGCCGGTGACCAGCGCCACCTGGCCTGCCAGCGGACGGGAAGGATCGAAGGTTGGCGCGAGCTCATCCTGCGCGACTGTGTTCTCGGTCACTTGCCCGCCGTTCTCCGGCGCCTCGGCCGGTGCGCGTCCCGCAGCGGACGGTGCCGCTGTTTGTCGGCTCGCGAGGAATTGCTCGACATGGGCCTTGTGGACCCGCTCGGTTTTCGCGAACTCCGCAATGTCGGCCAAATCGAGGTTGTGCTTGCGTGCCAGGGAGCGTGCGGATGGGGCGGCTTGGATGCGGGTTGGTGGTGTTGCGTCGGCGGGGGCGGCTGCTGGAGAAGGTGTGGGAGGTTGTTCATCCTGGCCCTTTTCCTCCAAATCCGCGAAGATGTCTCCGAGGTCCGCGTTTTTCCGATGTTTTTCCAGCAGCCGCTGATTGCGGTCCTCGATGTCCGAGGGCGGAGCGGCGTGCCGGGGGCCGACAGCGGCGAGGATGTAGCCCACCGGCACAGTGCTTTGCTCCGGGGCATAGAGGCGATGCACGGTTCCGGCGGCTGGCGTCTCGAACTCCACGACGGTCTTGTCGGTCACCAACTCGGCCAGAACCTGCTCCTTCTTTACGGAATCCCCCTCCTTCACGCGCCACTCTCCGATGGTGCCTTCGTCCATGTTTTCGTACAGCTTGGGCATTTCAATCAGTGTGCATTCCGACATGTCGCGGGTCCGTTTTGGTGGTTGCCATGATTAATAGATAGGAGTTGGCTTGCCGATTTCGGTTTTGGGCGGTGCATAGGGGGTCAGGAAGGCTTCCCGGAAGTCATAGCCGTCGGCGAAGTCATCGATGGAGTCCTCCTCGCTGGCGCCGAGGAGGCCGTGCTCGACCAGCAGAAAGACGATGGTTCCAAAGTCGGTGCAGTGATGCACGCCCCATTCGGCCAGCACGTCGAAGGTCAAGGGGCCGTACTGCTGGAGCGCGAGCGTGCGCATGGCTTCGAGCAGCTCCTGGCCGGATATGTGCCGGGGGGCGGCGCTTTCGGCGTGCTCTTCGCTTTGTTGGCGGTGTCGGCGCACGCGCGCGGCGAAGGATACCCCCTCCTGAACGAAGGCGTAGGCTTGACGGGCATAGCGATCCTCCTGCTTGAGGATGCGTTGGAACGCCTCGTGGTGCTCGTGTTCGTCCATGATTCAGCTCAGTCGATCCCGCAGGCGTTTCGCGGTCTTGGCGATGATCGTCTCCTTCTCCTCGTCGGAGTCGTATCCGACGTTTCGCACGGGCAGGTGCAGACCGTCTTCGGGATGGCGCGGGATCACGTGCAGGTGAGCGTGAGGGATTACCTGGCCTGCGCATTGTCCGTTGGACAGCAGCAGATTGAAGCCGTCGGCGTCGACCGTGCGCATGAGCGCCGCGCCAATGGTTGCGGCCATTTCCATCATGCGGCCAAGGTCGCCGGGCGGCACGGTGGTTATGCTGTTGTGGTGCTGCTTCGGGATCACGAGGGTGTGCCCTTTGTTCCACGGCGCTATGTCCAGAAACGCCAGCACCCGGTCGTTCTCGTGAATGGTCGCCGCAGGCAGTTCGCCGCGCACGATTTTGCAGAACACGCAGTTTTCTTCCAATCTTGACATGATGACCTCACTGTTGATTGCGGGTATTCTACAGGGTGCCGGGTTCGGGGGCAACGGCCTTGGCGTATCGGCGGATGCCTTCGGCGATGGCGGCGGCCATTTGCTCCTGATGCTCGGCGCTGACCAAACGGCGTTCCTCCTGGCGATTGGTGATGAAGCCTGCTTCAACGAGTACGGCGGGGGCTTTGGTTTCGCGCAGCACCGCGAAATCGGCTCGGCGGAGGCCGCGGTCCTTCGCGTTGGTTGCGCGCACCAGCTGGCGTTGGATTTCGTAGCCGAGTCGCATGCTGCGACGGATGAAGTCATCGCCGTTGGCGGAGGTCGCTGCTCGGCGGCTGCCGTAGGTGGATGGTGCGCCGGGGGGGGGGAGCGCAAAGGTCTCGATGCCCCGAACGCCCGCATTGTCGACGGCGTTGACGTGCAGACTCACGAACAGGTCGGCATCGGCGCGGTTGGCCTTTTCGCTGCGTTTGAGCAGCGGGATGAATTGGTCGTCCGAGCGGGTCAGCAGCACCTCGTATCCGTGCTTTTGCAGGTGCCGGCGTGTGCGGAGAGCCAGGGCCAGGACGATGTCCTTCTCTTCGGAATGCTTCCCCACCGCACCGGGATCCCGACCGCCGTGCCCGGGATCGAGCACGATGCGGCGAACGGGGCTGCGGGGCAGCGAAGAGGGACGCAGAATGGGCTCGATGACGGTATGAAAATCGTCGGCGCCGACAACCGGTTGACCGCGCCAGAGCGAGGGGGCAAAGGATTGATGCACGGCAACGCCGTTGAGCGTCATCTCCCGGCTGTCCCGCTCAAACTGCAGCCGTGAATACCGCGATTGCAATTCCATGTGATTACCCCTGGTGCGCAGATTCATGCCGTAATAGTGAGCGATGTCCGCAAGCAGCAGATAGGTGCTGTTCACATGCTGCACCGAACGGATGACCGCGCCCCCGGACGGAGGAGGAACCAACCCTAGGAGCAGTCCCGCCACCAATAGAAATGCAGCGGTTCGCTTGCCGGCGTGGCGATTCATACCGTTAATTAACCCCCGTGCTTCCGAAGCCGCCGTCTCCCCGATGGCTGTCGTTGAGACAGTCAACCGCCACCAGGTTGACGTCGGGAAGTTTTTGGATGACCAGTTGGGCGATGCGGTCGCCGCGCGCGATGGTGAAGACTTCATCGCCGGTATTGTAAAGGATTACGCACACTTCCCCGCGGTATCCCGCATCGATGGTGCCCGGCGAATTGAGAATTGTGATGCCCTTTTTCGCGGCCAGTCCGCTGCGCGGGCGCACCTGCGCCTCCCAGCCCTGGGGAAGTTCCAGAAAAAGGCCGGTGGGGACCATCATGCGGTGAGCGGGTTCCAGGGCAACCCCCTCTCGGGAGCGCAGGTCGAACCCGGCATCGTCGCTGTGGGATTTGCCGGGCGCCAGGTCCTCGGCGCCGTCGCTCATGCGGTATTTGATCGTGGTTGCCATTGCTGCGCTTCTCATGTTGTGCTTGTCCGGGGGATCAGGCGCCGGTGGCGAAGAAGAGGATGCCGACCAGCAGGACCAGCAGCTCCAATTTCTCGGCCACGGCGTACACCCCGGTGGGTTCAATGCCGCCGAGGCGTTCGGTCAGCAGAGTGCGGGCGGCCTGGATGCTCAGCCATGTCAGGATCGGCGCCAGGATGCCGGCGGCCAGGCTGCCGGAAAGCGCGCCCGCCAGCAGCGAGATCACCGCGGCGAAAATCCACTGGACCGGCACGCGGATATTGTTGTTCCCCGGAACGTCGACACTGTCCCATTCCGGATGCAGCAGGTCGCTCCACGCGCAATGACTCAACGCGGGAACCAAGGCCAGCCACATTGGTTTGCGGTAGTACAGAACCAGGCCGACAAACAGAATTTTCACCAGGAACAAGGTCTGGATCATCACTATGTTGCGGTAAAAGCCCACGCGCTCGTCGGTCGTCTCCGCGGACTGCGCAAGCCAGTTGTCGAGCACGCCGGCAATGCCGTGCAGCCCGTGGTGACGGGTGAGGACGGAATACACCACCGGGATCAGGACCGCCCCCACCGTAGTGGCCACCGGCAGGGGGGCGACGACCAGCAAAATCACCCCGAGCGCCGCCAAAATCAGCCCGACGGCGAGGCCCGCCAGCGGAAAGTAGGCGGCGGTGTCCTGTGCGTCGGCAGGCTCGATCTCGCGAATGGGAAATGCCGAAATCAGGTTGAGGGCGAGCAAAAACGGTTTCATGATGGGCCTCCGCGCCGTAGTCTGGTGGATTGCCGGGAGCAAAGCCGGCGTAGCGAACGCCGTCGTCCACACCCGGCACAAAGCAAAGAATATAGCAAGACAAACCGGGTTTTTACAATCCTCATGAAAAAACAAAAAAAAGTTCAACATGCGCTTGTCCCGCGATTTTGCCGGGCTATAGTTTGGGCTGACCCAGCTGGAAGCGCCAAGCTTCTTGTTCGGGGGCGTAGCTCAACTGGTTAGAGCGCCGGCCTGTCACGCCGGAGGTCGCGAGTTCAAATCTCGTCGCTCCCGCCATTTTCCTCCCCAAACACCTCGCGTGTTTCCATCACTTCCGGCAAACCGCCGTCTTTGCCGAGAAGCCGATTCGCCAGCGTGTGCGCTTCGGCCTGAATGCAGTCCCGACGCTTGATCTGCCGAGTCTTCTTCGTTCGCCCTGACCTGACGGCCCAGCGGATTGGCGTCTCAAGCAACTCCTCCAATGCCGGCAGCAACAAAGCCTTGGCCTCCTTTTCCAAGACGATCCCATCCTCTCCCCGTCCCGCCGAAACAACTCCCCCTGCTTTCGAATCGATGTCCCGAACTATGTCCACAGAATTTGGTTGGATTCGGTCAGTTGAGTCCACTCTAAAAGCCTTATTCATGCCCCGGATGGGGCATTTCACCCTAGCCCCGAACGACGTCCGGGGAAACGTGGAACCAAGAAAAGAGCGCTGAAAGCGGTCCTCAATCTCCTTCGCGGGCAACACATTGCGGGGGTCCTTACATGGCACGTCAACGACCAGACCAAATCCCCGGGCGTTGCCCGAGGCTTTCGGGGCAGGATCGTGCTAGACCCTGTCCGGAAAGGGGTTTCCTGCCCCCGCCGACCTTGCGTCGGTGGAGCAAGAGATTGATATACAGTACGTTGC
>CAZSBQ010000052.1:15140-19619 GCA_964604795.1 uncultured Victivallales bacterium | reverse complement strand
TTGAGAATCTGCGCCTGCAGACTGCCCTCGAAGAGGAGCGGCAGAAGCCCGGCGATGGTGGTGCTGGAGGTGAGCAGGACAGCCCGGAAACGGTCTCGGCTGGCGCCGGCGGCGGCATCGTGAAGGCTGGTGGCGGTGGTTCGGGCATTCTTGAGAAAGATGACCAGAAGGATGGAATCGTTGACCACGATCCCGGCCAGGGCGATGAATCCAAGCAGGCTCGGCATGCTGATTGGGGTCTGCATTAGGGCATGCCCCCAGACCACGCCGATCAATGAGAAAGGGATGGCGATCATGACGATCAGGGGTTCGGTGTAGGTGCGGAACTGAAAGCTGAGCAAAACAAAGATGCCGATCATGCCTATGCCGAGCGCGCCGAGCATGGATTTTCGTGCCCGCCCGGTTTCTTCGAGTTCACCGGCGATGGTCAGTTTGACATCCGGAAATTTCTTCTGGAAAGCGGGCAGGTAGGTTTTGCGGAAAACGCCCATCAATTCATTGGTATTAACCAGTCGGGAATCCACATCGCCCCGAAGGGTGACGGCCCGCATGCGGTTGAAACGGGCGACGCGCGCCCATCCGCGTTCAGCCTCCCAGGACACTACATTGCGCAACGGGGTTTCGTTTCCATCCGGCAGCACCAGCATAAAGTCATCGAGTCCCTGCAGACTGTCGCTGTCGGCCTCCGCCAGGCGCACCTCTATTTCGTAGGATTCACTGCCGACCTGCACTTCGTCGGCAACCAGTCCCTGGAAGGCGCCGCGCAACTGCCGGGCCGTCTCGGCCGCGGTAATGCCCATGCCGCGGGCATTTTTACGAATCCGCAGGCGCAGTTCGGGCTTGCCGGGCCGCAGATCATCGGCCAAGTTCACAACGCCCTCGTATTGGCCGAACCAATCATGCAGGTCCCGGGCCGCAGCCTTCAGTTCGGTTAACTCGCGGCCGCGCAACCGTACTTCAATGGGACGGCCGCCGGGGCCGAATCCGGGTTCGCCCAGAGTGAGGCTTTTCACGTCCGGAAGAGTGCCGATCTGCTGCCGCCATTCCGCCAGGTAAGCATCAATGGTTCCGGAACGCTCCTCGGCGCTGAGAAGGTCAACGGTGATGGTGGCGACATGGGCACCGCTCTCGAACGCTTCGGTGTTATGGCTGAACCGGACATAGGCATTCTCGACCAGTTCGCGCTGCCCTGGCTGCTTCGGAGTAAAGGCTTGATTCGTGCTCTCCAGCGCATCAAGAATACGGTCCACGGTTTGCTCTGTCCGCTCCAGCGGCGTCCCCTGGGGCATGAGCAGACGCGCCATGACCACATCGCCCTCGAGTTCCGGAAAGCCCTGCACCTTGATCCGGCCCGAGGCCAGCATGCCGACGGAGAGTATGAACAATGCCAGAATCCCGGCAAAAACCAGATAACGGCGCGGCAGCAGAAAAGCCACGACGTTCCCGGCCACGTTTCTCCGCAGCCATTCAATGAACGCATCGAAGCGACGGCGGATACCACCGGCGTTGCCCGGGTCGAAATGATGCATGGCATGGTTCAGGTGGGCGGGCAGAATGACGAACGCTTCGATCAGGCTGACCGCCAGCACCAGCAGCAGCATCATCGGCACGACGCGCAGTACCCGCCCGATCTGGCCGCCGATAAACGCCAGCGGCCCGAGTACGCATATCGTGGTGATGAACGAGGAAAAAACACCGGCGGCGACTTCTTTCGTGCCGTCGACCGCGGCCGCGAGAGCACTTTTGCCCTGTTGACGGTGAGCCGCGATATTTTCGGCAATGACTATCGCATCATCCATCAGCAGTCCGAGCGCCAGCAACAGCCCGACCATTGTGAACATATTGATGCTGAGCCCGAGCTGCGGCGCGATCAGAAAGGCGCCCAGGAACGAGACCGGCAACCCCATGGCGACCCAGAATGAAACGCGGACATTGAAAAACACCCACATGACCAGGAAAACCAGGATAAGTCCCTGAATACCGTTGGAGACAAGCATATTCAGGCGATCCACCAGGATCAGTGATTCGTCCTGAGAAATAGTGAAGTTCAGTTGCGGATGACGCTGCCGTTCATCCTCGATAAATGCTTTTGCGCGGTCCGCAATGCGGATGGTATCCTCGGCTTTCGTTTTACGGATGTTCAGCAATGCGCAGCGGCGGCCGTTCGCAGTTATCTTCTGCTCTTCAAGTTCGAACAGATCTTCGACCGCAGCGATCTCCCCCAGCCGAATCTCGGCCCCTTCCGGTCCGGCCCAGACCACCAGCCTTTCCAGCTCTTCGGGGGTGCGGCGCTGGTCGTCGAATCGCAGCAGGATATCCCGTTCCCTGGTCTCGATCGTTCCCAGCGGCATATCCCGGCTTTGCGCCGCAATCGCATCGGCCACCATGGGCACGGTAAGTGCGGCGCGCCGCAGTTCGGCTTCATTCAGCGCCACGCGCAGTTGGTGTTCGGAAAATCCCTCGATATCAATCAGCGCCAGGCCGGCTTCCTGCATCCGATCCTTGAGGTCTTCGCTGTACGCTTTCAAGTCCGGTGTGCTCAACGGGCCGGACACCAACAGCCCCAGCACCAGATCGGTGCGCCCAAGCTCCTCGATGATCGGTTCTTCAACCTGATCGGGAAAATCGTCAATCGCGTCTATGCCCCGTTCGATATCGTTGAAAAACGTCTGAAAATCACCGTTTTCAGCCATTTCAACAATGGTTATGGAAAGCCCCTCGCGCGAGTCCGAGCGGATTTCGTGAACATAGTGAACATCGTCGACGGCGTCTTCGATGCGCCGTGCAACAGCTTCCTCGACATCTTCGGCCGTGGCGCCCGGGTAGCGTATGCGTATTTCGACTTCGCTCGGCGCAAAATCGGGCATGGTTTCACGCATGACCCGCGGCAGCGAAATCAGTCCCACGATCATGAAAAGCGCCATGATAAGGTTGGCGGCAGTGGGATGGCCGGCAAAGAAACGAATCATCGTGATGCCTCCCCGGCCTCCGCCTCGGCCTGCTCGACAAGTCGTTCACGCAACTCCTCGTCGACAACCGCGCTGACCTTCATCCCTTCAATGGCGGGGGTAGGGTCGGAAACGACAATTGTTTCGGCGCCTCTCACCCCCTCTTCGATCACCATGAAATCATCCTGGGCAAAGGCCACTGACACGGTCCGTGACTTCATGCGTCCCTCGGAATCAACAACATAGACACGGTCGTTTCGCACCGCGCTGCGCGGCACCACCACCGTGTTCGGGCGGGCGGGCGCCACAAGTTCCATTTCGCAGTACATGCCGCGCACCAGCGCCGGGCGGACGCCGGGGATGATTTTGTCATACGGATCATCAACCGCGGCTACAACATTGATTGCGCGGGTGCGCGGGTCCACAATCTCGCGGATGCGGTCGAATCGGGCCGGCCAGGTCGCTTGCCAGTCGCCGCTGCGCACGCGAATAAGTACGGTCAAATCGAAAAGCTCCTGAAGCTTCTCCATCGAAATGCCCGGCTGGAACTGCTGACGCTTCTCAAGCGGGAGAAGATTCTGCATCTGCTCCGGTCTGAACTTGGCTTCGATCTCCACGACACCGGTGCCGTGCGCTTCGAAAAGCTGCTGACCGGCAGTGAGATACTGCCCCTCCTCAATGTCAACCTCGCTCAGACGGCAGTCGAACGGCGCCTTGACAATTGTCCGGCTCAGGTCGATCTCGGCCTGCTCCAGGTCGGCCTTTTGCGCGGCCAGGGTTGCTTCAAGGGCTTGCCGTCGGGCGGGTATAAGAGTTAGTGCATTTTCGAGTTCCTGGATAGCCTGTTCCTGCTGCAGCACACTGCGCTCTTCGCGGTCCACCTGGTCCGGCGGCACGGCGTCACTCGCAAGCAGCTCACGCAGCCGATCCAGAGATTTCCGGGCAAACTCCAGCGACCGTTTTTCAATTTGCAGAGACCCTTGCTTGTTTTTCTTTTCCGCCGCCAGTTCATCCAGTTTCGCCTGAGTCTGAGCGATATTCGCTTTCAAGCGCGCCACCGCCAGTTCGTAGTCCGCGGGGTTGATCCGGAGCAGTTCCGATCCCTTGTCAATCAGTTCGCCTGCTTCCAGTTTCGGGTGAACCGAAACCGCTTCTCCCTTGACCTGAGCCACGGCGCGCCAGACCCGGCCCGGTTCAGCCAAACCATACCCGACCGAGCGCGGCCGCAAATCAACCACCGGGGCGCCAATAACTCGCAATGCCCGGCCGACTTCGCCTTCCGCCCTCTTCCCCGGCCCGGACCGCGTGCGCACCAGAACCACGACCACGGCAACAGCCAGAATGACGGGCAGAACGATTATGATTTTTTTCATCTGTTTTTTCATGTCAGTTCCGTAGTTTGATGCCTCATAATAGTACCACGGAAAACACGGAACAAGAAGGCAAGCAAGGAAATTGGAGATTGTTGTAAAGCCAAAGCTTTAGACCTGGCGAAGAGACACACTTTCCTGTTCTGCCCGCAATTTGCACC